>JAHEIS010000097.1 GCA_024639225.1 Actinomycetes bacterium | reverse complement strand
GACCCCCGAGGGCAGCGCGAAGGCGCGCGAGATCGAGGACCACGCGAATGAGGCCATCAGGGTCTACGTCATCGACCGGCCCCACACCGCGACGGTCTACGGACTCGTCGCCTCGATGCAGGGCGGCCGGTTCACGGTCGAGGACCTCGTGGATTTTCTCCAAGAGGGGGCCGATCAGGCCCAGGAGTCGTGATGCCGGCGCTGCTGCTCTCCGGTGTGAGCCCGGTCTTTCTCTTCCCCGCCGGGGTGGTCATCGGCCTCGTCGCCGTGATCGTGATCACCGCCGTGCGCCGGAACCGCAACAAGCGCTGAGGACCGCTGGGGTGCCCTGGCCTGCTGCGGGATTCCCAGTGCTCGTTGTCGGTCTTCTGCAGGCCACGCACCCTGCTCTCTTGGAGGAGTTCCCCGTCGTCGAAAGCGAAGAGCTGGTCCAGTTTCACGGCGGCAGGAAGCCCGACCACGCCTTCGCCTTACCGTTCGGACCTGATCCCGTGCTGCCTAGCGCTTGAGCACCTCGGGGAGCCCGCCGCTCGCGGCGGTCACGGCGCGGAACTCCTCGTAGGCCGGCTTGGGAGTCTTGTCTTCGAAGAGCAGTCCGCCGGGCCAGGCGATGTGATCACGCAGGTTGAACCACATGACGATCGGGATGCGGTCGCTCTGGAGCTGAGGCAACGAGTAGATGTCGGTCAGAAACTGCGCCTGATCGTCCACGGTCCGCACGGCCCCCGCACCGGTACGCGCGCCGCGGCCGGTCGTGTACCCGGACTCGGTGATCCAGAGGCCCATCCCGGCACGACTCTCGACCGCGTCGATCTCCCTGAGCATCTCCTCGACGGTCGACCAGGACGGGAACGCCGGCGTCTCCTTGGTCGGCGCGGCGGCCGGGTAGACGTGCTGGGCGTAGCCATCGAACATCGCGTCACTGCGTAGGACGTTCCGCATCCACTCGCGGGCGCTCATGCCGGTCTCGCTCGATGAGGAGCGAGGGGCGCCCGAGCCTCCGAGCAGGATGGCGGTCCGTCCGTCGAGAGCGCCGTTCGCCTGCTTGACGGCAGGGTAGGCCGCCTTGGTCATGGCGATGTAGTGCTCCAGCGCCACGGGGTTGCCGGCGTCGTCGAACTGCGGCTTGAGCGTCTTCTCGATGTGCGGCTCATTCCACAACTCGTAGTGCCGGAAACGGGGCAGCGGGCCGTCGTCGCACTTGTCGCTCCGAGGACCCTCGGTCACGAAACCGCCGCTGTACCGAGTGGCCACCGCCTGCATCCAGTCGGCGTAGTCCTGGACCCGGGGGCGCCAGGGGTTGACCTCCGTGCCCGGCGGCAGAGGCATGTTCTCGACGGTCGCCCACTGGGGGGTCGAGAAGCTCGAGACGATCGCGGTGATTCCGGCGTCGGCCATCGAGCAGGCGATGCGGTCGGTCCGGGACCAATCGTATGCCGGATCGTCGGGGTTGGTCGGGTCAGCCGGTCGCTCGGGTGCGACCTGGTACCAGATGATCGTGAACCGGCTGACCTTCGTTCCGGTGGCCGCGAGGTCGACCATCTCCGTGTCGATCTCCTCGAGCGGACCAGAGGCAAGCTGATCCGCCTGCACGCCGGGGAAGACGCCGGGCGCGTCCAGAAAACGCGCCTGCGGCCCGGCCTCGGAGATCGGCGGGACCGCGGGCGCGTCCGCGGTCGGCTCGGCCGGGGCCTCGGCGGGTGGCGCTTCGGTGCTTTCCCCGTCGTCCGCGCCACAGCCCGCGGCCAGAGCGAGCAGTGCGGCGAAGACGATCGCGGTCACGAGGCGAAGTGGGCGGATCATCGGCGTTGGTACTCCATCTCATAGCTGCGGACGCGGGGCTCCTTGCCGAGGATTCCCGCCAGGCGCTGGAGTTCATCGGCAACGAGGGTCGATGACGTGAATACCGCGGCATCGCTCGCCTCGTCCCAGACGGCCAGGCATCCGTACTCGCCGCGCTCGTCGTCGACGAAGAGGACGTGCTCACGGCACCCGTCGGCGACGGCGGCGAGGCGCCGGGCGATCCCGCGGGCCTCCTCCGCATGACCGGGGCCGAGCCGGAAGGAGATCTCGGTTCCGTACGTCAGGGCCATCTGCCCCGGGATGGTACCCACCGCCGAGGCGACCCATGTTCGGGAGATAGGCTGGGCGTCAGAATCACGAGGAGAATCCCCCGCACATGCAGCATCGCACCCTGCCCGGCACAGACATCACGATGTCAGAGGTCGGTTTCGGCGTCTGGACCCTGGCCACCGGCTGGTGGGGCGACAATGACGATGCCGAGGCAATCCGACTGCTGCACCAGGCGTTGGACGCGGGGATCACGCTCTACGACACCGCGGACTCCTACGGGAACGGGCGCGGCGAGACGATTCTGCGCGACGCCTTCGCCGATCGGCGCGATGCGGTCGTCTACTCCACGAAGGTCGGATACGACTGGTACAACCACACGCGTCCGCGGGGGCAGCGTGAGCTACCACACGACTGGTCCCCGGAGTTCGTACGGAACTCGTGTGAACGCAGCCTCGAGCGGCTCGGCACCGACTACATCGACGTCTACCAGCTCCACAATCCGCGGATGGATGCGGTCGGCTCGGACGAGCTCTTCGGGACGCTCGACGACCTGGTCAGCGAGGGCAAGCTGCGCTCGTACGGTGTGGCGCTCGGTCCGGCGATCGGCTGGAGGGACGAGGGGCTGGCGGCCATGCGTCGGCGATCGATCGACAGCCTGCAGATGATCCACAACATCCTCGAGCAGGACCCGGGCACCGACCTCATCGCGGGTGCGAGAGAGACTGAGACCGGTCTCTTCGTCCGCGTGCCGCACTCCTCAGGAATGCTCGAGGGCAAGTACACGCCCCAGACCACGTTCCCCGAGGGCGACCGCCGCCGACACCGTCCCCGCCCGTGGCTGATCGAGGGTCTCCAGAAGATCGAGACCCTCTCGTTCCTCACCGAGGACCGCCCGTACACGCTCGGGCAGGCGGCGCTCAAGTGGCTGTTGGCGACGCCGGAGATCGTCACGACGCTCCCCAATATCTACGGCTCGGAGCAGATCGAGGAGTTCGCCGCCGCTCCGGACCTTCCCGATCTCGGCGACGAGGATCTCCAGCGGATCGCCGAGCTGTTCGCCGAGAACTTCGGAGTCGAGCAGGTCGCCGCGGAGGCCTGAACTAGTCCAGCGGCACGAGGTGAGCGGCGGCCACCTGCTCGGCGCCCTCCTCACAGTCGGCCATCGCGTCCGCGAGACGGGACGCGAGCTTCTCCGCCACACCGGCGCGGCCGGCCGCCTCCTCGTAGACTCGTAGGGCGGAGACGAGGTCCGGCGCGAGCTCATCCTGGCGGCTCACGAGCGGTTCCGACACCGCGACATATCGTCCGTACGCATCGAACGCGCGCTCCTGGAGGGCGACCGCCGTGTCGACGGCGGCGACCGAGGCGACCTCGCGCTGCGGATCCTCGCGCCAGGCCAGGAGAGCGAGGATCGCCTGTCCGGTCGCCTGGAGGGCCTCGTCCAGGTGGGGCGAGCCCGCTGACTGTGCGATCAGCCGGGCACCCGCCTCGCTGAAGTACCGCAGCTCATCCGGCGGCAGAAGCGCCTCGACGGCCTCGACCAGCAGGCTGGCGCTGGCGGCGGCGCGCACGCGTCGGCCGTCGCGCTCGGCGGTCAGCGCGCGGTCCAGGCAGAGGAACGCCGGGCCGGCGAAGGCGGCCAGGTACCAGCGACGTCCGTCGAGAGGTTCGATCGCGCGGATGCCCAGCGGCTCGCGGCCGGCGGCCGCCTCAGCCGCTTCGGCCGCCTCGGTCAGCTCTCGGGCCAGGGCTCGTTCCCATGGATCGTCCTCGGTCACGGGCGGGAGTCTAGGCCGCGGCGCCTAGACTGCGCCGGTGCACAAGCCCATGCCCGAGTTCCTCGCTCACCTCGAGTCCGCGCTGGCGAGGCGGATGCCGGGAGGTGACGCGGTCGGGCGGCCGTCGGCGGTGATGCTGGTGCTCTTCTCCCGAGGAGCGGTTCCGCATCTGCTGCTCACCAAGCGCACCGACCACCTTCATCACCACCCGGGACAGATCTCGCTGCCCGGCGGGCGGCGGGAGCCTGAGGACCCGGACCTCCTGGCCACCGCGCTGCGCGAGACCGAAGAGGAAGTGGGAATTGCGCCAGAGGCGCTGCGGGTCCTGGGGCGGCTCGACGACGTCAACACGATCGCCAGCGACTTCCTCATGACTCCGTGGGTCGCCGTTGCCGATCCCCTGCCCGAGCTGCGCCCGGACGCGTTCGAGATCGCGAGGATTCTCGAGGTCCCTGTGGGCGACCTGATCCGCGCCGACGCCGAACTGCCGCCCTCACCGGGTGTGCGCACCCTGCGCTATCCCCTCGCCGGCGAAGACGTCTGGGGGGCCACGGCGCGCGTGCTGCGCTGCTTCTGCGCGGTCCTCGGCGCTACGGCGCGGGAGTGAGCGACGGGCCGGCGGGCAGGTCGGGTTCAGCCTCCCCACCGGCCTCACCGGCGAACGCGATCGCCTCGAGGCGACGCAGCTGTGCGGTGATCTCCGGGCGCCGGGGATGCTCCTCGGGCAACCGCGCCAGGGCACCGGCGATGCGGTCGCGCGCCTGGAGCGCGAAGTGGGGGGTTGCCGCCCCGACGAGCTGGGCGAGCTCTTCTTCGCCCGGAATGTCGTAGACGTGCTCGGAATTCGCCATCTGGCGAGAAGATACAAGGAAGCCCCGTCGGCCGCGATCAGTCGCGCGGCGGGTGACACCACCGGGTCGGATTATCGCTCAGAGCGAACTCGCGCGCCCCGGGGACGGGCACCCGTCCACAGCTGGGGCTCTCCCGCGGCAGGCCTGAGATAACCTGCCCAGCAATGCGGGAGGCGCGTAGAAAATGGCGATGAGAGATGATGACAAGCTGGTGCGCCAGCTCTCCCTGGTGGCGTTTCTGATGTCCCAGCAGCGCCCCGTCACCGCAGACGAGATCCACGAGGCGGTCGAAGGCTACGGCGGAATGACCGAGCAGGCGTTCCTGCGCCGCTTCTACGCCGACCGGGCCGAGATCGACAGCATGGGCCTCGCTCTGTCGGTCGAGCGGCCGAGCGACGATCCGTTCCAGGGCGATCTCTACGCGATGCCCTCGGAGAACTACTACCTGCCGTCGGTCGAGTTCGACGAGGCGGAGCTGTCCGCCCTCCAGACCTGCCTGTACCTCCTCGAGGGTCAGTTCGCCTACTCCGAGCCGCTGCGCCTCGCGCTCCAGCACCTCACCCTCGGCCGGCCCAGCCCCTTGGACGACCATGCCGTGCGCACCGTGTCGGTGAACCTGCTCGGTGGCGACTACTCGCCCGAGGTCGCATCCCACATCACCAAGATCGAATCGGCGATCAGCCGCCGCAAGACGATTCGGTTCACCTACTACACGATCGGCCGCGACGAGCAGGAGGAGCGCGAGGTCGACCCCTACAGCCTGCTCTATGCGGCGGGCAGCTGGTACCTGGTGGGCCACTCGCACGAGCGCGACGACATCCGCGTCTTCCGCCTCTCGCGGATACGCGATCGCATCACGTTCACCACCCGTGCCGAGCACGACTTCCCACCGCCCGAGGACTTCGACCTCGCCCGCCACCGCGACCGTGCCCCGTGGCAACTCTCCGACGGCGAGGCGCAGGCGGAGATCGCGCTCACGCCCAACATCGCCTGGTGGGTCGAGCAGATGTTCGGCGGCTACGGCGAGTTCGTCGGCACGAAGGACGGATCGGCCCGGTTCACGACGACCTACGGCTCGCGCCGTCAGCTCCTTGACTGGGTCCTGGGTCTCGGCCGCGAGGCGGAGATCGTCGGCCCGCCCGATCTCCGCGGGGCTGCCCTCGAGGCGCTCCAGCGCGTGCGCGAACGCCACGAAGCCGACGGCGCGGCGCCCGCCGTCGCCGAGGTCATCGAACCGGACGAGGATGAGGACACGGCCGAGGATGCGGCCTCCCTCCCACTGCCGCCCCCCGAGAAGGTCGTCCCCGCGGAGCGCTTCGCCCGGCTGCTCGCGCTGATGACCCGGCTGCTCGCGGCCTGCGGAGATGAGGCCGCCACCCGGATCCCCCTCGTCGACCTCTGCATCGAGCTCAACCTCGAGCGCGACGTCCTCGAGGAGGACCTGAACCTCCTCAACCTCATCAACTTCGGCGGCGGCTGCTACGCCCTGTACGCCCGCGTCGAGGTCGAGGAGGTCGAGATCGTCAAGGAGACCTACTCGGACCGCTTCGCCCGGCCCGCGCGCCTCTCCCCACTCGAGGCCAAGGCTCTGCTGTGGGCACTCGAGTTCATCGGGGACCGGCTTCCGGTCGACGCCGAGCGTCCGCTCAGCTCGGTGCGCACGAAGATCGAGGAGGCGATCGGCGAGGACAACCTCCCCCGCGTCGAGGTCGGCGGCACGCAGACCGCAAACAGCGACGTCGCCGCCGCCGTCAACCGGTCGATCCGGGACGACCGCGTTCTGGGCATCGAATACTGGACCGAGTCGCGCGGTGAGCTCTCCGAGCGTGAGATCGAGCCGCACCTTCTGATCAACTCGCGCGATGCCTGGTATGTCGTGGCGCACTGCCGGCTGGCCGACGACCGGAGGACGTTCCGCCTCGACCGAATCCGGGCGACACACGAGCGGGACGAGCAGTTCACCCGCCGGCCCGAGATCGGCGACAGCGGCCCCTACCTGCCCTGGGGAGACGGCAACGCGGCCGACTCCGAGCCGACCGCCCAGAGCGCCTCGGTGTGGTGCAGCCCGGCCGTCGCCCGCTGGATGGCCGAGGAGCATCGCTCACGTGAGCGTTTCAGTGACGGCTCCGTGCTGGTCGAGATCCCCTATGCCAGCGAGGAATGGCTCGTTCGCGAGATCGTCAAGTACGGCGGCGAGGCCGTCCTCTTCGAGCCGGTGGATCTCCGCCGGACCGTCGCCGCACGCGCAGACGAGATGCTGGCGTGCTACGAGACCGGCGACCGGCCCGCCGCAGCCACCCGCTGACCTCTCTACCTCGGTAGCCGCCACGATGCCGTACCTCGCCCGCGAGGTGATCGCCCGCGACGCAGAGGTCTGCTCCGGGTTCGATCGGATACGCGCCGAGCTCGGGGTGCCTGCGGGGTTCCCCGACGCGGCTGAACAGGAGGCCGTCCAGCGCGCGGACGACGGCCCCCGGCTGCCTCCCGGCGCGCCCGCCGATCCGGTCGATCGACGCGACACACCGTTCTTGACGATCGACCCGCCCGGGAGCCGCGATCTGGATCAGGCCTACGACGCGGAACGTCGCGGAGATGGGTACCGGGTCCACTATGCGATCGCCGACGTCGCCGCATTCGTCACGCCGGGGGGGGCCGTCGACGCCGAGGCCCGCGAGCGGGGTGTGACGCTGTACAGCCCGGACGGGCGCGCGCCCCTGCATCCCACGGCCATCTCCGAGGATGCCGCGAGCCTGCTGCCGGGACGCGACCGCTGGGCGGCCATGTGGACCATCGACCTCAACCCCGACGGCGCGATCGCCGATGCACGGCTCGAGCGCGCCGTCGTGCGGAGCCGTGAGATGCTGACCTACGCTGAGGCCCAGGGCGCCATCGACAATGGAGACGACGGGGCCCTTGCGCTGCTGGCGGAGATCGGGAACCTGCGGCGCGAGCGTGAGGTCGCCCGTGACGGCGTGAATCTGCAACGCGCATCCCAGGAGATCGTCCGAGCGGACGGTGAATGGCGTGTGATCTACGACACCCCGCTGCCCGTCGAGGACTGGAGCGCGCGGATATCGCTGCTCACCGGAATCGCGGCGGCGGAGATCATGCTCGAGGGCGGGGTCGGCATCCTGAGGACCCTGCCCATGCCCGATGAGGAGACGGTCGCGGGACTGCGCCGGCGCGCCGACGCGCTCGACATTCGCTGGCCCGATCGGATGTCCTATCCGACCTTCGCCCGCGGGCTGAGGGCCGGCGACCCGAGACGGGTGGCGATGATCTCCCAGGCAGCTCGCGGGCTGCGGGGCGCGGGCTACGAGGCGTTCGACGGCGCGCCGCCCGACGATCCCGGCCATGCCGCGATCGCCGCGAACTACGCGCACGTCACGGCGCCGCTCCGGCGCCTCGTCGACCGCTTCGCGAATGAGGTGCTGATCGCCCTGTGCGCCGGCGCCGCGCCGCCGGCCTGGGCCCGTGAGGCCCTGCCGGAGCTCCCCCGCCTCATGAACCGGGCGCGGTCGCGCGATCGGGCGCTCGAGCGGGCGACCCTCGACTACCTCGAGGCGGTGATCCTGACGGGCCGTGTCGGCGAGAGCTTTCCGGCCACGGTCGTCGACATCGACGACCGTGGAGAGCGGGCGACGATCCAGTTGCCCGAGCCCGCCGTCGTCGCGCGTATGCCGGCAGGAGCCCTGACGCTCGGCGAACGGATCACCGTCCGCTTGATTGCCGCCGACCCTCGGGAGCGCACCCTCACCTTCGCCCCTGCCTGACGGCAGGGCGTCCGCAACGGACAGCAGACGCGTTTCCTGGCATCTGGGGTCGAGGTCCCATCGCGCGCCGAGGACGCCATGGTGCGCATGCTGCCGTGGACGTTCATGGGCACCCTCTGGGTGGTCTGGATCACCGCTCTGACGGTGGCGTTCCTGCACGAGAGCTGCGTGGGATGCACCCAGCTGGGAATCCTTCCGTGCTCTTCATCGCTCCGGTCACGCTCGTCAGCGTCGCTGTCCTGAGAAGCCGATTCCGTGGAGGGGTTCCCGGGGCGTTGACGTGGTCGGTGGGGCGCTGCTCGCCTTCCTCCTGCTGGCCCTGCTCGCCCTGACCGGCTCGGCGACGCCGGGCGCGGCGCCGCCGAGCTCCGCGAGGACATCGTCGACGCTTTCACATAGCGCCGCACCGGACCGGATCAGGGCGTTGCATCCCGTGTGGCGCTCCGACCATGGGGCTCCGGGGGTGGCGAGCACCGTTCGTCCGCATTCAAGAGCGAAGTCGGCCGTGATCAGCGCCCCGGACCGCTCGGCCGCCTCGACGACGACGGCCGCCTGCGCGAGACCGGCGATGATGCGGTTCCGCGCCGGGAACCGCCAGCGCGCCGGACGGGTCCCCGGCCAGTACTCACTCAGAATTGAGCCCCCGCCGGCCATGATCGCATCGGCAAGCCCGGCGTTGCCCCGCGGGTAGATGACATCAGGGCCGGAGCCGAGGACGGCGATCGTGGTCCCGTCGGCGTCGAGCGCCCCCCGGTGTGCAGCGGCATCGATCCCACGGGCGAGCCCGCTCACGACGACCACGCCCCGAGCCGCCAGGCCGTGCCCGAGATCGCGCGCGAAATTCAGAGACCGGTCATGCGCGCGACGCGAGCCGACGACCGCTACGGCTGGAGATGAGCGCGCGGCGCGCAGACCTGCGTCCACCCCTTCTCGACAGAAGAGCACGAACGGGGGATCCGGGATGGATGCGAGCATCTCGGGAAACCGGGGGTCGCGCCGGGCGACGTGCGGCGGCTCACCGGCGGGGCGGGATGCGGCCAACCGTCGTGCCTCGGCGACCGAAAGGCGCAGGAGGATCGCCAGCTCGGACGATGAGGCCCGCCAGAGCCGCTCCGGGCCGCCGGCGCGTCGGCTCGGCCGCTGCAGGTCGCGACCGAGCAGATGACTCCAGTGGGCGAGCCCGATCTCCCACCCCGCGGAGCTCACCCGTAGGGCCCGACGCGTTGAAAGGTGAAGGCCTCCTCGACGTGCGCGGTGCCTACGCGAGCCTCGTCAGCCAGGTCGGCGATC
>JAHEIS010000189.1 GCA_024639225.1 Actinomycetes bacterium | reverse complement strand
TGTAGTTTTAGCGCTCCGTACGGCGGCCTGTTCAAGTCAGCCCTTCGGGCTGAGAAGGGGCCGACACTCGCTATCGACGAGCGGCGTCGGATTCGATCCGACGCCGCTCTTGCGTTGGCACAACCTCGACCGCTCCGTACGGCCCTCCGCTCGGAGCGAGGGTCGTTCCTCAAAAGCAACAGGCCCACGGTGGAACCGTGGGCCTTCTATTATCGGGTAGGTGAATGCCGTCCTGCGGAGCGCGGTCTAGCAGAGCGTAATGAAGGTGATCAGCGTCAGGACGGCCAGGCGCTTGCGACTATCGGTCATCGACATCAAACTCTGGATAAACATTCAAGTGCTCCGGTACTCTCTTTTCTAGTTGTCTACCCTCCAGGTATCAAGCCCCATGCCACAGGCCGTTCACCGGGTGCGATCGCGCGAGCACCGCGCCAGCGGTGATATTCTCGGACGTACCCCCTTCAGCGCTCGTTGCGCGGTGATTCGACGCAACGCGTGGTGTTGCGTCATCGCCACATTTTTCTCTCTCGCGGGGGTGCGGGCCGCGCCGGCAACGTCCGAGAACCAGGGCGACCGACCGGACGCGGGGGCGGTGGTGTCCGCGTACCTCACGCTCGTGGGGTGGGTCCGCGACCTCGATCCGCCGGCTCCCGACACCAACGCGGCGCGCACGCCGATCGAGGGCGCGACGGGCGTCTGCGTGATCCTCCGTCACCGCGGCCGCGTGCTCGGAACCGGCGTCGATGCGACCGCGGACGACCTGATGGTCCGCCGCGCCAGCGGCCGCGCGACGGGGCAGGCCCTCGGACACCGCACGGTCGCCGGCCTGCCCGAGACGATGCGCGCCACCCTGGGCACACAGCTCACCGTGGAGCTCGAAGTGGCCGGCCCGCTGACGCCGCTGCCCGGCCGTTCCTTCGCGCAGATCGCGGCGCAGCTCGACCCGGGGCTCGACGGCGTCGCCATGCGGCGCGGCGACGACGTCGCGTGGCTGTTCCCGGCGCAGATGCACGCCGCGGGCACCGCCGGCGACCTGTCGCGCGTGCTTCCCTCGCTCGCCGTCGATCTGGGTCTGCCGGCAACGTCACTCGGCGACCTGAGCGCTCGGTTCGGCGCTCGCGTCTATCGCTTCGCCACCATCCACCTCGCGCAACCGGGACCGGGGAAGATGCCGTTCGAGACGATCCGCGGGCAGAAGATCGTCCCGCGCAGCGCGGTGACGCCGGAGTCGATCCGGCTCTTCGCCGAGCGTATCACCGACCACCTCATCACCTCGCTGTGGGGGCACGACGAACCGCTGGGCCTCATGGGCGACTACGACATCATCGCCGACAAGCACGAGCCGCTCGTCGCCGGCCCGCGCGACCAGGCGCTCGCGGCCCTCGCCCTCGCGCGGTGCGCGACGGCGGCATCCTGGCCGGACGACGTCGCGGCGCGGATGCGCGACGCGGCGATCGTCATCCTCGTCGAGCTCTCGGCCGTCGCCGAGGGTGAGAGCCGACCGCTCGACGACCCCGCCGCCTGCGCCGCCATCGTCTACGCCGCCGACGCGCTCGGTCCCGCCGGACGCAGCCCCACCATCGACGCCCTCGCCGCCGAGGCCGCCCGCCGGGTGATGAGCGCCCTCGCTCCCCCGCCCCCCCCGCCCGACACCCGGCTCCCGTCGCCGCACACCCGGGCGATGCTCGCCGCGGCCGGCGCCCGGCTCATGATGCATCCGGACGGACCCGAGGCCACCCTCGTCCGGGCCGCGATCGACGCCGCCTGGGCCGCGGTGCCGACCCACGAGCGCGTCTCCCTCCTGCCCTGGCTGGGCTGGGCCGAGCTGGACTACGCCGCGGCCCTCGACGCTCCGCTCCTGCGGGCGGACGACCTCCGGGCGCTGCGGGCCGCCCTCGACCGCACCCGGCTCGACCCCGCGACGAGCCCCTCGCCGGACAACGTCCCGGCCGACCTCGCCGGCGGCTTCGATCTGAGCGAGACCGGACGACCGGCCGCCACGGCCCAGACCGCCCGCCCCGCGGCGTTTCTGGCCTCGATCCTTCGCGTCGAGGCCCTGACCCCGCCTGAGGCCCGGACGGCTGAAATCGAGCGTCACCGCCTCACGATGCGGTTCCTGCTTCAGCTCGCCGTGACGGACTCCGCCCGGTGGGCCATCCGCACCCCCCAGCGGGCCCGGGGAGGCGTCCGGGCCGCCGTCTGGAGCATGAACCAGCCCGTGGCGGCCCAGGCCATGGCCCTTCTGACCGCCGCCGAGACGCTCAAGAGCCTGGACGCTCTGGACCGGCCCGAGGAGAAGCCCTGACGACGCCCCCGGAGCGGGGGGGGCGACAAAAACTTCTGCCCGATTCTCCGCCTGCCGAATAGACTCAAGCACATCCAGTCAAGCGGTCGGATCGACCGGGGCCGACCCGGACAGAAATGCTTGGAAGTGACCTGAAACGCATGGCCCGGTCCATGCGTCAAAGAGGGGGGGCCGGCCGAGGCCCCCGACGCCGCCTCGACGGCGGGAGCCAGTCATGAACAACCGACCCGCGAACAACCGACCCGCGAACAACCGACCCGCGAACAACCGACGGAACGACGGACGGAAAGCAACCATGAGACGATTCGCTCTCGCGGCGACCGGCCTCTGCGCCCTGATGGCGGCAGCCCCC
>JAHEIS010000188.1 GCA_024639225.1 Actinomycetes bacterium | reverse complement strand
GGGGGATGGGCTTTCGTTCGCGAGCGAGGGGCGTTAGGCGACGGTCGATCGGGTGCCGCGACCGGTGCCGCGGCGGGAGCCGCGACCGGAGCCGCGGCCGGGGTCAGGGGGATCCCGCTGCCCGATGGCTCGCCCTCCCTGGTGTGGTTTCCAGGTCGTCGTGACGGGGAGGCTCGAAGTTGGTTGGACCCCGATGCGGGGCCCAACTGCGCTGAGTCGGGCTGCGGGATCCCCCTGACCCCGGCCGCTCCGTCGTCTAGCGTTCGGTTCAGCTGGAGGGCGACGCGTGACGGAACGGGTGGCGGTGGTGACCGGGGCGGCGCGCGGGATCGGGGCGGGGATCGCGCGGGCGCTCGCGGCGGACGGGTTCGCCGTGGCGGTTTGTGATCTCGACGAGGGGGCTGCGAGGGAAGCGGCGGCGTCGCTCGGGGGGCGCGCGGCGGCGGTCGGGATGGACATCGCGGATCCGGCTTCGGTGCGGGCCGGCGTGGCGCAGGTGAGCGACGCGCTCGGGCCGATCGACGTACTGGTGAACAACGCCGGGATCGACGTGATCGAGTTCTTCGTGGACAGCGACGAAGTGACCTGGGACCGGCTGATCGACGTGAATCTGAAAGGCACGCTGCGCTGCTGCCGCGCCGTGCTCGATGGGATGATCGAGCGGGCGGCCGGGCGGATCATCAATCTGGGCTCGGATGCGGGACGCGTCGGTTCTTCGGGAGAGGCGGTCTACTCCGCCACGAAGGGCGGGGTGATCGCCTTCACGAAGACGCTCGCTCGCGAGGTGGCGCGGAGCGGCATCACCGTGAACTGCGTGTGCCCCGGGCCGACGGACACGGCGTTGCTCGGGCAGGTGGAGGACTTCGATCCGAAGCTGCACGCCGCGCTCGCCCGGGCGATCCCGCTGCGGCGCCTCGGGCAACCGGAGGACGTCGCCGGGCTCGTCTCGTTCCTCGCGAGCGACGCGGCGGCGTTCATCACCGGTCAGACGATCTCGGTGTCCGGCGGCCTGACGATGGCCTGATCAAGCCGGCGGCGTCTCGCCCTCTTCGTCCGAGTAGAAGTAGACGCCCCACTGGCCCGACGTCTCCGACACCGCGAGGCGCAGCTTCTGGATGTGCGTGCGGCCGAAGCGGTCGATCAGCCGCTTGCGCAGCTCACGCCCGATCCAGGTCGCGAAGTTCTCGGCCGAGGTGTTGTTGATCGGGAGCACCTGGATCTCGTCGCTCGGCGCGAGGTAACGGGCCTCGCGGTAGGTCACCTCCGTGTGCCCGTCGTCGCGCTGGTTCACAACGACTTCCGGATGCTCTCCGGGCACGATCCAGTGCTCGTCGAGGCCGTCGCACAGCTCGCGGATCACCGGCTTCACCTGGATGAAGTCGATCACGATGCCCTCGTCGAGGGCGCCCTCGATCTCGGCCTCCACGTAGTAGTTGTGCCCGTGCAGGCGCTCCTTGCTGCCGTCGGGAAAGATCAGGAAATGCGCGCAGGAGAACTTGAAGTACTCCTTGTGCAAGCGGATCGCCCAGTGCTCCATGCCTAGCGCATCCCGCCGTCGACGCGGATCAGGGCGTCATTCGTGAAGCTCGACTGATCGCTCGCGAGGTAGAGCGCGCTGGTGACGATCTCCTCGGGACGCCCCGGGCGCCCGAGCGCGTTGTCGGCGCGCTCGCGCATCTCGGGCGGCCAGGCCTTCGCGATGTCGGTGAGGAAGGGGCCGGCGGCGATCGTGTTGACGCGCACCTTCGGACCGTACTCGTGGGCGAAGGCGGTGGTCAGCGCGTTGAGCGCGGCCTTCGCGCCGGCGTAGGTGGCGAACAGCGGGTTCGGACGCAGGGAGCCCACGCTGCTCACGTTGATGATCGACCCGCCCGCGCCCTCGGCCATGCGCTTGCCGACCAGCGCGGAGAGCCGGAACGGTCCCTTGAAGTTCACCTCGACGATCTTGTCGAAGAGCGCCTCGCTCGTCTCGGCGGAGGAGGGCGAGAGCGGCGACATGCCCGCGTTGTTCACCAGGATGTCGACGCGGCCGAACGCGTCGTAGGCGGCTTCGACGAGCGTCTCGATCTGGTCCCAGTGTCCGACGTGGCAGGCGTGAGCGAGCGCGCGACGTCCGAGCGATTCCACTTCCTCCGCGGCCTCCTTGCAGGCGTCGAGCTTGCGGCTCGTGATCACGACGTCCGCGCCGGCGCGGGCGAAGGCGCGCACCATCTCGCGTCCCAGACCGCGGCTGCCGCCCGTCACGAGGGCGACCTTGCCGGACAGGTCGAAGAGATCGGCGATCTGCTCGGTCACGAATGCTCCCTTGCCAGCGCGTGCCTGCGGACTCTACCCGCGAACCCGGCGGCGCCGCATGCTCAGGCGTAGCGATCCCAGCCGCGGGTCGCCGGCAGGCCCAGGACGCCGCGCGCGTAGGACACGACCAGCCACGCCGCGCGGACGAAGTGGTCGCCGAGGATGATCAGCCAGATCCACAACACCGGCGCTTCGAGGGAGAGCGCGAAGTAGAAGGCGAGCGGCACGCGCAGCGCCCAGTTGCCGAGCGTCGCCGCGACGAAGGGCGTGAAGGTGTCGCCCGCGCCGCGGTGCGCGCCGCCCAGCGTGAAGTGCGCCTGGAGGAATGGCTGGGCGAGGGCGAGCACGATGAGAAATGGGACG
>JAHEIS010000096.1 GCA_024639225.1 Actinomycetes bacterium | reverse complement strand
GACAAGCCACGCGCCGTCCCGGTGACACCTCGGTCGGGGGAGGGGCGTCGGTGGCGCACACCGGCCGGGCGATCGGGCAGCGGGTGTGGAATCGGCAGGCGGGAGGCGGGTCGATTGGGGAAGGCGGGTCTCCGAGCAGGACGATTCGCTGACGATGGCGTTCGAGTTCGGGGTCGGCCACCGGCGACGCAGACAGCAGCGACGCGGTGTAGGGGTGCAGCGGCTCGAACACGACCTGCGCGGTCGGGCCCTCTTCGACGATCTGACCGAGGTACATCACGGCAATGCGGTCGGTGATCTGATAGACGAGCGCGAGATCGTGGGCGATCACGAGCGAGGTGAGGCCGAACTGCTGGCGCACTTCTTCGAGCACGGCGATGACCTGCGCCTGAATGGAGACGTCGAGTGCGGACACTGGCTCGTCCGCGACCAGGAACTCGGGGTCGAGCGCCAATGCTCGGGCGATCGAGATCCGCTGTTTCTGCCCGCCCGAGAACTGGGAGGGGTGACGGTCGACTGCGCTGCGGGGGAGGCCAACTGCTTCGAGCAGTGACGCGACTCGCTCGTTGATCTCGTCGCGGGTGCCGGTGCGGTGGACCCGCATCGGCTCGGAGACGATCGCTCCGACCTTCATCTTCGGATCGAGGCTGGCGTACGGATCCTGGAACACCATCTGCATCCGGCGGCGGAGCGGGCGCAGCTGCCGGTCGTTCAAGGCGCTCAGGTCGGTCCCGTCGAAGGTGATCTTGCCGTTGTCGAGTTCGTGTGCGCGCATCACGGCCAGCCCGAACGTGGTCTTCCCCGAACCCGACTCACCCACGAGCCCGACCGTTTCTCCGCGGCCAACATCGAGGCTGACGTGGTCGACCGCCGTCAGCTCGCGCCGGCCGACCCTGAATCGGACGACCACGTCCTCGGCTCGGAGCAGCGGCTCAGTCATTCGGCACCGGGTTCCAGCAGGCGACCGGGTGGCCGTCCAACGACTCCAGCAGAGGCCGGTCGACGGAGCAACGTTCCATCGCCCTGGGGCAGCGAGGCTCGAAGGGGCATCCGGTTCCGACATCGTCGGGGGCCGGAGGGGATCCGGGAATGGGCACGAGCGGCTTCCGCTCGCGATCGAAGCGAGGCACGGCGGCGAGGAGTCCTGCCGTGTACGGGTGGCGGGGGCGGCTGAGCACGACGTCGACCGGCCCGACCTCGACGAACCGGCCGGCGTACATGACCGCCACCCGGTCGCAGATGGAGGCGGCGACTCCGAGGTCGTGGGTGATCAGGATGAGGGCTGCGTCGGTCACCATCTCCTGGAGGAGTTCGAGGATCTGTGCCTGGATCGTCGCGTCGAGCGCCGTGGTCGGCTCGTCGGCGACCACGATCGACGGCCGGTTGATGATCGCCAAAGCGATCATCACACGCTGACGGAGCCCGCCCGACAGTTGGTGGGGGTAGACGCCGAAGCGGGCTTCCGGCTCGGGGATCCCGACCGCTTCGATCGTCTCGATCGCGGCCTTCTTGGCATCGGCCGTGCTGAGCCCCTGGTGCCGTTTGATCGCTTCGACCAGTGTCGATCCGATGGTTCTCACCGGGTTGAGGCCGGACAGCGCGTCCTGGAACACCATCGCGATGTTCTTGCCGCGCACCGCCGGCCACTCCTTCTTGCCGAGGCCGATCGCGTCGAGTCCGTCGACCATGAGCCGTTCGGCCTCGATCCCGCCGGGTTTCGGCACAAGTCCGAGGAGCGAGAGTGACGTCATGGTCTTGCCCGATCCGGACTCACCGACGATCGCGAGCGCTTCTCCTCTCGTCATCGAGAAGGAGACACCTTTGACCACTTCCACCCGGTCCCCGCGGCCGTGCGGGAACCACACGCGGAGATTCTCGACCTCGAGCACGGTTTGCGCTCTGGCTTCGGTGGCGCTCGGTCCCGGGGCGGAGGTCACTCGGCCTTCGACTCCCAGAACTCGGCCAGCTCGCTGCTCTCAGGGGTCGGGATGCGCCCTGTCCAGGTCAGCATCGCCCGGGCGTGGCGTTCGGCGCTGATCGACCCAACCGCATCGGGCACGAGGACGGTGTAGAAGTCACGGTCCCTGGCGCCGCGGATCGTGTTGTCCACGCAGCCCTCGGTGACCTGGCCGGCGATCACCACCGTCTCCAACCCGTGCGCCCGCATGAGACCTTCCAGGGGAGTGTTGTGGAACACGGTCGACCGGAGCTTCGGGATGATGGTGTCGGACGGATCGACCTCACACTCCTCGTAGATCTCAGCTCCCCACGTTCCCTCCATGGTGAAGAAGTCGGTTTGGTCCAGGGAGGTGAGGCCCGCCCGGGCGTGGGTCGCCAGCCAGACCGGGGCGTCCGATACGAAGCCCTGTTTGACGTGGTTCTGTGACCAGTAGACCGGAACGCCCGCAACGCGGGCGGCCCGGGTGATCCGGTTGATGTTGGGTGTCATGTCCTGGAGCATCGAGACGTCCCACCCCTGGCGGGCGTAGTACCCGTCTGGGTGTGTGAAGTCGTTCTGCTGGTCGATGACGAGGAGCCCCGCCCGGCCGGGTTCGACCATCTCTTCCCAGGTGTCGTAGTACGAGCGGTTGCCGATCGTCTTCATACCGGCACCTTCATCGATGCGATGACCTCGTCGATCACCTTTCGTTCGGGCTCGGTGGCGGCGAACAGCGGCGAACGGATGTTGCCGGTCGGCATCATGCCGGCGGCATGGATCGCGTACTTCAGCCGCGCCGACCAGCGGTAGCTCGGTGGGCGATAGATGGCGTCGGCCAGCGGCAGCCGGTCGATCGCGGCCTCGCGGGCTGCCTCGACGTCGCCGCTCCACGCCGCGTCCTGAAGTCGTTTGACCGGGGTGACGAAGTTGGCGAGACCGATGGTGCACCCGTCGGCTCCCAGCATGTAGTTGCCGAACAGGCCGCGTTCGGTGGCGGTGAGGATCGCCAGATCCGGGTTCGCCTCCCGCAGCGTGATCAGGTCGCGTTCGTATTCGATCGCGTCCTCGACCTCTTGCTTGATCCCGATCATGCCGGGAAGCGCCGCGATCTCGCCGAGCACGTGGCTGGGCATCATGAGGTTCGTCTGAGGGCGGTACTGCATGAAGAAGGTGGGCAGCGCCGAGTCCGCGGCGCACTTGTGGTAGTAGTCGACCACTGCCTCGGGTGCGAAGGCGAATGCGCCCCGGGCGAACGAGAACGGCGAGAAGATGAGCACAGAGTCGGCGCCCATCTCGGCGGCGGACTCGGCCCGGGACCCGAACTTCCAGGCGGCCTGGACGTGGACACCGGCGACGATCGGGATGTCGGGGCCGACCGCCTCCCGAACCACCCTGAGGGCCGTGCGTCGTTCCTCGCCCGACAGCATCATGTGCTCGCCGGTGTGGCCGTTGACCAGGAACCCGGCAGCGCCGTCGGTCACCTGGCGTCGTGCGAGTTCGGCCATCACGTCCCAGAGGATCTCGTTGTTCTCGTCCTGGGGCGCGACGATTGCGGGGAACACCCCGCGGTACTGCTTTGTCATGTGTTCTCCTTCGTGTTCTGTGTTCCTGTTTCGAATGGATCCAGCGGTCCGAGCCGCCTCGCCGGGTTTCCGGGCAATACCCAGCCGACCTCCCGCAGCACGCATCCCGTGACCTCGATCCGGCCGAGTTGGGAGAGCTCCTCGTCCGGGGCGTCTCCGAACTCGACGGTGGCGGTTCCGAACGTGCCACCTCGGAACCAGCCGTCCCGGGTCTCGATGACCAAGATCTCACTGATCTCCTCTCCATCGACCGGGCCGGGGATGTGACGCGCCGTGTAGAAGCCGTTGAAGGGAGGCGACGGCTGGGCGGGGGCTGCAGGATCGAGTTCGGCGCGCACTCTCATCACTTGGTACCCCCAGCGCGACATGTCCGCGTTGAACCTGGAGGTCCCGTCGTCCAGGTCGTACCGGTCGTCCCCGGGATAGGTCGCCGTGAGGTGGATGTCGGCCAGCTTCTTCGGCCAACCGAATGCCTCGCGCGCCTTGTACAGCGCCCAGTCGTGATCGACCCACATGAAGAGGTTGTAGTGGCGGGCCGGTTCGCCGGGTGGGGCGGCGAGCACCGTCACGCACACTTCGTTGTATTGACTGAAGTCCGGCGGCAGGGCGTCTCCGTGCTCCGGTCGGCGTTTGAGTTCATAGATCTTGATGAATCCCTCGTGCGGATCGACCGGTCGGAGCGGCGGCGGGACCCAGGCGGACAGATCGGCATCGGTCCGAAACGTCACGTACAGCACCCGACCGGTGTATCGGTCCGGTGTCATCGTGTACGACAACTTGCGCGTCGTTCCGAACGGTTGGGATGCTCCGATCAACATGGGCCGTCGGTCACTCCTTTTCCGCTTCGATCATCGCCAGGACCGACGTCGCCATCGACCTGGTCGCTGCGACGGCGGCTGCGAGCTCGAGGGCCTGGAGCACCTCTTCCCGTGAGGCTCCTGCCGCCATCGATTTGCGGGCATGGGCGGCGATGACCGGAATCGACGAGCCGGCCCCCACGCACGCCACGGCCAACACCATCTCCTTGGTCTTGTCGTCGAGGGCGCTCTTCTCGTAGATGGTCTTGCGGAGAAACGCGTCATACGCCTCGAAGGTCTCGGCGTCGTGTTCTGCGAGGTATTCGTGCATCGGCAGCACACGTCTTCCGGCGGCCTCGATACCTTCGAGGACTCGATCTCCCGTTTCGCTCATGATCTTCCTTTCCTGGTCACTGTTGGTGGGTTCCCCGGCTCCAGTACTGCAGGAGTCCGTCGCCGATGAGGTTGGCGGTCAGGACGGTCACGACGACCGCAGCCGCCGGCCCGTACATCAGCCAGGGGGCGTCGAAGAGGTTCACCCTGGAGTCGGCGAGCATGTTGCCCCAGGACGGCTCACCGAGCGGCGCACCGAGCCCGAGGAAGGACAGCCCGGCCTCGGCGACGAGCAGGTCGGCGAAGATGAATGCGGACATCACGACGAGCGTCGGTCGGAGCCCTCGGAGCACGTAGGTGAGGATGATTCGGAGGCTGGGCGTGCCCATCAGTCGGGCGGCCGTCACGTATTCCCGTTGCTTGATCTTCCTGGTCTCGGCGAACACCACGCGGGCGAACGACACCCAGGCGACCAGGCCGAGCGTGAGTGAGAGGGCGAGGAATCCCCGGCCAACGACACCGATCACGGCCACCGCCAGCACCAGGTAGGGGAACGAAATGGCAATCTCCATGAATCGCGAGAGTGTCGATCGGATCCAGCCCTCGTTCCACCCGGCGATCAACCCGACGGTCGTCCCGATCACGGCCGAGATGCTGGTTGCCAGCAGGCCGACAGGGATGGACCACCGGAACCCGGCGGCGACCCGAGCGAAGACGTCTTTGCCCAGCTTGTCGGTGCCCAGGAGATGGCCGTCGGTGAACGGCGGGAGCACCCGGGCGCGGAGATCCTGTTTACCCGGATCGAACCCGGCGATCTGCTCACCCCAGAGGGTCAGGACGATCACGATCGCCAGACCGACCAGCCCGGTGATGAGCAGACCCGACATCGTCCAACGCGGAGTGTTCAACACCCCCCGGGTGACACCGGTCGGCTCGGTCTGCTTCGTCGTCATGCGCGCTGGCTCCTGAGCCGCGGATCCGCGAGCGGGATCAGGATGTCGACCAGGGCCTGCACCGCGAACACGAGCACGGCGACCACGGCGACGGTCGCCTGCACGACGGGGAAGTCCAGGGCGCGGACGGCTTCGATCAGTTGGAGGCCGACACCGGGCCAGGCGAAGAGCGTTTCGGTGATGAGCGAGCCGGACAGCAGGAACCCGAACTGGACTCCGACGAGGGCGATGGTGCCGACCACGGCGTTGGGCATGACGTGGCGGAAGAGCACGGTGGTCGGGGTCGCGCCCGAGGCGCGAGCGGTACGTACGTAATCCTCGCGCATGGCGTCGTCGACGTTGGCGGCCGTCAGTCGGATGACACGGGGGAGCAGGAAGCTGGCCAGGGTGATCGCCGGGAGGATGAAGCTGGCCAGGCCATAGCGGCCGATCGAGGGGAGGAGTCGGAGTTCGACGGCGAAGATCTGAATCAGGATCAGCCCTATCACGAAACCGGGAACGCCCTGACTCACCAGTACGGCGAACAGCCCCGCCCGCCGTTCGGGACGTTCTGGCCGGTACCCCAGCCAGGCGCCGACGACGAGCGCCACCGCCAGGTTGAGGACCACCGCTGCGAGGGCCAGCTGGATGGTTGCTGGCATCTTCTCGAGCACCATCGAGAGTGCGTCCTCGAAGCTGACCAGCGATCGTCCGAAGTTGAGGCGGATCGCCTGGAAGACGAACAGGACGTACTGGACGATCAGGGGCCGATCCAGCCCGTAGAACGAGCGGACCCGTTCGAGGTCCTCTTCGGTGGACAGGTCGCCCAGGAGGACCAGGGCCGGGTCTCCGGTGACTCGGAGGAGGAAGAAGAGCAGCGTCGAGATCGACACCACCAGGACAACCAGTTGTCCGAACCGCCGGAGCAGCTGACGGGCGGCGTACCGACCGAACGACGATCCCGTCGACGATGTCGCCCCGGGCCCGCCGGGGTCCGGGGCGACATCCGACCGATCCAGTTGGTCGGTCATCGGTTCCGATCAGTTGGAGCTGACGTCATCGAATGGTGCATTGAATGCGAAGACGCTGAAGCCCGAGATGTTGCCGGTGTGTGCCCACAGCTCGAAGTTCTCGGTCAACATCACAGACGGCGGGTTCTCGGCCGTGTGATCCAGCAACTGGGCGAGCACGGCATCGCGCTCGCCGGCGTCGAAGGTGGTGTTGACTGCTTCGATCAGTGGCATGGCCTCCTCGTCGCAGTACCAGGCGTTGGTCCAGCCGCACTGATAGAAGTTGAACGGACGGATCGCATCGAACAGCGGTGCCGTGCCCCACGAGTAGTTGAAGGCATTGCCGCTCCAATCGGCGCCGTCGGTCCCGAGGAACTTGGGCAGCCACTCACCTCGGAAGTCGACCTGGGTGATCGTGACGTTCACCCCGACGTCAGCCAGGTATCCCGACATCGCCTCGAAGATCTCGGCGTCTGCGGGGAAGGACCCCAGCGTCATCTCGGCGTCGATGTCGAATCCGTCGGCGTAGCCGGCTTCGGCGAGCAGCTCGCGAGCGAGGTCGGGATCGTACGGATAGACGAAGCGGTCGGCGTCGTGGCCGTTGACTCCTGGTGGTGCGTACAGCCCGGCCGTCGGCGAGAAGCCGCTGGTGAGCGCATCGCGGATCGCTTCCTTGTCGACCGCATAGTTGAGCGCCTGGCGGACTCGGACATCGGCGAGCGGGCCGCCTTGGTCGGTCACCAGTGCCATGGCCAGCACCTGACCGCGAGTGGCGGAGTAGATCTCGAAGCCGTCACTGACCAGCGAATCTGCTTGGTCGGGGCTCGGCGACTGTGAGATGTCGATCTGCCCGGACTGCAATGCCTGTACGCGTGCGGCGGGGTCGGGGAGGTTGAGGTACGTGACAGTGGCGATGCCGGGCTCGCCACGCCATGAGCCGGACCTGGCATCGAGCACGATCTCGTCGTCACCCCACTCGGTTGCGACGTACGGACCCGTCCCGATCGGCGCCTGGGCAAACCCTTCGGCACCTTCTTCGGCGAAGTAGGCCGGGGGCAGGATGTACGCGATGGAGATGGCCGATGGCAGCAGCACGTTCGGAGATGACGTCACGATCTCCACCGTGCTGTCATCGATCGCGGTCACCGTGTCGATGAAGCCGTAGTTGTTGGCGTTCGCCGAGTAGGTGGCGCGGCCCTCCTCGGAGAGGACGGTTGCGAATGTCGCCTCGACGGCGGCGGCGTCCAGTGGCTCCCCGTTGGAGAATGTCACACCGCTCCGCAGGTTGAAGGTCCAGGTCAGGTTGTCGTCGGCGGTCGACCACGACTCTGCAAGTGCGGGCTCCGGCGCCCCGTCGGGGCCGATGCGGGTGAGCGCATCGAACAGGTTGCTCCACACGTACTGGCCTGGTGACCCGGCCCCGAGGTATGGCATGCCGGACGGTGGCATGTTGCCGAGCCCGACCCTGACCGACGCGGGCTCAGGTTCGGCTTCGGGTTCGGTTGTGGTGGTCGTCTCGTCCGGAGTGTCGCCGGCCGTCGTCGCTACTTCGGCCGCAGTCGTGGTGGTCGTTTCGGCGGCGTCGTCACTGCTGCCACAGGCCGCAAGGACGAGCACCATCACCATCATGACGACGAGTCCTGTCGGGGAGCCTCTCCTCCGCATGCGTTCTCCTCCCAATATTGCTAGTCCACTTAATCATTCCGCTCAGCGGAACGGCGTATCGACAGACTAGGGTCCGGTGATCATGCGGCGCAACAGGTTCTTGGAACAATCATGCACAGTGCTTCGGCGCTCCTGATCCTCCACATCCTGTTGCTGGTCGCCTGGCTGGGAATCGACGTCGGCGTCTTCTCGTCGAGCTTCGTGATGCGCCGTCCGAACATGTCCACCGACACCCGGATGACAGTGCGCGGGATCATGCGATCACTCGACCTGGCACCCCGCGTGTCGCTCATCCTGATGATCCCGGTCGCGATTGCGCTGGCGCACACCACCGGGTTCGGCCTCACGAACATGCCGGACTGGCTGCTCTGGCCCATCGGTGCCGGTGGACTCGCCTGGGCGGGGGTCTCGGTGGTCTCGTTCCGGGCGACCGGACCGACCGGGGTGGCACCCGACTGGGCCGCGTCGTTCGCCAAGGTCGACGGGGCGCTTCGAGCCGCAGCCTCGGTGTTCTTCCTGTCCACCGGCGTGTGGTCGCTGACGGGCGACGGTCCGTGGAATGCCGATTGGGTTGCGTGGAAGTCGGCGATCTTCGGGGCGATCATCGCCATGGGCCTGTGGATCCGGGTCGCCGCACGGCGGTATCACCCGGCGCTCGCCGAGCTTCTCCAGCACGGTGAGAGCGACGAGCGGCTAGCGGCGGTCAACGAGAAGATCCGTGGCGTGTACCCGCCGGTGCTGTTGATCTGGTCGTCGCTGATCCTCATGGTGATTCTGGCGGTGGTCCGCCCGTGACCGGCGCCCCGGTCGAGGTCCTGCTCGACCGTGCCACGGTGCTGACCATGAACCCCGATCAACCCATCCTGAACGACGGGTGGGTCGGGATCTCCGATGGTCGGATCGCCGCAGTCGGCTCCGGAGACGCTCCTCCGGCAGCCCAGGTTCTCGACTGTTCCGGTGACCTGGTGATGTCGGGGTTCGTCAACGCCCACGCCCATCTGCTCGGTGCCTTCGTCAGGGGTATGGGCGGTGATCGGACGACCACCGTCGACGCCGGACCGGATCGGCCCACCGTGGCTGTGAGACTCGTGATGGACGAAGAGGATGCCTACGCCGCAGCCCGGCTGGCGCTCGTCGAGATGCAGCTGTCTGGCGTGACCGCAATGACCGACTCTCAGCCCGCGCTGAGAGGGCACGAGCCCCAGGCCGACGGAACCCTGCGCGCCCTGACGGAGTCGGCGATGGGAGCGGTGTTCTATCGAGCGTCGGTCGACCGCACCGACTTCTTTCCCGACTCGACCCACGACACCACCGAGCTGGCATCAGCGGAAGTCGCACGTCTGACCGACACGTATCGAACGGACCGGCTCAGGGTCGGCATCGAGCCGATGGCGCTCCATCGTGTGACCGACGGGATGCTGGCAGACCTGATCGACCTAGCCCATGAGCGCCACGTCCCGCTGGCGATCCATGGTCCCTACGGCGAGTCCGCTGCGGCGCATGCACACGAGCGGTGGGGCAGGAGCGTCGTGGGAGTGCTCGAGGACTGCGGAGCGCTCGGGCCCGACCTGCTGGTGCATCATCCGGTGGTACTCGATCCGGGAGACATCTCGGTGTTGGTTGACACCGATACGGCGACATCGGTCTGCACGGTCGA
>JAHEIS010000187.1 GCA_024639225.1 Actinomycetes bacterium | reverse complement strand
CGGTGTCCCCCGCGGCCGCGGCGCATCTCGCGCGCGTCGCGGTCCGTGGTCGGGCGATTCGCGTCGACGGGACCTCGAGCGCCGGCGCCGATGGTCGACCGACGGTCGGGATGGCCGCCGCCCTCATCGTCGGGGGTGTCGCGTGGGGGGCCGTTCTGGTCGCCGGCCCCGCCGAGCAACCCCTGGTGCGCCACGGCGACGAGACCCGCCTCGAGGACTTCTGCGAGCTGGTGGGCAGCGTGCTGTCGAGCGCTGACCAGCGTGCCCGTGACGAGAGTGACGCGGTGACTGATCAGTTGACCGCGCTCGCCAACCACCGACGCTTCCATGAGCGCCTCGCGGAGGAGGTCGAGCGCGCCGCCGACAGCGGCCGGCCGTTGTCCCTCGTTGTCGCCAACCTCGACCATCTCCACCGCGTCAACGAACGCCGCGGGCACTCCGCCGGCGACCGCGTGATCGCCGAGGCCGGTCGTCGCCTCGCGGAGCTGGCCGCGCCGGGGGAGGTCGTCGCCCGGCTCGGCGCCGACTTCGCCTGGCTGCTGCCCGGGCGGACCGCCCTGCAGGCGGAGGAGAGCGCTGACCGTGTCCTTGCGGCCATCGCCGCCTCGCCGATCGAGGGCGTCGGACCGCTCACGGCGACCGCGGGCGTCTGCGGTCGCGAGAGCGCACGCGACGGCCGCGATCTCCTCGCGCTGGCACAGACCGCTCTGAGCTGGGCCAAGCGCAACGGCCGCAACCAGGTGTGTGTCTACGGCCCGCGCGTTGTCAACGAGATGACCGCAGACCTGGCCGGCCCACTGGAGCCCGGTTCCACATCGCCCGGTGCCCTGCGCGCGATGGCCCGCGCCATCGATGCCCTCGATCCCTCGACCCACCGCCACTCCGAGCGCGTCTCGACGCTCGCCGCCCAGCTCGCCGAGACGCTCGGCTGGTCGCCCGTCCGAATCGACTGGCTCCGCGAGGCGGCGCTCATCCACGACGTCGGCAAGATCGGTGTGCCGAGCGAGGTGCTGTTCAAGAGCGGGGCGATGTCGGGTGAGGAGTTCGAACAGATCCAGCGCCACTCCCTGATCGGCGCGGACATCGCCCGCGAGGTCATGAACGCCGAGCAGGTCTCCTGGATCCGCGGCCATCACGAGCGCTTCGACGGCGCGGGTTATCCGGACCGCCTCAGCGGCGTCGACATCTCCGAGGGCGCGCGCATCCTCGCGCTCGCCGATGCGGTCGACGCCATGACCGGTGCCCGCCACTATCGTCGGCCAGTCTCCCGGTTGGAGGCCCTGGTCGAGTGCCGCCGCGAGTCCGGCAACCAGTTCTGCCCGGACGCGGTCGCCGCGCTCGAGAGGATGTGGATGCCCTCGCTGCCAGCGGGAACGGTTGCCGGAGCCGTCCACTAGCTGTCCCGCCCATAGAGGTTAAGAACGCCTGACAGAGCATCCGGGCTCCGAAGAAGCTGTGGGTCTTCCACAACTCGCAGCTCAAAGGAGACCCGGATGCCGATCCACGCTAACGCGCCACTGACCCCTGCCGGAAGGCGGCGCCTGGTCGCGGTGATCGATCAGGGAGCGGGCCTGCGCCAGGCGGCACGCCAGTTCGGCGTGGCGCCGGCCACCGCCCATCGCTGGTGGCACCGATGGGCGCGTGCCGATGAGTGCTCGCGTCACGACGGTCGCTGCCTGCGCGATCGCTCCAGCCGCCCCCACCGCTCACCGCGACGGCTGAGCGCTGAGCAGGAGGCCCCGATCCTCGAGGCGCGTCGCCAGACCAACCTCGGCCCGGGACGGCTCGCGCACATCGTTGCCCGGCACCGCTCGACGATCTGGAAAGTGCTCGCGCGCAACGGCGTGAGCCGGCTGCGCTCTGGGCCCCGTCCGCTGACCCGTCGTTATGAGTGGTCGCGCCCCGGGGCGTTGATCCATCTCGATACGGCCAAACTGGCGCGCTTCGCCCGTCCCGGCCATCGCACCCGGGGACGGGTGGCAGCGCCCAATGCCCACGAGGGTCTGGGCTACTCGGTGCTCCACGTCGCCGTCGACGACCACTCGCGCTACGCCTACATCGAGATCCACGCCGATGAGCGGGCCGAGACCTGCGCCCGGTTCCTGGCTCGGGCACTGGCGCACTTCGCCCAGATCGGGATGGATGCGCCGGAGGCGGTCATGACCGACAACGCGCGCAACTACCGCACCGCGATCGTCTTCCGACAGCTCCTGGCCGAGCGCGGCATCCGCCACATCCTCACCCCGCCCTACACCCCGCGGGTGAATGGGAAAGCAGAAAGATTCATCCAGACGCTCGAGCGGGAGTGGGCCTACGCCCACGAGTGGCCCTCATCGGCTACTCGTGCTCGGGCTCTCGGTTCGTGGCTGAGGACCTACAATCGGCAGCGACACCACAGCTCGCTCGGGGACCGGCCGCCGATCAGCCGCGTTCCCAACGTCCGTGGGCGGGACAGCTAGTAGGGGCTCTCGGGCCCGCCGCCGGACGCGTCGGGAAGAGTGACCACCTCGTCCATGAACCGGCTGTTGGGTACGCGCAGCAGACGGCCATCGGCGGCGCGAACGATCGTGGCCGTCGTCTCCATGCGTACGACCTCTCCGGTGATGTCGCCAACCGAGATCGTCTGGCCGGCGGTGATGTCGTCCCCGATGTAGCGGCCGCTGGTGATCTGACGGGCCACGTCGCGG
>JAHEIS010000095.1 GCA_024639225.1 Actinomycetes bacterium | reverse complement strand
CGTCCCGCCAGGCACCGGCATCGTCCACCAGGTCAACCTGGAATACCTCTCGCCCGGCGTCCAGTCCCGCCAGTTCGGTGGCGAGCTCACCGCCTACCCCGACACGCTCGTGGGCACCGACTCGCACACGACGATGATCGACGCGCTCGGCGTGGTCGGCTTCGGCGTCGGCGGGATCGAGGCCGAGGGCGTCCTCCTGGGTCAGCCGGTCTACATGCCCTGGCCCGACGTGGTGGGCATGAAGCTCCACGGCTCGCTGGCGACCGGCGCCACCGCGACCGACCTCGTGCTGACCGTGACCGAGATGCTCCGTGAGCACGGTGTGGTCGGCAAGTTCGTCGAGTTCTTCGGAGCGGGTCTCAGCTCGCTGAGCCTCGCCGACCGGGCCACGCTGTCGAACATGTCTCCCGAGTTCGGCTCGACCGTGGCCATGTTCCCGCCCGATCAGGGGACCTGCGACTACCTCGACATGACCGGCCGTCCGTCCGATCTCTTCCGGGCCTACTACGAGATGCAGGGCATGTTCCGCAGCGACGCGGACCCCGATCCGGCCTACGACGCCGTGATCGAGCTCGACCTCGCCACGATCGAGCCCAGCCTCGCCGGGCCCCGCCGCCCCCAGGACCGCGTGACGCTCACGAACATGGGCGACGCCTTCCGGAGTGAGTTCCCCGACCGTCTCGACGGCGATTCCTACCCGCCGGTCCCCGTTGCCGACAACGGATCCAGCTACGAGATGGCCGACGGCTCGGTGGCCATCGCCTCCATCACGAGCTGCACGAACACCTCGAACCCGTCCGTGATGGTGGGCGCCGGCCTCGTCGCCAAGAAGGCTGTCGAGAAGGGCCTCGCCCGCCCGCCATGGGTCAAGACGAGCCTAGCCCCCGGCAGTCGCGCGGTGACGAGCTACCTCGAGAAGGCCGGGCTCACCCCCTTCCTCGACCAGCTGGACTTCGACCTCGTCGGGTACGGCTGCACGACCTGCATCGGCAACTCCGGTCCGCTCGATGCCCCGGTCGCCAAGGCGATCGACGACAACGAGCTGGTGGCCGCCGCCGTGCTCAGCGGAAACCGTAACTTCGAGGGCCGCGTCCACCCCCAGATCCGGGCGAGCTACCTCGCCTCGCCGCCGCTGGTGGTGGCGTTCGCGCTCGCCGGCCGGGTCGACATCGACCTCTCGAGTGAGCCGCTCGGCACGGGTTCGGACGGCGAGGACGTCTTCCTCGCCGACATCTGGCCGACGGCCGAGGAGGTCGCGGAGGCCGTGGGCGAGGCGGTCACCGCCGAGATCTTCAAGGAGAGCTACGCGAGCGTGTTCGAGGGCGATGATCGCTGGCAGGCCCTGCCGGTCCCCGAGGGGGCCACCTACGCCTGGGACGCCTCGTCGACCTACGTCCAGCTGCCGCCCTTCTTCGAGAATCTGTCCCCGGAACCGGGCGACATCGAGGACATCGAGGGTGCGCGTGCGATGGCCGTGCTGGGTGACTCGATCACGACCGACCACATCTCGCCCGCCGGCGTGATCCCCGCCGCGGGACCGGCGGGGATCTATCTCCAGGACAACGGCGTGGAGCCGGTCGACTTCAACAGCTTCGGCTCACGACGCGGCAACCACGAGGCGATGATGCGTGGCACGTTCGCCAACATCCGCCTGCGGAACGAGCTCGCCGAGGGCAAGGAGGGTGGCTACACCAAGCACTTCCCGAGCGGCGAGATCATGGCGATCTACGACGCCGCGATGAAGTACCGCGAAGAGGGCACGCCGCTGGTCGTGCTGGCGGGCAAGGAATACGGCTCGGGGTCAAGCCGCGACTGGGCGGCCAAGGGCACGCTGCTGCTGGGCGTCCGTGCGGTGATCGCCGAGAGCTTCGAGCGCATCCACCGCGGCAATCTCGTGGGCATGGGCGTTCTGCCGCTCCAGTTCCTCGACGGCGAGAGCCCCGCGTCGCTCGGTCTCGACGGCACCGAGCACTTCAGCCTGACCGGTCTTACCGCGCTGGAGCCGCGCCAGAACGTGACGGTGAGTTGGACCCGCGACGACGGAGCGTCAGGAGAGTTCTCCGCCCTCGCCCGGATCGACGGTCCGACCGAGCTGGTCTACCTGCGCAACGGCGGCATCCTGCCGACGGTGCTCCGCCGCCTGCACTCCGAGAGCTAGCTGGTGCTCAGGCCGACGGCGGCGCGCCGCCGTCGGCCTCGAGGGCGAGCGGAGGCTCGCCCTTGGACTCGCGCAGCGCGAGGTAGACGAGAACCCAGGCGATCGCCGAGAAGGGGACGATGAGCACCGCCGTCACGAGCTGGCTGATGAGCTGCACGGTTCCGGGCGCGAACCCGAACAGCGACAAGGGCGCGGCCAGGATGAGCCCCACGAGAACACCGAGCAGCAGGACGGCGATGATGATCATGAAGACCTGCCAGCCGTGTCCGCGCACGAGCGCCCGACTCCGGCCCAGGACGTCGAGCGCGCCGGCCCGGTCCTCCATCACGGCGACCGAGCCGACGGCGATCCAGAGGGTGAGCAGGATGAGCCCGGGGACGATGAGCAGGAAGCCGATGGCGACGAGAGCCCCGGCGACCAGCGCCGCCGGCAGGAGCACCCTCCAGGCGCGCAGGCCGCGGGCGATCGTCTCGCCGACCGACATGTCCGCGCGACCATCGAGGACGTCGACGACGGCGACGGTCGCGGGGCCCTGGACCAGGTAGAAGCCGGCGACGGTCAGCGCCAGGCTGACGATGGCGCCGCCCTGTCCGATCGACCGGAGAAGGAGCGCCGAGGCCAGGGCCACCACGATGTAGACCGCCCCGGCGACGGGCACGAGATGGCGCCAGTAGCTGCGGTAGAGGTCCCACGCACGGCGGATGACGTCGTCGATGCCGAGGCTCATGCGGGCACCCTAACCTGCCCGGGCCCGGCGCCGCGTCGGCGGACCGGCCCGCCCGGGGGGATCAGCCGAAGCGGCCGGTGATGTAGTCGCTGGTCCGCTCGTCCTCGGGGGCCTGGAAGAGCTGCTGGGTGTCGCCTGACTCGACGAGGACTCCGTAGCGGTCGCCCTGATCCATGCCGGCGACCGTGAAGAAGGCCGTCTTGTCCGAGACGCGGGCCGCCTGCTGCATGTTGTGGGTGACGATGACGATCGTGTAGGTCTCGCGCAGCTCGCGCATCAGTTCCTCGATCGCGAGCGTCGAGATCGGATCGAGTGCGGAGCAGGGCTCGTCCATGAGGATGACGTCGGGCTCGACGGCGATGGCGCGGGCGATGCAGAGTCGCTGCTGCTGGCCGCCGGACAGGGCGAACGCATCCTGGTCGAGCTTGTCCTTCACCTCATCCCAGAGTGCCGAGCGGCGGAGCACCCTCTCGATCGCCTCATCGGTCGCCTTCATGCCGTTGACCTTCATGCCGAAGGCGAGGTTGTCACGAATCGACTTGGGGAACGGATTCGGCTTCTGGAAGACCATCCCGATCCGTCGCCGGACATCGACCGGGTCGATATTCGAGGCGTAGATGTCCTGGCCGTGGAAGTGAACCTGGCCCTCGTGGCGGGTGCCGGGGATCAGATCGTTCATGCGGTTGAGACAGCGCAGGAAGGTCGACTTGCCGCACCCCGAAGGCCCGATCAGGGCGGTGATCTCGTTCTCCTTGATGCTGAGCGAGGTGTCGGAGAGGGCTTGGTTCTTCCCGTAGAAGAAGTTCAGGTCCCGGATGTCGTAGACGTCAGGACCATTACCCGACGTCCCCGGAACCCTCTGCGCAGCCTGCGGCACGGTCGGTGTTGTCTCCTGAGGAGTGGTCGGGAAACTCGAGTTGCGCTTGGTCACCTGGGAACTCATATCTCCTACCAGCGTCGGCTGAACTTGTTTCGGAAGAAGATCGCCACGCTGTTGACCGCGAGCAGGACGAGAAGAAGCACGAGAATACCTGCCGGAGCGAGGTCCTGGAACTCCTGCTGGGGCGCGGCGGCCCAGTTGAAGATCTGGATCGGCATCGCCAGCAGCGGCTGGCTGTTCGCCTCGATCGGATTCAGCGACGGCGGGTTGGTGGCAAAGAGCGCCGCGCCGACCACGAGCAGAGGCGCGGTCTCGCCGATGGCACGCGACAGACCGAGGATCGTGCCGGTCAGCATCCCGGGAAGCGCGGAGGGCAGGGTGATCCGGGTGACGGCCTGGAACTTGGTGGCGCCGAGGCCCATGGCACCCTGCTCCATCGAGATCGGCACGGCGCGAATGGCCTCCCGGGAGGCGATGATCACCACGGGCATCACGAGCAGTCCGAGTACGAGCCCTCCCGCCAGCAGGCCCTTGTTGAGCCCGAAGAACGTGATGAAGATGCCGAGACCGAGCATGCCGTAGACGATCGACGGGACGGCGGCGAGGTTGCTGATGTTGACCTCGAGCACGCGGTTGACCGTCGGGCCGATGCGCGACCAGAACCGCGCGAAGGCGACCCACGCGGAGCCGATCGTTCCGCCACCCCCGGCGGCGACGCGCTCGGCGTGGCGCCGCTCGACACGGAAGAGCCACGAGCGCAGCTCGGCCTGCGTCGTGGGTGCGAACTTCTCCAGGTAGAGCGCTGCCGCGAAGCCGAGCGGGATCGCGGTGACGATGGCCCAGAACATCAGGATCAGGGAGCCGCGCATCGCGTAGGCGAAGCCGGCCTTTTCCGCCTGGAGGGAGATCGCATCCGTGAGGAAGGCGTAGTCGAGCTCACCGACCGCGCCGACGACGATCGTGATCAGGAGCCAGGCCAACACCGACAGCGTGAAGCCGATCATCAGCAGCAGAGCGCCGTGGAAGACCGCGTCCGCCCAGCGGATCTTGCGGGCAGGAATGACGCGGGGAGCCGTGGCCTCGCCGAGCGTCGGAGCCTCGGTCGCCACTACTGGTACTCCACGCGGTAGCGCTTGACGATGATCGCTGCGGCGACGTTGATCAGGAGCGTGACGATGAACAACACGAGCCCGATCGCAAAGATCGACTGGTACTGGATCGAGCCGCGCGCGGCCTCACCGCCGGCGATCGACACGATCTCGGCGGTGATGGTCTTGCTGGGCTCGCGTGGGTCCGCGGTGAGCTGGGCGAGGCCACCGACGGCAAGGACGACGATCATGGTCTCCCCCACCGCCCGGGATATCCCGAGCACGATCGAGGCCATGACGCCCGAGAGCGCGGCCGGGAAGACGACCTTCACGCTGACCTCACGCCTGGTCGCCCCGAGGCCGTAGGCGCCGTCGCGCATCGAGTTGGGCACGGCGCGAAGGGCGTCCTCCGACAGGGAGCTGATCGTCGGCGTGATCAGGATCCCGACGACGAGACCGCCGACGAGGATGCTGAACGTCTGGAACTGTGAGAGGGCGCCCACATCCTTGAGGGCCGGCGTTACTGAGTAGAGGGCGAAGAACCCCAGGACGACCGTCGGGATACCGGCCAGGAGCTCGAGGATCGGCTTGATGACCTTGCGAAACGGCTCCGAGGCGTACTCGGACAGATAGATGGCCGACCCCACGCCGAGCGGAACCGCCACGATGGTTGCGATCGCCGCAACATAGATCGACGTGACGATCAGGGGCAGGACGCCGAACTCCTGACCCAAAGGCGACCAGAGGGTGTTGGTGGCGAACTCGCTGAAGTCGACCTCGCCGAAGAACGGCACGGCCTCGCTGAAAAGGACGTAGACGATCCCCACCGTGATGAGGATCGAGGTGATCGCGGCCGCCGCGAGGACGGCCAGCCACAGGGACTCCCCGAGGCGGCGGCGTCGACGCCGGAACACCGCCGATCCGGTGGCTTGCGTGGGATCGGCGGTCGTCACGGGGTCAGTTTCTCAACAGGCTCGGCGGTGCCGGACGGCTCAGCCGGCCGCGATCGCCGCCAGGCCGGCGTCAAGCGCGTCCTGCGGCGCGGGCACCACGTCGACGATCTCGGCGATCTCGACGGCATTCTCGAGGTAGTAGGTCACGAAGGCGGCGAGCTCGGGCTTCTCCGCGAGCTTCGAGGTCGAGACGTAGATGAACAGCGGCCGCGAGAGCGGGTACTCATCGGCGTTGATGCTCTCGACCGTCGGCTCGACGCCGTCGATGCTGAAGGCCTTGAGAATCTCGGCGTTCTCCGAGAAGTAGGAGTAACCGAAGTGTCCGAGGCCGGCCTCCGCGCCGGTCACCGCGTTGACGATGACGTTGTCATCGGCCGAGGCGGTGTAGTCCGAGCGCGGGGTGATGGTCCCGCCCTCCGCATCCTCGCCGAGGACCTCCTCGTTGAAGAAGTCGTAGGTCCCGGACTGATCGTCCGGGCCGGCCAGAGTCAGGGGCGCGTCGTCGAAGCCGAGCTCGCTCCAGTTGCTGACCGAGGAGTCCGGGTTCCAGATCTGGTTGAGCTGGTCGATCGTGAGATCGCCCTCGACCGGGGAGTTGGCACCGGTCACGACGGTGATGCCGTCGGAGCCGACGCGGATCTCCTCGTACTCGACGCCGTTCGCCGCGCAGGTTTCGGCTTCCTCGTCCTTGATCGGCCGGGAGGCGTCGGAGATGTCCGTCTCGCCCGTGCAGAAGACCTCGAAGCCGCCGCCGGTGCCCGATGAGCGGACCTCGACGCTGACGCCGGACTCGACGTCCTTGAAGCCCTCGGCCGCCGCCCCGCTGAGCGGGAAGACCGTCGATGAACCGTCGATGACGATGTTGCCGCTGAGGTTGCCGCCGGTCGTCTCCGAGGTCTCCTCGCCGGAGGAGCCGTCGTCGCCTCCGTCATCGTCATCGCCGCAGCCGGCGGCGATCGCTCCGACCACCAGTACGGATGCGGTGAGAAGCATGGCAAGACGGCGTCGGCGCTTCATGGGCTGGTCTCCTCGTTCTCGATACGGTCTTCGTGTCGTTGCGAGGGCGACACTAGCTCCGGCTCACGACCGCGAAGGTCGCACGCGAGTGACGCTGATGTGAACGACCTGTGAACGCTGCGGGCCCCCGGCCGGTCGCCTCACGCGGGCGGCCACCGTTCATGTGCCGGACGCTCCCCGGCGGGCGCATCGGGGATGAGGCGTGCGCCGGCTCCGCCGACGTGCTCGTACGGGGCAACGGCGGGCCTGCGCCAGTGCTCATAGGTCTCCCCGGCGAGGCCCGCGTCCGGCGCCTGGGCCACGGCGACGGCGAGCGCCTGAGCGTCGCCGAAACCGAGGCCCGCTCCGATCCCCGCCTCGGGATCGATCGCGTGCGCGGCCTCGCCGATGAGGGCGACCCCAGGCGCCCACCACTGCTCACACCGGACCTCGGTGGCCTCGCGGTAGATCAACTGCTCATCGGAGCGGACACCGGTCAGCGCGGGCGCGGCGGCCGGCAGCAGCCGGGCGAAGCCGGCGCAGTACGCCTCGTACCCGGGTGCGAGCGCCGCATCCCGCCCGATGCGGTCGATCTGCCACCAGCCTGCCGCGCCGCCGGGCCAGCCGAGCAGACCGACCTGCCGACCATCGGACTGGTAGGCCATCGCGAAGGGCTCCTCGATCATGACCGGGCTGCGAAACGAGAGGCTCGCGGTCGGGGCGGCGGAGAGGGTCGCCGAGATTCCCGCCAGGCCTCGCACGTTCGAATGGGCTCCGTCGGCACCGACGACGAGGTCCGCAGAGAAGTCCCGCTCACCGGCCGGGGTCGCGGCGCGGAGTCCGACCACCCGCTCGCCGTCACGGAGGAGGTCGATCACCCGGTGCAGATGCTCGATGCGCACGCCCTCCCGGAGCTGGTCGATGATGAACTGCCGCCCGATCCCGATCGCCACCGGTGTTCCGTCCGCGGCGGGCGCGATCTCCCGCCCGGCGGAGCGGATCGTCTCGTAGAGGCCGATCTCTCGCAGGGCGTCATACGCCTGATACGGGAGCATGATGGGCCCGGGAATCGTGCGATCCCCCGGCGCCGCCTCGAGCACGGTCGGCGTGATGCCGCGTCCGGCGAGTGCCCGCGCCAGGACGAGGCCGGCCATGCCCCCTCCCACGATTGTCACCTGCATCCGCGATCTCCTGAGAGTGCGTGCGTCCCAGGTTAGGCCCGAGAGCGGACCGCGCGGCAGCGCACGCCGCCAGATGCGGAGAAAGTGGCCCTCACAGATCGGTCAGCGAAACGTCGTAGCCCGTGAGAGTGAGTACCCCCGCGACCACGGGCAAGAGCACGAGCTGGTGGACGACGTAGATCCCCAGTGCATGGCGCCCCGGTCGCCCCAGTTGCCGGACGAGGCGATCCGGCGCCGCAGCAAGGCCTCGGAGGAACGAGGCCCGCTCACCGCCCGGGTAGAGGACCCGGGCGGCCGCCATCCCGATCAGCACCACGCCGAACCACGGAATCAGGCCGTAGTAGTCGACCCCGAGCTTCCCGTCCTCGGGCCGGAATCCCAGGGGGATCAGAAAGCTGGTGCCCCAGCGCTGGCCCTCCAGCCAGAGGCCCGCCACGATCACGGCGAGGCCGGCAGGAAGCGTGAGGATGCCCAGGCGCGAGGCCGGGATCGCCAGGAGCATCGAGACGCCGATGACGTGCAGGATCCCGAAGCGGATGTAGTCGTCCCCGAGAGCGAACCACGTCACGACCGTCACTCCCAGCGCCATCGCCAGGACGACGCCCGCCCGTCGCGCGCGCCGGAGCGCGATCGCGCGGGCCGCGAGACCCCGGCCCGCCGAGCGATCGGAGGCGACGCTGAAGCTGAGACCCACGAGAAAGAGGAACGAACTCCCGGTGGCGACCTGCAGCGCGCGCCACCCGCCGGAGAAGGCATCGACGCCGGTCTGCGGTGCAAGAGTCGAGACGTCCCAGGCCGCGTGGTAGGTGACCATCATCACGATGGCGAGGGTCCGCGCGACGTCCACCTCCCAGAGACGCTCCCGACGAACCCCTGCGGCCGCCGGTCCCATCAGCCGCCGGGAGCGCCGTACGAGCCGAGAACCAGCGCCTCCAGATCATCGATCAGGCAGGCGGGTGCGGCGATGATCCCCGACGGGCTGCCGTCGCGCGCCGGGAGCGGCCGCACGGTGCCCCCCGCGGCCTCGACAAGCAGCGTCCCGGCGGCGATGTCCCACGGCGCCACCCCGGTCTCGAAGTACCCGTCGACCCGGCCGTCGGCCAGCCAGGCGAGGTCGAGCGCGGCGGCGCCGGGGCGGCGGATGTCGCGGACCCGAGTTATGACACGGGTGAGGCGGGCGGCCTGCCGGGCACGCTCATCGGCGTCGTAGTTGAACCCCGTGACGATCAGAGCCTCGGCCAGGCGATCCTCGGCGCGGACGCTGAGTGCACCGCGGGGCCCCGTGGCCGGTCCGCCGCGCACGGCACGGAACAACTCGTCGCGGGCCGGGTCATAGACGACACCCGCCAGACCGCCGGCCTCGTCCTCCACGCCGACGCTCACCGCCCACTGGGGCAGGCCCCAGAGGTAGTTGATGGTTCCGTCGAGGGGATCGACGACCCAGCGCCGGCCGGTCGTGCCCTCGCGGGAGCTGCCCTCCTCGCCGAGGAGCCCGTCGTCAGGACACTCGCGCGCCAGGATCGCGGCGATCGCCTCCTCGGCCCGACGGTCCGCGTCGCTGACCAGGTCGGTCGGGCCGCTCTTGGCGTCCACGCCGGCGGCCGGCGCGCGGAACCGGTCGCGCAGGATCCCGCCGGCGGCACGGGCGGCGCGTTCTGCGATGTCGGCGAAGCGCCCGGCGTCGGCTGTCACGCCCCTATGCTGCCGCATCGCGCGGCCGCGCTCTCACCCCGCCGGTGCAGCGCGGGCCACGGAGCGCAGATGCTCGACGATCACCGGCAGCGCCTGCTCCGGCGCCTCGAAGTGGGGAAAGTGGGCCACCTCGGGGATCATGATGCTGCGCTCGCGGGGAGCCGGGGCGATGGCCCAGCGCGCCGCGCCGTTGTCGATCACCCGGTCCTCGGCGCCGAGGATGAGAAGGATGTCACTGCGCACGTCACGAGCGACGGGCCGGGCGTCGAACTCGAGCAGCGGTGCGGCAGATCGGGCGAGGGTCCGGGTGTCGGTCTGGGCGAAACGATCGGTCGCTTCCTCGAGCAGATCGCGAAGGCGCGGGTCGGCGATCTCGGCGTCAGGGCGGGCGATCGCCGACAGGAAGGAGTCGCG
>JAHEIS010000094.1 GCA_024639225.1 Actinomycetes bacterium | reverse complement strand
GAGGCTCCAACGGAAACGATCGGCCCGGTGCGCCCGCGCAGGCGCGGCGCGCGATTGGCCAGGATGTCGCGGGCGGCGGGGAAGCGCGGCTCGTCGGCCAGGAAGGCGTCGGCGATCTCCGCCAGGGCGGCCTGGTGCGCCGTGTGGCCGATCGGCGTGCCGGGGATCAGCGCTCGCGGGAGATCGGCGACGCCCCGGCTCGGGCCCAGTTTCACGCGGATCGTCCCGGCGGCGTCGTCGATGCCCGTCACCGGTATGCCGGCCTCGGTGAACGGATCGGTCGCGCCGCCCGGCTTCAGGCGATGCTCTTGGGCGGGGAAGCTCCCGGTGTACTCGAGGGACCGCGCGACCTTCACCGGCTCCTGATCGAGATCCCAGGTGATCCCCGCAAGCGCCTCGGTGTCCTCGCTCAGCTCACGTTCATCCATCTCCAGGCGGGTGAAGTAGGCCCACCAGCCCGGCTTCTCCTCACGGCGGTGGTACTCGAGCAGGTTCGCGAGTAGCCACGCCTCGTGCTGCTCCGGCGCGAGCGCAGCCGGGTCGCCCGTGGCCTCCTCCCCTGCCCGCGCGATGAGCGCGGCGACGCGGGGCTCGTGCTCGGGTTCCGGTTCCGGCGGCGGTTTGTCCCGCAGCGGGCGCCTGCCCGCCTCGGGGTCGAGGCTCAGGAGCCAGTCGCGCAGCTCGCGCGTCGAGACGCAGTCCTCTTCGTTGTAGGCAGCGATGTCGTCGAGGATCGACTGCTCGCCGGTCTCCATCCACGCCTCGAACTGGACGATCGAATCGCCCCCGTCGGAGACGTCCGCGCCGCGGCCGGAGAAGTAGAACTCCTCGATCTTCTTGATCGAGTAGCTGGGAAGCGATGTGCGTATCGACTGCGTGACCACCGGATAGAGGTCGACAAGAACCTCGTTGCGCAGCAGGTCGTCGACCTCATCCTCGCGGGTCCCGTAGCGGCTCATGAGCGTGCGCAGGGCGGTCTTCTCGTAGGGGGCGTAGTGGTAGACGTGCATCCCCGGCTGCTCCGCCCGGCGGGCGCAGATGTAGTCGACCAGCTCCTCGAACGCCTTCTTCTCCCGGCTCGGGTCCGTCGCCCAGATCGCGACGAAGGGATCCGCCACGCTCATCGGGTCGATGAGACCGAAGAGGTACTCCAGGCCGTCATCGCCGACCCAGGGGTCGCCCTCGATGTCGAAGAAGAGATCGCCCGGATCCGGCGGTGGGAGGCGTTCCAGCCCCCGGCCCACATCTGCCGGGATCCTCTCGAAGCGGTGCGGGCCATCCGTCTCGCGCACCTCAACCTGCAGTCGCGCGTGGTGACGGTGGGCCGCGAAGGTGCTCGGCTGCATGCGCGGCGGGCGCTGCTCATCGACGGCATCGGCCAGAGCAGCGACGGTGTCGATGCCGTGCTCGCGCAAGCGCTTCGCCTGCCCCCGGTTGAGACTCGGGATCAGCGAGAGGTGATCGTCGGCGACCCGCCGGGCGTCGCAGACCTCGCTCCACTCGCAGACCTGACAGTGCCCGACCGGTTCGGGGTAGGCCGCCTCAAGGTCGCCGTCTCTGACCTCCTCGAGGAACGTCGCGGCCAGGTGGCGACAGTAGGCGGCGTAGCGGTCGATCGCGAAACTCTCACGGCGACCGTTCCCGAGGATGAGGTGAACCTGGCCTCCGTTGTGCCCCTGGATCTCGGCGATGAGGCTCGAGTAGAGCCAGAGCTGGATCAGCGCGCTCGGCTTCGAGCTGCGGGCAAGCTTGGTGTCGGCGACCTGATAGCTGTGCCGTCCCAGCTCTGAGGGAACGTCAGCGCGCTCGAGGAAATCCGCGTGACCGCGCCAGGGCGGGCTGTCGAGCACCGCCTGATAGATCACCTCCGCACCTGAGCGCATGGCGTCAATGGTCGCGACGATCGCCGCATCCCGATCACCGCGGGAGTCGATCGTCACGATCTGGGCGCCGTTTGCCCTGAGCCCATCGAGGTATGCCCGCTCGTGCTCGATGCCCTTGCGCGCGATCAGTTCCGCCGACGCGCTCTGGTCGGGCCGTTTGAGCCGCCCGGCCTTGAGCTCGAGGGCGCGCCAGGCCAGGTGCCGACACTGCACCCCGGCGATCAGCTCACTCGCCGAGAGGCTCAACCCGGGCGAGAGATCACCCCGGGGCAGGGGCATGTGATGTCCGGACGCGGTCGGCACGCCCGGCAGGTTCTAACAGCCGCGCCCGTCGGCGCGACCCGGTTCAGCCCGAGCGCTCGCGGGTGACGACGGTGGCGAAGCACATCTCGTCGTCGCTGCCGTCGGCCCAGAGCACGTAGGCCGGCTCCAGAGCCGGGTCGCGCAGGCCACGGTCCCAGCTGCATTCGATCGTGATCCGGTCGCTCGGCTTGACCTGGATCTTCTCCACGGGGACGTAGTTGAGCTGCCAGTCGAAGTCCCAGCGGGGGATGTCCAGCAACACCTTTTCGTCGGCAGAACCCTCGTTGAGCACCATGCGGAAGCTCTTGCCCAGCTCGTGCTCATGGCCGAAGACCGAGACGATGTCCCCCTCGGCTCGAGCCGGGAGGCCGCAGCGTGAGCTCGCCACGCCGTCGACCAACGCATAGTCCTCGGGCTCCGTGCCACAGAAGATGTTCGTCTCGTTCGCCTGAACGCCCTCGGGGCCGTACTTCTTCCTTGCGGCGGCTAGCGCGGCGTCCCGGTCACACAGCGGGCCGCTCTCCCCCTCCCCACACGGGATCTCCGCGGGTGCGACGAACTCGGTCACCACGATGTCGTCGAGCGCGCCGGTCTCGGGTTGCTCCGCGAGGTCCAGCTTCAGCGACGAGCGATCCTCGGGACGGTCATCGTCGTAGTGGTAGTGGACCTGCACGACGAAGAAGTCGCCGGCGGCAATCGGAAGGCCCGAGCCCTCGGGGAAGAGCGTCGGCGACTGTCCCGGCGCCCAGCCCAGCGCGAAGGTCTCGGCCGTGGGATCGAGGCCGCTGCTGCCGAAGCACGGCCAACCCGCACCCGGGGCCGCCGCCTCTGCCTTCTCGGCCTGTGCCCGAGCTGATGCATCCATGCGGTACGCGATCGCGTGGTGGACGACCTCGGTCCTCTCGGGCACGAACTCAAAGCCCTGGAGCCACGTCCGCTCGGTCACCCCGGGGTCGTACATCTGACACCGGTAGTGGTCGACCTCCCCCGGCGACCCCGCGTAGCCCTCCGCCGGGGTGATCTCGATGTCGACCTCGGCCAGAGCAGCGACCGGTTGTCCCGGGGCGATGGGCGTCTTCGCCGGAACGTTGATCGTGCCCGTGCGCGACCAGTCGACGATGGCCCGGATCTGATCCTCGCGCAGGCGTCGATCGCCGAGGAACGGCGGGCTGTCTCCTCCCGCAGGCCATGGAGGCATCGCCGCCGCCGACACCTGCGCAGCGATCAACGGCGCCGCGTCGCGCACCTCGCCGGCCGTGGCCATCGACACATGGCTCGCCCCCGGCCCGCCAGGCAGATGGCAGCCCGAGCAGCTCTCCTCGATGATCGGCTTGATGCTGGCCGCGAAGTCGTCCTTGTAGACGACCGGCTCGAACTCGGGCTCCGAGGCGGGCTCGGATCCCGGGGTCGTCTCGGCGGTGGCCGGCGCCTCGGCCTCGGGTTCGTCACCGCCGTCGCCACAGCCGGCGACCATGAGGATGGCCAGGACGACCACAAGAACGCGCGCGACGATCATATGTTCACGCTATCGCGCCCCGGCCCGGACTCCATACGGAATGTCCCCGACCGCCGTTGGTCCGGCGGTCAGCCGCACCGGCTGGCGCTCGTGAGCCGATGGCGAGAAACTGCTCGCCATCGGGCCGTGCGCCCGGAGCCCGACTCCTCGAAAGGAATTCCCTGATGCCCGAACGCAGCGAGTACGCCCCCGGGACGCCGTCCTGGGTCGACCTGAGCACCAGCGACCTCGACGCCGCGAAGAGCTTCTACGCCTCTGTCTTCGGTTGGGAGCTGGATGACCAGCCCACGGACCAGGGCGGCGTCTACACGATGGCCTCGCGCAACGGCAAAGCCGTCGCAGGGCTGATGACCCAGATGCCCGAGCTCGCGGAGCAGGGCGCCCCCTCGGCGTGGAACACCTTCATCACCGTCGCGGACGCGGACGCCGCCGTGGCCGCGGCTGAAGGGGCCGGCGGCGTGATCCACGCGCCGGTCATGGAGGTGATGGAAGCCGGCCGGATGGCGGTGCTCGGCGATCCCACCGGCGGCGTCTGCTGCGTATGGGAGCCCAAGGACCACATCGGCGCCGAGTTGGTCAACGAACACGGCACCCTGGCCTGGACGGACCTCGCCACGACCGACCAACAGGCGGCCTCCGCCTTCTACTCGCAGGTCTTCGGGTGGGACTCCCATGAGGTCAGCAACGACATGGGACCCGGCACGATGTACATGCTCGACGGCGCTCCCATCGCCAGCGCGAACGACACCCACGGGGGTGCGCCCCCTCACTGGGCCGTCTACTTCGCGGTGGACGACTGCGATGCCTGCCTCGAGGCGGTGACGGCCAACGGCGGTTCGCTCATGGGGCCCGCCATGGACACGCCACCGGGTCGGATGGGCTTCGCACAGGACCCGACCGGCGCTCACTTCAACGTGATCCAGTTGGACCCCGACTTCGACCCGCTGGCCGCCTAGCGTCGGTCCCGGGCGGGCGCGAGGATGGCGCCGTGACCGCGGCCCTCGCGGCCGGCGCCGGTCAGACGTCGCCGGGCTCCTGAGGCGCGGGGGGCGGCGGCGCCCCCCGCGACCGGATCAGCGTCGCCGCCAGCACGGCGCCGATCACGCCGAAGATCGCTCCCGTCAGGAACGCCACGTGGTAGCCGCTGTTGAGGGCCGCGGCAGCGCTCGCTGCGGTGCCCTCGATGGTGCTGGTCCGGGCATCGGCGAGGCTGACCACGATCGCCAGGCCCAGCGCACCACCCAGCTGGAACGCGGTGTTCACGATGCCGGAGGCCAGGCCCGACTCAGCCGGGCCCACGTCACCCATCGCCGCCAGCAGCAACGGGTTGAAGGCGATCCCCGCCCCGAAGCCGAACAGCAGCGTCGCGGGCAGGACATCGATGAGGAAGTCGCCGTCCACCGGGACGCGCGTGAACAGCAGCAGGCTCCCGATGAGGAAGACCATGCCCAGCACGATGGGGATGCGGAAGCCGTAGCGGACGACCAGTCGGCCGGACAGGAGCACCGACACCAGCCCCCAGATGATCGTCGACGGAAGATAGGCCAGACCGACCTCGAGGGGCGTGTAGTCGAGGACCCGCTGCAGGTAGAGCGCGGAGAAGAAGAACCAGGCGAACAGGGCAGCGGCGAGCATGACCCCGATCGCGTTGGCCACCGCAAGGTTCCGATTCCGGAACAGGCCGAGCGGCATGAGCGGGGCGGCCACCCGGGCCTCGATCACCAGAAAGGCGCCGAGCAGGGTGACGGCGACGGCAAGCAGCCCGAGAGTCTCGAGCGTCAGCCAACCGGTCTCGTTGCCGTTCACGGTGGCGTACACGGCGATAACGATGGCGCCGGTGACGGCGGCGGCCCCGGCGAGATCGAGCCGGCCGGTCGCCTCGCGGGCGTCGACCTTCGGCACGAGCAGCACCGCGAGGGCGATCACCACGATGCCCACGGGGATGTTGACCAGAAAGATCCAGTTCCAGCTCAGGAGACCGGTGAGCACCCCACCGAGCAACACGCCCGCCGAGCCGCCGCCGGCCAGGACGAAGCCGAAGATGCCCATCGCCTTCGCCTGCTCCCCCGGTTCGGTGAACAGCCCGAACACCAGCGCCAGGGCGAGCGACGCCACGATCGCCCCACCGAGACCCTGCACCGCACGGGCCCCGATCAGCGCCTCCTGGGAGCTGGCCAGACCACATGCCAGCGAAGCCAGGGTGAACAGACCCAGCCCGACGAGGAAGAGACGCCGGGCCCCGAAGAGGTCGCCGAGCCGACCGGCGAGCAGCAGAAAGCCCCCGAAGGTCAGCAGGTAGGCGTTGACGACCCACGCGAGCGAGGTCTCCGAGAAGCCGAGGTCCTCGCGAATGGTCGGCAGCGCGACGTTCACGATCGTCCCGTCGAGGACAATCATGAGATCGCCGAGACAGAGAACGATGAGCGCCAGCCAACGGGCGCGGCTGTCCGAGGCGGTGATCTGGGGGTCCTTTCGCGTGTTCGTCGTCGGGGCTTGGCCACGACGGGCGCGGGAGTCTAAACGGAGACCCGGGCCGCGGGGCCTCCCGCGGCCCTCGGGGTGCCGGCGGCGTGAGAGCCTCATGCCCGTGACGAACCCGGACGTCCACCCCGTGCCCGTGAACGAGAGCGACGACCCAGCCGCTTATCGCACCGACGTCGGCTGGCCGGTCAGCGGCGCCCCGACGGCGTGGAGCGCGCCGGGGCGCCCGGGTCCCGTCCCGCGGCTTGGCGGTGGGCGGCGAAGACGGCGCGATTGTCCGCCTCGCTCCGCCCACCCCAGGAGCGGACCGAGTGGGTGGCGAGTGTGCCCCGGGCGAGAATCTCCTCGGGGTCGGCGGGCAGGCCGCGCCAGCTGACCGCCAGCGGCTGACCGGGGCCACCGAAGTCGCCGCTGTGAAAGCCGTGCGCGCGGACCATGGCCCCGAAGATGAAGTCGTCGCTGCAGCGCGAGCGGGCAAGATCATCGCGGGCGAGCCAACCGGACTTCGCGAAGGCCGCGAGCGCAGCGTGGCGCCAGATCTGGACGCAGGCGATCACGTGTTCTCCGTCCTCGTATCCGGCGGCGTCGGCCTGAGCCAGCAACTCCGCGAGCGACGGCGCGGGCCTGCCGAGCAGTCGACCCGGGAGGCCGGCTTCGCGTCGCAGGTCTTTCCCCGCCGCGGAGAAGTCCCGCCGCGAGCCGTCGCTCTTGAGGCGGAAGCCCCCGAGAGTGCCGAGCAGGGGATCCGCACGAAAGCGCTCGGCGGCGGCATCCTCCAGCCCCGATTGGAGCAGTAGGGCATCGGTGTCGAGGCGCACCAGCATCTCGAAGCGACACGGCGCAAGGGCTTGCTCGATGGCGCCGGCGACCTTCCACCAGAGGCCTCCGCGCGCACCCGTCGGCGCCTCACGAGCCGGGACGACCCGCATGTCGGAGGTATCGACTCCGGCGCGGGAAAGCTCGGCGCCCACGTCGCCACGATCGTCGATCAGGATGATCTGTCGCGACGGATCGGCCCACGCCGTCACACTCTCCAGCGTGTCGATGTAGTCGTCGGCGCCGGGACCCACCGGCAGGAGGTAGACGACCCGACAATTCTTCACCGGTCTTCCCACTCCCCAAGCATTTCAGGACCGGCTGGGACCCGGCACCGGCCGAATGGTCAGGCCGGAGGCCAACGCTCCTCGGGCGTCGGCTCGACCTGGCCGGCCACCATGATGCGCTGCCGACCGGGGTCGTTCGCCTCGTAGGGCCGCACGACCGGGGCGCGCCAGGTCTCGTAGGCGTGACAGGCCGCGTCGGCGTCCTCGGGGTTCTGACGGATGGCCTCTGCCAGCGCATGGGCGTCGCCGAGGCCGATTCCGGAACTGATGCCCGTCTCCGGGCCGAAGAAGTGGCAGGAGTCGCCGACCAGAACGACGCCAGGCTTCCACCACTCGGGCGTGCGCAGCAGGCTCAGCTCGCTGTAGCGGAACTGATCGATGGAGGTGACGCCCTCGAGGGCCGACTCGGACGCCGGCAACAGGCGGGTCCACATCTCCTTCAGCGCATCGACGCCGGGCGCGAGGGCCGCCTCGGCACCGACCTTGTCGCAGCTGCGCCAGCCGGCGGCGCCCTCATGCCAGGAGAGCATGCCGATGTGGCCGCCGTCGCTCATGTAGGCCATCGCGAATGACTCATCCGCGGGAGTGGTGCTCCCGAATCCGATCGCGGCCTCGGGAAGGGGGTCGATCTCGGCGCTGAGCCCGGCCATCTCGCGCACCGGCGAGCGGGTGCCGTCGCAGGCGACGATGAGATCGGCGTCGAACTCGAACGTGCCCTGGGGCCGGCTGGCGGGGCGGTCCTCCGCGGACTCGCCGAGTGCTCCGGCACCGTCGATCGTCTTGATGCCGAGGATCTCGGATGGGGTCGTCTCGCAGACGACGCCGGTGAAGCGACCCAGCTTGTCCTCCTTGAGCGAGGTGACCGTGAGCTCGTTCTCCATGGGCAGGTCGCGCTGCAGTGCTTCGATGAGCGCGCCGAAGCGGACGGCGACCGCGACCGGGGGCTCGCCGGGACGCGGGGCGATCGGCCGACCGGCGTCCTTCACCTCATCGTAGACCCCAACCTCTTCGAGGGGCTCGTAGCCCTGGAAGCCGAGCATGTAGCCGCGGGGAAAATAGTGCCCCGCGGACATGCGCTCGATGATGGTGGGCTCGAAGCCCCTCTGGCGCAGAAGGTGGGCGAGGGTCATTCCGACCATCCCGCCGCCGACGATCACGATGTTCATGAGCCTCAGGCTACCGAGTGCGGGGGGGCGCTGTCCGGCCGGAGCACGATCTTGCCCCGGACCTTGCCGGCGATGAGCTGCCGCAACGCGTCGCCCACCGCCTCGAGCGGATAGCTCCCGCCGAGCGGAGCGCGCAGAGCGCCGTCGGCGATGAGGCCGGCGAGCACATCGAGGCGCTCCTGCTTGGAGTCGTGGGGCATGCGGAGGATCTTGAGCTCCGAGACGAACGGGCTCACGACGGCGAGGCGTGCGACCGGGCCGATGCCCCCCAGCAGGCGGCGCCCGCGGGCCCCGAAGTGATCGTGACCGGTCAGCGCGTAGGTGCCTCCGGGGGCAATGACATGCCGCAGCTCGGCCAGCGACAGGCTGCCGACGACGTCGAGCACCGCGTCGTAGCGGTCGGCCGGCGACGCCGGGTTCTCGGAGGTGTGGTCGATCACGCGGTCACAGCCGAGGTCGCGCAGGAGCTCGTGTTTGGCGGGGACATCGACTCCGGTCACCTCGGATGCTCCGTAGGCGCGCGCGATCTGGACCGCAAAGCTCCCGACTCCCCCACCGGCCCCGGTCACCAGGACGCGCTGGCCGGCGGCGACCCGCAGCTCATCACGGATCCCCTGGAGGGCGATCAACCCGGACGTCGGGACGGTCGCCGCCTCCTCCATGCCGATGTTCTCCGGCATTCGCACCAGGGCCGACTCGGGCGCGGTCGCGTATTCGGCGAACGCCCCTCCGTTCTGCCACTGGAAGCCCGCGACAGTCTCGCCGAAGACCCGGTCGCCGACCGCGAACCGCGCGGCGCCCTTCCCGCGGCCCACAACCTCGCCCGCGAGATCAATCCCCGGGACCGGGTTGCGCGGCCGCCGCAGGGCCGGGCGGCCGAAGAGACGCATCACCCACGGGCGGCCGGTGAGCACATGCCAGATATCGGGATGGATCGAAGCCGCCCCGACCCGGACCAGCACTTCGCCCGAGCCGGGCTCCGGCCGGGTGATCTCCCCGACGCGGAGAACCTCCGGACCGCCATAACGATCCTGGAGGACCGCTCTCATGCGCTCGAGCGAGCCCGGCGAGCCGCGCGGAACGACTGGACCGCAAGCGCCAGGAACCCGCCGCAGACCACCACCGTGCCGAGCTGCGCCACGAGCGCCCAGCCCTCGCTGCCTCGGCCGATGAGCGAGCCGAGGCTTCCCAGCAAGGCCATCAGGGCGACCGCCGCGGCCGCGTGCATCAGGTGGTGCGCGATCCCCGGACGCGTACGCGCGGCCAGGCCCAGACCCCCGAGGACCAGCCCGACGAACGCGGGGATGAGGGATGTGAAGCTCTCTGAGTCCGAGAGCACCGTGACCATGACGCCCAGGGCGATCAGGGCGGCTCCGGCGATGATGGCGATCCGGGACATGGGCTCCTCGGAAGGGAAGTGTGAACGTGCGCCGGTGCTCTCAGCGTGCCGCGAAGCCTACGCGTCGACTGGCGAGCCACCCGTACCTGCCGCGCCCGGGCCGCCGTGCCGAAGCCCGGCCCACGAGCGCTCCGGCGTCGGCTGCCGGTTCGTTCGGTTCGTCGTCGACCAGAAGGCCCGAGGCCGGCTGGTGCCGTCGTCGAGATGGGAGCGCGCGGGTCCCGCGATCGCCCGACACCCG
>JAHEIS010000093.1 GCA_024639225.1 Actinomycetes bacterium | reverse complement strand
GCGCCGATGCCGTCAAAGCCCTGGGCGATCTCGGCTGCGCTGAGCCGCGAGGTGCCCTTGAAGAGCATGTGCTCGAGGAAGTGTGAGATCCCGGCCTCGCCCGGCTGCTCAAAGCGGGATCCGACGCCGATCCAGGCGCCGAGAGCGAGCGAGCGGGCGCCCGCGACGGGCTCCGTGATGACGCGGAGCCCGTCGTCTGTCTCGGTCAGACGATGCGGAGGCACTGCCCGCTCGCGGCCTTCCGTGCTTCCTAGGCTTCGTCGGCGGCGAGGCGGCGGCGACGGCGCTTGCGGCGACCGCCGCTGCCCTCCCCGCTCGACTCCTCGGAGCCCCCGCCGTCACCGTTGGCCGGCTCGTCCTCCATACCGAGGATCCGCAGGCCGATACGGCCGCGGCCCTTGTCGACCTCGACGACGCGGACGTCGACGGTGTCGCCACGGTTGATGACGTCCTCCACCTTCTCGACCCGGCCCTTGCCGAGGTTCGAGATGTGCAGCAGGCCGTCGACACCCTTGGTCAGCTCGACGAACGCGCCGAATGTGGTCGTCTTGACGACCTTCGCCCCGTTGAACTCGTCGCCGACCTCGATGTCCTTGGTGAGCGCCTTGATCTGCTCGACGGCCTCGTCGGCCTTGCGGCCCTCGACGCCGTAGACGTGCACGGAGCCGTCGTCCTCGACCGAGATGTCGACCTCGTAATCGGCCTCGAGGCCGCGGATGGTCTCGCCGCCCTTGCCGATGACGGCGCCGATCTTCTCGGGGTCGATCTTGATCGCGGTGATGCGCGGCGCCCACTCCGACAGCTCGGTGCGGGGCTCGGCGAGCGTCTCGGCCATCTTGCCGAGGATGAACGTGCGGCCCTCACGGGCCTGCTCGAGCGCGTCTTTGAGGATCTCGAAGGTCACGCCGGTGATCTTGATGTCCATCTGGAGAGCCGTGATGCCCTTCTCGGAGCCGGCTACCTTGAAGTCCATGTCGCCGAGGTGGTCCTCGTCGCCCTGGATGTCGGAGAGGACGATGTGGTCGTCTCCCTCCTTGATGAGGCCCATCGCAATACCGGCGACGGGGCTGCTCAGCTGGATACCGGCGTCCATCATGGCCAGGGTCGATCCGCAGACCGACGCCATCGACGACGAGCCGTTGCTCTCGAGCGTCTCGGAGACGAGGCGCAGCGTGTACGGGAACTCGTCCTCGTCTGGCACGACGGGCATCAGAGCGCGCTCGGCGAGCGCGCCATGGCCGATGTCGCGGCGCTTGGGGCCGCGCATGAAACCGGTCTCACCGACGCTGAACGGCGGGAAATTGTAGTGGTGGATGTAGCGCTTGGACTCCTCGGGATGGATGTTGTCCATGCGCTGGGCGTCCTTGAGCGTGCCGAGGGCCAGGATCGTCATGACCTGGGTCTCGCCGCGTTGGAACAGGCCGGATCCGTGGACGCGCGGCAGGACGCCGGCGTCGGTTTCGATCGGTCGAATCTCGTCGGCTTTGCGGCCGTCGGGGCGCTCCTTGTCCACGGCGATGCGCTTGCGGATGATGTCCTTCTGGAGGGCATCGAAGGCGCGGCCGTAGTCGGCCTTGGCGTCGGGCTCCGGCTCGTCGCCGAGGAGCTTGGCCTCGCCGGCGGCGCGCAGCTCCGAGATCCTGTCGCGGCGGCCGATCTTGTCCTGCTCCTGGGTGGCGGCGGCGAGATCCTTGCCGACCTCCTTCTCCACCTTCTTGAGCAGCGCGGAGTCGACCTCGACGGGAGCGACGTCCCACTTCTCGCGGCCGACCTTCTTCGCCATCTTCACCTGCGCCTCGCAGATGATCTTGATCTCGTCGTGCGCGATCTGCAGCGCCTCGAGGACGGCTTCCTCGTCGATCTCGGTCGCTCCAGCCTCGACCATGGCGATGGCCTCGGAGGTTCCGGCGACGACCAGATCCAGCTCGGATTCGTCGATCTCCTCGTACGTCGGGTTGATGATGAACTCATCGTCGACCAGGCCGATGCGTACGGCGCCGACGGGGCCGGCGAAGGGCATCTCGGAGAGCATCAGCGCCATCGAGGCGCCGTTCATCGAGAGAACGTCATACGGATTGACCTGATCCGCGGCAAAGACGGTCGTGACGACCTGCACCTCGTTGCGGTAGCCCTTCGGCCAGAGCGGCCGGATCGGCCGGTCGGTCATGCGGCAGGTCAGGATCGCGCGGTCGCTCGGGCGCGACTCGCGCTTGATGAAGCCGCCGGGCATCTTGCCGGCCGCGTACATCCGCTCCTCAACATCGACGGTGAGCGGGAAGAACGCCGCTCCGGGACGCGCCTCCTTGGCGCCGGTCGCCGTGCAGAGGACCATCGTGTCCCCCAGGCGCACCGTCACGGCGCCATTCGCCTGCTTGGCGAGGCGGCCGGTCTCGAACACCATCTCCTGTTCGCCGACCTCGATTGTGGCGGTCTCAGTCTTTGCCATGTCATTCCCTTCGTGGCCCCGCGCCGTCCGGCCGGGGCTCCTCAAGTGCGTACGCCCATGCGCACGCGCCAGTTGTCTGCGTCCTCTTCACCCAGCGTCAGGTCGGCTGGGCCTTCTGTACGGGTTCGATCCCGTCGTCCCGGGGTGCGATCGGCTCAGCGCCGCAGTCCCAGTGCGTCCGTCAACTCGCGATAGGACTCGAGGTCCGTGCGCTCCAGATACTTGAGCAGCCGCCGACGGCGACCGACCAGCTGGAGAAGACCCCGGCGCGAGTGGTGATCCTTCGGGTGTTCCTTCAGATGCTCGGTGAGGGCCGTTATCCGGTCCGTGAGCATCGCGATCTGGACCTGAGGCGATCCGGTGTCGGACTCGTGGCGCTTGTGAGGCGCCATCGCCTTTTCCTTGGCTTCCTTCGTCAGCATTCAATGTCTCTCGTGATGTGATTCCGCCGCTCTGGGCCCGTCTGGGGGCTCGCGGTCCGGGGAGTCGGTCCGCCCTTCAGCCGACCGATCCGGCGCGGACAGTAGCAAAGGCCGCGTCGAACACCGCCGGTGACAGCCGTGTCCGGCTCCCTCATGGGCTCGCCTCGGCCGCGGTGATCCGCCCCTCGAGAGCGTTCACCCGTCGAACCGCTGCCTGCGAGATCCGCTGGTTGATGCGCAGCTGGGTCGCGCTCAGCGTGAGCGTGCCACCCTTGGCGGGCCTTGCCGCCGGGACCGGGCGTCCCTCGACGCGGGCGGTCAATGCGTTCACGCGGCGCACGGCCGCCTGGGAGATGCGCTGGTTGATCAGCAGCTGCCCGACGCTCAGCGTCACTTTGCCCTTCGGCGTGTCGGGAGGGTTCGGCACGGGTCGGCCCTCGAATCGGGCCTCGAGAGCGTTCACCCGACGGACGGCGGCCTGGGCGATCCGCTGGTTGATCGCCAGCTGGGCGCGGCTGAGGGTCACCGCTCTCCCTTCCGGTCGCGCGAGCCGGTAGATCGTCCCGTCGGACTGCATCATGTAGAGCTCGCCGCGGGCGTCCTGCCCGAATGAGGTCACGGCCGAGAGCGTGGCGTTCAGTCCCTCGACCCGTCGGGCGATCCCGGGAGTGGGTCCGGCGCCCTGGCTGAAGACCACCCCTGTGCAGAAGTCGGCGTACAGGTAGCGCCCGCGGAGTCCGGGAATGTCCGTTCCCCGGTAGACGAACCCTCCCGTCACCGAGCAGCCGACGTCGTGGGTGTACTCCGCAACGGGAGGGATTGCGGTTCCATTCACCGGGGTGTCGGAGAAGCGACGGGTGCCCTCGAACGCCTTCCAACCGTAGTTCGCTCCCCCGGGGCTGCCGGCGGCGAGGAAGTCGATCTCCTCGATGGCGTTCTGGCCGACGTCCCCGATCCAGAGATCCCCTCTTTCGCGGTCGAAGGAGAATCGCCACGGGTTCCGGAGCCCGAGCGCGAAGATCTCGGGCCGCGCCCCCTGACGGCCCACGAAGGGGTTGTCGGCGGGAATGCCGTACCCCAGGTTCCCGTCCCGCGCGTCGACGTCGATCCGGAGGATCTTCCCCAGCAGGGTGTCCAGCCGTTGCCCGTTGCCCTGGGGGTCTCCCGCGCTGCCGCCGTCGCCCGAGCTGATGTAGAGATGGCCGTCCGGCCCGAACGCCAGGTGTCCGCCGTTGTGGTTGGAGAAGGGTTGGGCGTAGCCGATGACCGTGCGAGCACTGGCCGGGTCGGCCTCCTGGGGTCGATCCGGCTTCACCCGGTACTCGATCACCCGCGTGTCACCGTCCGGGTTCGTCGTGTTGATGTAGAAGCGCCCGTTCTCGGCGTAGTCGGGGTGGAAGGCCAGCCCCAGGAGCCCCTGTTCCGTACCCCCGGAGATCTCTGCGCCGACATCGAGTAAGGGGCGGCCCAGCAGCGCTCCGTCACGGATGATCCGGATCTCGCCGCTCTGCTGGACCACGAACAGGCGTCGTTCGTCGCCGGGGGGCGCCGTCAGGTAGAGGGCCCGCTCGAGCGTCTGCGGGAGCGCATCGAGGCGGAAGTCGGCGGCCCGGGCAAGATCCGCCGGGGCGGCGAGGAGAGCGAGGGCCGCGGCGAGCGGGGCCGTCGCGACAGCGAGGATGCGGTGACGTGGCATGAGGTAGACGCTATTCGTGGCCGGGGCCGGACCCAAGCGGCGACGGGCGCCGTTTCACCCTGCGGCGGACGCGGCGTCGGCGATATCCCGCCGGATCTGGGCGACCAGCTCATCGGGACCCGAGAATCGCTTCTCGTTCCGGAGGCGCTGGCGGAACACGATCCGGACCTGCTCGCCGTAGAAGTCCGGGCCGGTGTAGCCGATCGCGTGCGCCTCGACCATGAGGGCCCCGTCCCCGTCGGAGAACGTGGGGGCCCGTCCGACATTGACCGCGGCCGGCCACGAGTCGTCCCCCCTTACCAGGCGGGCGGCGTAGACCCCGGGGGCCGGCACGGCCTGGTTGACGGGGAGATCCAGATTCGCCGTCGGGACTCCGAGGGTCCGCCCCCGCCCGGCCCCCGCGATGACAGGACCTTCGATGAGATGGTCACGCCCCAGCAGCGCGGCAGCCTCCCGGACGTCGCCGGCCGCGACGAGGCTCCGGATGCGCGTCGAGGAGATCCTCTCGCCGTCGTCGCTGCGGACCATCTCGGGGCTGACGACCTCGACGGATCGGCCCCTGCCGGCGCGACGGAGAAGCTCAGGATCACCCGCCCCCTGATTGCCGAAGCGGAAGTTCTCGCCGACGGCGATGGCGGCGGCGCCGATGGGGGGAGCGATCAGGACCTCGGCGAAGCGCTCGGCCCGGACCCGGGCAAGGGCGCGGGTGAAGGGCATGACGATCAGCTCGGCGGCCCCGAGTTCGGCGATCAGCTCGGCCTTGACGTCGGGTCCGGTGAGATACGAGGCGGGCTCGTCGGGCGCGAGGACGGACCGCGGATGGGGATCGAAGGTCAGGACAACGAACGCCAGCCCGCGGCTCTCGGCCAGCTGGCGGGCGGCTGCGATGACCGCTCGGTGTCCGAGATGGACGCCATCGAACACCCCGATCGCCAGGGCGCGCCCGCGCGGCTCGTGGCGGACGTCGCCGAGGGTCCGGCAGACCCTCATGAGAGCACCACCGTGGGGCGCAGTTCGCCCCCGGCGCGCCGGGCGACCGCGTGCAACCCCGCGTCGTCGACCAAGGCGACCAGCTCACCGGTCGCACCCGCGGCCGCGATCGGTCGGCCGAAACGGACCTCGTCCCGTTCGGCCGCGTTCATCCGCCGGAGGCCGAGACCCGGCAGCCCGGCGCGAAGATCGATGCCGCCCTCCGCCGTCACGTCGTCCGGGGCCACCGCATCGGCGACGTCCCATGGTCCGACGCCGGTCCTGCGGAGGGTGGCGCAGTAGGCGCCGCAGCCGAGCACGTCGCCGACGTCCGCCGCGATCTGGCGGACGTATGTGCCGCTTCCACAGTGGATGGAGACACCGGCGTCTCCGGTCTCCTGGTCGAACGACTCCAGCGTGAGCTCGTGGATGACGATGGTGCGCTCGGGCCCCGGGGCCGTATCGCCGCGGCGCGCGGCCCGCCAGAGTCGTTCCCCGTCGACACGGGCGGCGGAGAAGGCCGGCGTCGCCTGGGAATCCCGATCGGCCACCTCCGCGAGCGCGGGGAGCACGGCAGGGCGCGATGGGACGGGCCCCCCGTCTGTGATCGGGCCCTCGGGATCCAGCGTCTCGGACCGGTAGCCGAGGCGGAAGGTCGCCTCATACCGCTTGCTCAGGCCCACGAGATAGCGCGAAAGGCGCGTCGCGGATCCGACGAGGACGACCAGAAGGCCGGTGGCGAAGGGGTCGAGCGTCCCGGCATGGCCCACCTTCGCCTTACCTGGCAGGGCCCGGCGTATGCGCGCGACGATGTCGTGCGATGTCGGGCCTGCCGGTTTGTCGACGAGCCACACAGCCGGTGCCGGGCGGCCGTCAGCCATCCATCTGGGCGACGAGCAGGCCCTCGACCCAGGCGAACAGGTCCTCGGGCCCGCGCGCCGTGCTGAAGCCGGCGGCGGCGCGATGGCCTCCCCCGCCCTCCTCGCGGGCGATCGCCGAGACATCGACATCCTCCCGCGACGTACGGAGCGACACGCGCCAGTCCCCGGGTGCGACCTCGCGCGTCAGCATCGCTGCCTCGACGCCCTTCACGCCGCGGAGCGTCTCGACGATGTTCTCGGTGTCCGGGTCCTCGACCGAGGCGAGATCCGCGGCGTCGAGAGATGCGACCATCATGCGCCCATCGGCGCGCATCTGGGAGCGGCCGAGCGCGCGCCCCAGGAGGATCACGCGTCCGAGTGGCTGGTCCTCGAAAAGGCGGCGGGCGACGTCCGGAGCGTCAAACCCGGTGGCGATGAGACGACCCGCGACCTCGTGGGTGTGGGGGCTCGTGTTCGAGTACGTCCAGCGCCCGGTATCGGTGATCATCCCGGCATAGAGCGCCTCCGCGCTCTCGGGCGAGAGGTCGAAGCCCATCTCTCCCAGCAGATCCGCGACGATCTCGGCCGTGCTGGACGCGTGGGAGATGACGAGGTTCGCGGCGCCGAACTCCGTGTTGTCGCCGTGGTGATCGATGTTGAGCACGCGTGCTGCACCCCAGGGGGGAGGCGTGGTCCAGAGGCGCTTTTCGCTGGCGCAGTCGAGTGCGACGAGGGTGCGCTCGCCGATGTCCGGCGGCAGACCCGAGGCGATCTCCTCGCCGGCATGGAGCAGGAACGCCAGGTCCGCCGGGACCGGCTCGGCGTCGGGATGGATGTAGACCACGTCGCGCCCGTCGGCGCGCAGGGCCCGGCCGAGGCCGAGGAGCGAGCCCAGCGCGTCGCCGTCGGGGTTGGTGTGCGACGTGACGGCGAGGCGGGTCTGGCAGGCCAGCTCCGCAGCCATCTCGGGGATCGTGACGCTGCTCATGATCCGGTCTCCGGAGGGGCTACCTCGTCGATGAGCCGCGAGAGGTCCTCCGCGCGGCGGGAGAGATCGTCGTAAGCGAAGCGCAGCACCGGGGTGTTGCGTGTCTGCAAGCGCGCGGCGATGGCCCGCTGGAGGATCGGACGCGCCGACTCCAGCGCCTGACCGGCGCCTTCTGCGGCGGATTCGTCGAGAGTCGAGTACCGCACGAGCGCCTCGCGCAGATCGGCCGTGGCCTCGACCGACGTGATGGTCACGAACTCCAGTCGCGGGTCCGAGAGTTCCGTCTGAATGGCCTGTGCGACGGCCTCGCGGACCGCCTCTCCCCCGCGTCGCGCTCGCTCGCCGCGGCCCATCAGCCGACGGCCCCCTCGACAGCGGCCAGACCGTCTTCCCCCGATGCCGGGGCGACCCAGCTGGTGGCGTTCAGCACCTCGACCTCGGGGTCGCCGTCCAGCCAGTCGCGGGCGGCCGACAGCGCCGATTCCGCGCCGGCGATGTCCCGTGAGACCAAGGCCAGGGCGAGCGCGGCTCGTTGCCACTTGTCGTGGTATCCGACCTCGGCGATGGAGACGCCCCAGCGCCGCGCCAAGCCCGCCTTGATCCGTCGGACCTCGGAGCGCTTGTCCTTGAGGGAGGCCGTGCACGGGAGGTGAACCTCCATGCTGAGCACTCCCACCCAGCCGTCATGGGCCATGCTCGCGGACTAGCTCCCGGACCGGGTGGCGGTGCGGGCCACCTCGCGCAGCTCGTAGACCTCGATCGCGTCGCCCTCCTTGACGTCGTTGAAGTCGGCGATGATCACGCCGCACTCGAAGCCCTCGGCGACCTCCTTGGCGTCGTCGTCGAAGCGGCGGAGCGATGCGATCTCGCCCTCGTGGATGATCGCCCCGTCCCGCAGGACGCGGACCTTCGCCTCTCGCTTGATCACGCCCTGCGTGACGTAGCAGCCGGCGATCGTCCCGAGGCGGCTGGAGCGGAAGGTGTCGCGCACCTCGACTTCGCCGAGCGCATCCTCGACCACGTCGGGGTCGAGCATGCCGATGAGGGCGTTCTCGACCTCCTCGATGGCGCGGTAGATGACCCGGTACGTCCGGACGTCGACGCCCTCGCGTTCGGCGAGCAGCCGGGCGTCGGCCCGGGGTCGGACGTTGAAGGCGATGATGATGGCCCGCGACGCCGCCGCGAGCATGACGTCGGACTCGTTGACGGCGCCGACGCCGGTGTGGATGACGCCGAGACGGACCTCGGAGGTATCGATCTTGGCGAGCGACTCGGTCAGCGCCTCGACAGACCCCTGGACATCACCCTTGATGATGATGTTGAGCTCCTTGAGCTCGCCCTCCTTGATCTGGGCGAAGATGTCGTCGAGCGAGACCGGTCGGACGTTGGCGAGCCGCTCCGCGCGGAGGCGCTGGCTCAGCTGGCCCGCGCGCTGGCGCGCCTCGCGCTCGGTCGCGACGACCCGGAACTTGTCTCCGGCGTCCGGGACGCCGCTCAGTCCGAGGATCTCGACCGGTACCGAGGGTCCGGCGATCTCCATGTCCGCGCCCGTGTGGTCGAGCATGGCCCGGACCTTCCCATGCTCCTCGCCGGCGAGCACGATGTCGCCGACCGACAGGCGGCCGCGCTGGACCAGCAGCGTCGACACGGGACCACGCCCGGGGTCGAGACGGGACTCGATGACGGCGCCGGAGGCCTCGGCATCGGGGTTCGCCTTCGGTTCGGCGTCGGCATCCGCGACGAGGAGGATCGTCTCGATGAGCGAGTCCAGCCCGGTCCCCTCCTTGGCGGAGACCTCGACGAACTCGTGGTCGCCCCCCCAGTCGCTCGGCACGACCTCGTGGTTGCCCAGTTCCTGCTTCACCCGATCGGGGTTCGCGTCCTCTTTGTCCACTTTGTTGACGACCACCATGAACGGAACTTCGGCGGCGCGGGCGTGGTCGATCGCCTCGACGGTCTGCGGCATGACGCCGTCGTCGGCGGCGACGACGATGAGCGCCACATCCGTCACGCGGGCACCCCTCGCGCGCATGGCCGTGAAGGCCTCGTGGCCGGGGGTGTCGAGAAAGGTGATGTCGCGGTCGGCGTGCGTGATCTGGTACGCGCCGATGTGCTGGGTGATTCCCCCGGCCTCGGCCGCTGCGATCTCGCTCGAGCGGATCGCATCCAGGAGCGACGTCTTTCCGTGGTCGACGTGTCCCATGATGGTGACGACTGGAGCGCGGTCGACCAGGGATTCGGGCGGATCGGAGAACTCCTCCTCTTCGACCTCATCCTCGGCGTGGACGATGTTGACCGTGCGGCCCACTTCCACCGCGACCAACTCGATCGCCTCGTCTGAGAGGGACTGGGTGATGGTGGCCATCTCGCCCATCCCCATCATGATCTTGATGATCTCCGACGTGGAGATGTCGAGATTCTCCGCGAGATCCTTGACGGTCGCCCCGGACTGGACGTCGACGGGCGTTCCGTCGGCCGCGGGGGCGGCCGGCTCGGCCTCCCGCTTGGGCGCGGACTTCTCGCTCCGTCCCGGTCCGCGGTCGCGTGGCGGTTGCGCCGGGCCGCGGCGGCTGGCACCGGCGTCGATGACAACCCTGCGGCGCTTGCCACCGCCCTCGCTCTTCGTCCCGCTCTTGGCGGGTTCGGCGGTGGATGCCTTCTCAGGGGCCGGCTCGGGCTCCGGTGGCGTCTCGGGCCGCGGTGGCGCCTTCTTGAACTCACGGGCCTCCGGCGGGGCGGGCGGTACCGCCGCCCGTGCCTGAGCCGCCACCGAGAGCTCCGGCTCACGGCGCGAGCGCGCCGGACGGGAGGGCTTGGCGGCCGGCTTGGGCTTCGGCTTCGGTTCGGCGACGGGCACCGGGGCCGGGGCAGGGTCTTCCGCCGTCGCCGGGGGCGTCGGCGTCGGCGCCTCGGCGACGGGCTCCGGTTCGGGCTCAGGAGTGGGTTCGGGCTCCGGCGCGGGCTCGGGGGCCGGCTCCGGCGCGGGCGGCGTCGCCGCAGGTTCGGGCGCGGGGGCGGG
>JAHEIS010000186.1 GCA_024639225.1 Actinomycetes bacterium | reverse complement strand
GCGCGGCGCACGCAACGGGAGCTCCTGGACCTCCTCCGCGCCGAGGAAGCGGCGGGCCGCGCCGCCCGCATTCGCCCGCTGTGGATCACCAACGTCGTGGCCGCCGACGTCACGCCCGCGGTCGCCCTCCGCATCGCGGCGCGGGCCGATGTCCACCACCTCTCGCACAACCCGCAGATCCCGATCTTCGACGTTCCCGTGGAAGGCCCCCCGCCGGCCCGGAGCGGCAACATCGAGTGCGGCGTCGAGCTGATGGGCGCCCCGGACGTCTGGAACGACTACGACCTCATCGGACGCGGCGTCGTCGTCGGGCTCATCGACTCGGGCACCTGCTACCGTCACCCCGACCTCGAGAACCACATCTGGAACAACCCCGGCGAGGTGCCCGACAACGGCATCGACGACGACAGCAACGGGTACGTCGACGATGTTGTCGGCTGGAACTTCCACCTCGACAACAACGACCCGGACGACTTCCTCGGTCACGGCACCCACGTTGGCGGCACGATCGTCGGCGACGGCACGAGCGGCACCATCACCGGCATGGCCCAGGGGGCGAAGCTGATGCTGCTTCGCGTCAGCGGCCAGATCACCGAGCAGGAGCAGATGTGGGTCTGGGGGGCGATGCAGTACGTGGCCGACAACGGCGCGCACATCATGAGCATGAGCTACGGCTGGCGGCACGACTGGGGCCCCGATCGCCGCGTGTGGCGCGACGTCAGCCTCAACGCGATCGCGATGGGCACCGTGCCCGTCATCGCCGCCCACAACTTCGGCACCTGCTGCCCGCCCACGGACAACGTCGCCACCCCGGGCGACGTGCCCGAGAACATCACGATCGGGGCGACCGACTGTGCGGATTTCATCGCCAGCTTCTCGAGCCGCGGCCCGGTCACCTGGGAGGACGTCGACCCCTACAACGACTGGCCGTATCCCCCCGGCAAGATGAAGCCGACGGTATCCGCGCCCGGCGTGGACACCAACTCGACGCGACGCTGCACGGGCTACACGACCCTGAGCGGCACCTCGATGGCCACGCCGCACGCGAGCGGCGCCGTCGCGCTCATGCTCGAGGCCAACCCGACGCTCACGGTCGCGCAGATCAAGCAGATCCTGATCGACACCGCGGTCGACCTCGGCGATCCGGGCTGGGACAACGCCTACGGCGCGGGCCGGATCAACGCCTACGCCGCCGTCGAGGCGGCCCTCGACGCGGGCGGGGCGCCCGGTGACGTCGATGGCGACGGTGACGTCGACTTCGATGACCTCCTGCGCCTGCTCGCCGCCTGGGGCCCCGTGGCGGATTGCCCCCCCACCATTCCGGAGGACGTCGACGAGGACTGCGAGGTCGACTTCGACGACCTCCTCATCGTGCTCGCCAGCTGGACCGACTGATGCTCCGGGGATGAAGGGAGAGACGCCATGCGCACACGTCACATCCGATCGACGGCCGCGGCGCTGGCCGCCGCCGCGCTGCTCTCGGCTCCGGCGGTGGCCGACGATCCGACGGGCACGTACCCCGACGCCAGCGTGAGGGGCAAGCTCACCGACGGCGGCGGGAACACGGTGGGTTTCGACCTCATCGTCTCCAAGCTCAAGCTCGCCCGCACGAAGATCAAGATCCGGGCCACCGACGAGGACTTCGAGGTTTCGGTCAAGCTCACCTTGAACCTCCGGGATCGCGTCACCAACTCGAACCGCCAGACCCTCAAGGTCACCGGCGGGTCGGTCTCGCTCAAGGACATCGCGACCGGCACGCCGCTCGCCTGGGACGGCCAGTTCAACTCCGCGACCTACAAGGTCAAGCAGAAGTCCAGCGGGCTCTTCCAGCTCAAGCACAAGAAGAAGCTCATCATCGCCAACCTCGTCGGTCACCCGCTCTACCACGGCGGGCAGGTCAAGTCGGTGAAGGTCGTGGCGAAGCGCTGACTTCCCTTCGCGCTGGCGCCAGGCCAGAGTGCCGGCACGGCGTCGTCATCGATGCGGAGGAGCAACGCCGGGATCGATGATCGCATGCAGCCGCCGCTCGGCCCGGGCGTTGAGCTCGTCGCGCTCGAACCGCAAGCGGGCCATGCGGTCGGCATGCTCGATCGGGTCGAGCGCGCCCTGCGCCACGCGGTCCTCGCTCTCGATCATCGCGCGGCACGTCGCCTCGTACGCCGGACGGTAGGTCGCCGCAAGATCCGTCAGCGCGGCGCGCGTGGCCGGCGCAAGCTCGGCGCGGGCGAGCGTCCGGGCGAGCGCCGGACCGACCGCGCCGGGATCGTCGTAGACGTCGGGGTGGGCGGCCCGGGCGTACCGGATCGCGAGCTCGGCGCCGTCGTTCGCTCCGAGCGTGGCGACGATCTGCGCGAGCATCGCCCGATTGAGGACCACGATCTCCGCCCCGGCGGAACCGAGCCGTGCTTCCAGGTCGTCGAGCCGCTCCTCGATGACCGGCCGCGCGGACTCGGCGGCAAAGACCCAGCGGTCCGACGCCTCGAGGTACTGCTCGGCCAGGGCCCGCCGCGCCCTCACGACCGTGCCCATCGCCTCCTCGTACGCGACGACCTCGCGCTCGATCGGCGCGAGGACCGCGCGATCGACGTCCGCGGCCGCGACGAACGAGAGCAGGTCCAGCAGCGCTTCGTCGCTGCCGCCCGGAAACAGCTCGGGGTCCGTGCCGATCGCGTTCGCCGCCCGTTCCCGGGCCCGTCGCCACGCCTCCACGCGCGGCTCCGCGGCCTCCGCGACGCCGGCGGCGGCCAGGCGCTCGAGAAACGCCGCATCGAGCCCCGCCGCCGTCTCGCGGAAACGGCGGC
>JAHEIS010000185.1 GCA_024639225.1 Actinomycetes bacterium | reverse complement strand
TATCCGAATGGGAAGGCCGGCGAACCCGTCAGATCCAGGTAGTCGTCGCCCCTCCCGGTGGGCTTGTGATTGTACACGAGCGGAAGCTGGCCTTCGGAGACGGGAAAGGTGATGGGCAGCCGTCCGCCGGGATCCGAATCACCAAACAGGACATCGGCGATGGCACCGCCTCCCTGCTCACCCGGATACCAGGCCACCAGAACCGCATCGACCTCGTCGATCCAGCTCCCCATCGTCACCGCACTTCCCCCCACGATCACGACGACCACCGGAGTCCCGGTGGTGGCCACGGCGTGGATCAGCTCCTCCTGCCGGCCGGGCAGAGAAAGGAACGCGCGGTCCCGGAACTCACCCTCCTCGAGGCCGGCGACCACGATCGCCACGTCGCTGCCGCGGGCAACCTCGACAGCGTCGCGTATGCGTCCGTCGGATTCGTCGGTCACCTCGCCATCCCACACCAGCTTCAGCCGGACGTTGCCCACGGACTCGAAGAACTCCAGGCGCAGGTCGTGCTCCGAACCACCGGCAAGGTCTACCCCGGCCAGTCGTTGTCCGGCCGATCGCTTGCGCCAGTTGTCGAGGATGAGCTTCCCGTCGAGCCACAGCCGGTACCCATCGTTCCCGGCGATGCCGAGACGCGTCACACCCCTGGCCGGCGCCCGGAGACGTCCCGTCCAGCGGGCGGAGTACCAGTCCGAATCGATCCCCTCGCCCGGGGAACTGAGCGTCCAGAGGAAATCGACGGCCGAATCGGTCCGCTGAATCGCCGGTGCACCCGAGAGATGGATGTTGGTCCAGTACTGCCCCAACAGGCCGGAACCCTCGGGCGAGTCCCGATCGGTGCGCAGGTAGTCTCCGGGCACCACCACCGTGCGCTCATCCAGTCGTCCGGGGCCCGGCGCGAAACGCACCTCCGCCGTGGAGCCGATCCGCTCTTGGATTCCCTCCAGGATCGTGACTGGTGCGACGGGGACGGTACTGTAGCCACCCTGCCGCGCTTCGATCGCGTCGGCACCGATCACGGTGACGGACGACACCGCCGGTGAAAGCGGCAACGTCGCGATCCGATTCCTCAGAAGCACCAGCGAGGCCCTGGCCGCCTCCCGGGCCAGGGCCCGGTGGCCCGCCGAGTTCGCGATGCGCGCCGCGTCAGAAGAGTCGGCCAACGGATCCTCGAAGAGCCCTATGTCGAACTTCGCCTTGAGCACGCGAGAAACGGCTGCGTCGAGCACGGCCTCTGACACCAGGCCGTCCTCCACCGCCTGGAGGTAAGGTCGGTGCTGGGGATACGTAGTCTGAAAGACGACGTCGAGCCCGGCTTCCCAGGCGTGCTGAGCCGCAACGGGAGTGTTCGGCTCTGTGAGGTGCAGCACGGTCGCTCCGCCGGTGGCCGCGGCGTCCGAGATCACGAAGCCCTCGAAGCCCCACTCGTCCTTCAGCAGCCCGTTCAGGAGCCACGGGTTCTGCGTGGCCGGGCGCCCGTCGACCGAGTTGTAGGCCGTCATCAACGAGCGGGAACCAGCCTCCCGCACCGCCACCGCGAATGGTGGGAGCTGGTATTCCCGCAGGAACCGTAGACTGAGGTCGACCGGGTAACTATCCCGCCCACCCTGTCCCACGTTGGCCACGAAGTGCTTGGGTGTAGTGATGATCCCCCGGAACTCGAAAGCACGGACGAACGCGCGCCCCATCTCGGAGGATAGATGTGGATCTTCTCCGTACGTCTCCTCCACCCTTCCCCAACGCACATCATCCGCGAGATTCACCACGGGCGACAGAACCTGCCGGATGCCACGCGATCGGCTCTCTGCCGCTATGGCGCCCGCGACGCGGCCCACCAGGGCCGTATCCCAGGTTGCCGCGAGTCCGATGGCCTGGGGGAAGGAGGTCGCGCCACGTCTGACGAGACCGTGAAGCGCCTCGTCGAAGGGGATGATAGGAATGCCAAGCCGGGTTTCCTCGACGAAGTGGCGCTGAATCTCGTTGATCCGCGCCGCGTGGGCCGCCGCCAGACTCCCGGCCGAGGAGTCGGCCAGCGCCTCGGATGGCATGGAGACCTGCAGACCGAAGGCGCCGGATGAGTAGTCGTGGGACGGATCGTCCAGGCTTCCCGGCGACATGTAGAGCTGCCAGAACTTCTCCTGGAGCGTCATCCGGCCCAGCAGATCCTGCACACGCTCCGCCACGGGGCGGCTCGCGTCCCGGTACGGAAGAGGCTCCTGACCGTGCAGCCGGGCGGACGGAGTGGCGGCCGCCGAGAGGGCGGCCACCACGAGCGTGAGTCGCTTCAAGGAACCAGGAGTGAACGAGACACGCGACCGATGCCGGTCGGCAGGCCCGCCACTCGAGTCACTCCTTGCCCAGCCACCGGTAGACGGTCCCGGCCAGAATGCCACCGACGATCGGCGCGACCCAGAACAGCCACAACTGCGAAATCGCCCAGCCGCCCACGAACAGCGCCGGGCCGGTGCTCCGTGCCGGATTCACCGATAGATTCGTCACCGGAATCCCCACGAGGTGAATCGCGGTCAGGCTCAGACCGATCGCGATCGGCGCGAATCCCGCCGGAGCCCTGGTGTCCGTGGCCCCCAGAATGATCATCAGGAAGGTGAACGTCAGGATGATCTCCGCGATCAGACCCGCGGCCAGGGAATAGCCGCCGGGTGAGTGCTCCCCGTAGCCGTTCGCCGCGAAGCCGGACGCCAGGTCGAATCCGCTGGCACCGCTGGCGATCAGGTAGAGCGCGGTGCACGCCACCGCGGCACCCGCAACCTGAGCAACCGCGTACGGGAGGATCTCCTTT
>JAHEIS010000011.1 GCA_024639225.1 Actinomycetes bacterium | reverse complement strand
TTGATCAGGTACTCGGAGGCGCCGCGGGCGAGTCCCGCCGCGATCTCCTGTTCCTTGTCGCCGACCGAGAGCATGAGGACCGTCAGATCCGGGAAGCGGTTCTTGAGCTCGTAGGTGGCCTCGAGGCCGTCGACCCCGGGCATGGACAGGTCCATCAGGACCACGTCCGGAGAATGCTCCTCGCTGAGATCCACGGCTTCACTGCCGTCGCCGGCCTCGGCAACGACCGCGATGTCCGGATCACGCTCCAACAGTTGTCGGAGCAGTCCTCGGAACCGGGCGTTGTCATCTGCGAGTAGTACGCGCACCGCGCTCATCTCGTCGTTAATAGCACTGAACTCAATGGCCGCTACCAGCCCTTCGACGACATTCTTCTGATGTTCCCCCAAAAGGGGGACCGGGCCGCGTGGCTGGCGCGGGTCGCACACTAAGTTCTCGCCGGCCCCTGCACCCCTAGACGGGCTGGTAGTCCGGCAATCGAACGGATTCGCTGCCCGTATAGGTTGTGAGCGAAAGATCAAGAAAACTGCAGTCAATCGGTGCACCTGGACCGGTTCTGCCGCCGTATTGAGGCGCTCGGTACCATCTGGGAGTGACATTGAACGCGCCGCGGGGGCAGAGCCCCGAACTTGACGCTCTCGTCCGCGTCACCGCCGTCGCCGAGACCGGGCCGGATCAGTCGGCCGATGACCGGCTCGGCGCCCTCGTCGCGGAGGTCGTGCGGGCCCTCGGCGCGCAGCTGGGCGTGCTCGAGGTGCTGCGCGGGCCGAGTGAGGAGCTCGAGGTCCGGGCGACGGCGGCGGACGATGAGCTGGCGGCGATACTCGAGGCCGACGCTGAGATCGCCCGGACGGCCGCACGCGAGGAGCGGGAGGTCATCGTCAACGGCGGCCGTCCCGCCGATCTGCTGCCGACCGGGCTCGCGGAGCGCGGCTTCAGCGAAGCGCGGGCCTTCCCGATCCGATCCCAGGGCCGGGTCGAAGGGGCACTGTGGGTCGCGGGCAGCGCGCCGCTGGCCGAGGATGAGCTCCGCCTCTGGGCGGCGCGGGTCGGCTGCGAGCGGGTCGGGGCGCTGCTGGAGAAGTTGAGCCTCCACGAGAGCCTCGAACGCGCCATGGCCCAGATTCTCGAGAGCGATGAGCGGATGCTCGGGCGAATCGGCCTCGACATCCACGACGGCCCGACCCAGCAGCTGTCGGTCGCCCTGCTCGAGGTCCAGCTTCTCGACGCCGAGCTGGCGGACGAGGGCAGCGACAACATCAAGGAGGCGCTCAGCCGGATCTACGAGACCCTTGGCGGCGCGCTCCATGAGATGCGCGAGCTGATCGGTCACCTGCGCCCCGCACAGTTCGAGGACCGGGCCCTGCCGGACATCCTCGCTGATGCGGTGACCGCCTTCGAGGCCCGCAGTGGGGCCGAGGTCGTCGTGAACATCGACGGCGATTTCCCCGTCAACGGGGTGTCGGTGACCCAGCGGATCACCTTCTACCGCGTGCTCCAGGAGACGCTCACGAATGCCTACCGCCACGGCCAGGCGCGCCGGTGCGGGGTCGATCTCACCCAGGAGCCCGGCGGGATATCGCTGGTGGTCGAGGACGACGGCTCCGGCTTCGATGTGGATCACGCGCTTCGCCCCCGCCCCGGCGTGCCGATCGCGCGCTTCGGCATTCACGGAATGCGGGACCGGGCCGAGCTGCTCGGGGGGGTGTGCGAGATCTCGAGCGTGCCCGGCGAAGGATCCCGGGTGAGGGTCTTCCTCCCCGAGTGGCAGGCTCCGGCCGACGCCGACTCGAGCGCCGATGTCGGCTGAGCCGCCTCTCATCAAGGTCTGCGGCATCACGCGGCCCGAGGACGCGATGGCCTGTGCCGCGCTCGACGTGTGGGCCATCGGCCTCGTCTTCGCCGAGGGCAGCAGCCGTCAGGTTGATGCCGAGGCCGCCGCATCGATCACCGGAGTGCTCGATCCCATGTCGAGCAAAGTGGGAGTGTTCGTTGACCCCGACCCCGCCGAGGTCGCCCGGATCGTTCCCATCGCGGGTCTGACGCACATCCAGATCCACGGGGGGAGTGTTTCGGCCGTCAAGGAAGCGGTGCCGCTGCCGGTCATCGAGGCGTTCAGCATCGACGGCCCCTCGGCGCTGGACGCCGCCCGGGCGTCGACGGCGGACCTCATCCTTTTGGACGCTGCGGTCGAGGGGCAGGCAGGGGGCACCGGTGCGACATTCGACTGGAGTCTGCTTGAGGGCAAGGATCTGGGCCGCCCCTGGATTCTCGCCGGTGGGTTGACGCCGGAGAATGTGGTCGACGCGGTCGCGCGCCTGTCCCCCGACGTCGTCGACGTGAGCACCGGCGTCGAGAGCGCCCCGGGTCTCAAGGAGCCCGAGCGTATCCGCGCGTTCACGCGCGGCGCGACGCTGGGATGGGAGCGGGGAGCCGCGCGTGGGTGAGATCTCGCCGCGGTATGGCAGCTACGGGGGCCGGTACGTACCCGAGACGGTGATCGGCGCCCTCGACGAGCTCGAGGAGGCCTTCTCGTCGTTCCGGGATGACCCGGCCTTCGCCGCTGAGCTGGCAGGTCGCCTGGGGAGCTACGTCGGCCGGCCGACCCCGCTCTACCACGCCACGAAGCTCGGGGCGGAGTGCGGGATCGACGATCTGTGGTTCAAGCGTGAGGACCTCTGCCACACGGGCGCCCACAAGATCAACAACGCCCTCGGGCAGGTGATGCTCGCCGAGCGCATGGGCAAAGAGCGGATCATCGCCGAGACCGGTGCCGGGCAGCACGGCGTCGCCACTGCCACCGCCGCGGCTCTGGCGGGCATGGAGTGTCGCGTCTACATGGGGCGCACGGACATGGAGCGGCAGCGGCTCAACGTGATCCGGATGAAGATGCTGGGTGCGGAGGTCACGCCGGTCGACTCGGGTACGGCGACGCTGAAAGACGCCACGAGCGAGGCGATCCGCGACTGGGTCACGAACGTGCGATCCACCCACTACGTCATCGGCTCCGCGGTCGGTCCCGCGCCGTACCCGGAGGTGGTCGCCGCCTTCCAGTCGGTCATCGGGGACGAGGCGCGCGAGCAGATCCAGGCCGAATGCGGGCGGCTGCCGCAGAGCGTGGTCGCCTGCGTGGGCGGAGGATCGAACGCGATCGGGATCTTCCGAGCGTTCCTCGAGGACGACGTCGCCCTCATCGGGGTGGAGGCCGCCGGCGACGGTCTCGACTCAGGACGCCACGGCGCCCCGCTCTCGCGGGGGACGCCGGGTGTGTTGCACGGCAGCTACAGCTACCTCCTGCAGGACTCCGACGGTCAGGTGATCGAGCCCCACTCGATCTCCGCCGGCCTGGACTACCCCGGCGTCGGCCCGGAGCACAGCTTGCTGCACGACGAGGGTCGCGTGCGCTACGGCAGCGCCACCGACGCGGATGCGTTGGAGGCGCTCGGAGCCTGTTCGCGGGCGGAGGGGATCATCCCGGCGCTCGAGACCGCTCACGCCATCGCGCTCGTCACACGTGAAGGAGCCGCGCTGGGCCCGGGCCCGGTCCTTCTGTCCTTCTCCGGCCGCGGCGACAAGGATGTCGAGGTGGCGGGACGCGCGATGGGACTCGATGTCTGAGGGGGCAGATCGTCTCGCGCGGACTTTCGCCGAGGCCGGTCGCCCGTTGTTCATCCCGTATGTGATGGGAGGCTATCCGGATCCGGCGACGAGCACGGCGCATGCCCGCATCGTCGCCCGCCACGCTGACATCATCGAACTCGGCGTGCCGTTCTCCGACCCGCTCGCCGACGGCCCGACGATCCAGGCGGCGGGGCAGACCGCCCTCGAGGCGGGGACCCGGCCCGATGACGTCATCTCCATCGCGGCTGACCTCGCCGGCGACGCTCCCGTCGTGATGATGAGCTACGTCAATGCCGTCCTGGCCGGCGGTGAGCGGGCGTTCTTCGAGCGCGCCGCGGCCGCCGGCGTCGCTGGCGTCATCGTGCCGGACGTTCCGGTCGAGGAGTCGGAGCCGATCCGCCGGGCGGCCTCCCGCGCGGGGGTCGCCCTGATCGCGCTCGCGGCGCCGACGAGCACCGATGAGCGGCTCGAGGCGATCGGCCGGACGGCCGAGGGGTTCGTCTACTGTGTCGCCGTCACCGGCGTCACCGGCGGCGAGGTCTCGGTCGACCGCGAGCTGGAGGAATTCCTGGCGCGGGCGCGCAGCCATATCGACGTCCCGCTGGCGGTCGGCTTCGGCGTCCGCACGCCTGAGCACGCCGTGGCGATCGGCGCATATGCGGACGGCGTGGTGATGGCGAGCCAGCTGGTCCGGTCGATCGCTGACGCGCCCGATGCGGCGACGGCCGAGCAGCGACTCGAGGCGGTCTGCGAGGGGGTCGCGGCGGCCTTGCGCGCATGACCTCGCCGTCCTCCCGCATCGTGGTCTATGACGACGAATGCCGCTTCTGCAGCGCCTCGGCCCGATTCGCGGCGCGCGCCGACACGCGCGGGCGACTCCGCTTCGTCGGGTCGTCGGCGCGTGGCGAGCTGCACGCCTGCGGCCTCGATATGGAGGCGGGCCGCCCCGGGAGCCTGCTGGTGCAGACCGCAGAGGGCGACCTTCTGAGCGAGTCACGGGCCGTGGCGGCGGTCATCGAGGCCGTTCCCCTCGTCGGCCGTCCACTGGCCGCCCTCCTGCGGTGGGCCCGCCCGATCGCCGACCCGGTCTACCGCTTCATCGCGCGCCACCGCCGCTAGCGGTCAGGGGTCCGACAGGCACACGCGGGCGGCGTACGTATGCCTCGTATTCTGGAGCGGTGTTCTCTCCACTCGTGATCGGCCGTCGCACGCGCCTCGCTCTGCTGGCGGTCGGCTGCGTCGCGGCCATGGGGCTGCTCTACGGGTTCGCGCTGCTGACGGCGGTGGGCCGGCACATCGACCGCAGCGCCCTCTTCGCCGAGGCCGCCGACGACCTCGGCATCGCCCGCGAGTCGGGCCGGCTCCTCGCGAGCATCAGCGTGGCGTCGATCGGCGTCGTGGTCGTCCTCGCGGTGGTCGTCGCCCTGCTGCGCGAGCGACCTCGCGCTGCGGTGGCCGCCATCCTGCTCGTGGCGGGGGCCAACGTCACGGCGCAGATCATGAAGCCCGCCCTGAGCGATGCGGATCCGTTCGGTGGGGAGAGCGCACGTCGGGATGTGGGTGAGTTTCTCGGCGGGGCCTTTCCCAGCGGTCATGCGACTGCGGCGCTGTCGCTCGGGCTCGCCCTGGTCCTGGTGAGCCCCGCGGCACTGCGGCGGATCGCGGCGACGATCGCCGTCGCGTACGGGGTGGGCGTGGGGATCGCGACCGTTGCGATGGGCTGGCACTTCCCGAGCGACGTCATCGGCGCATATCTCATGACCATCGCCTGGGCCGCCATCGCGGCGCTCGTCGCCGGAGCGGACGGCGGGCACGAGCTCGGCGGCCGGGGTCCGATCCTCGGTGCCGTTCTCGGCCTCGCGGGCGGTTTGGCGCTGCTGATCATCGGGGCTCGCAGAAACTTGGGCGAGCTGCCCGGGTTCCTTCTGGCGAACACGAGCTTCGTGCTCGCGGTGCCCTTCATCGCCCTGGCGGGCCTGGTCCTCGTCGACGCCCTTCTCAACGCGCATCAGCGGGCGGCCCGGACGGGCATGTAGGCTCGCTTTCATGCTGGTCTCAGGCACTTTTCGTCCATGACTCCGTTGAGGTCTCACGCCGCGTGAGTCGGCCCCGCCCGGTCATCGGCTATCTGCGGACCGCTCCTCGCGAGCTGCCGCAGGACCGCCCCTCGCTCGATCAGCAGCGGGCCGGCATCGTCGACGCGGTCGAGGGGAACGGCTGGGTCCTGGTGTCCGTGGAGCAGGATCAACGCTCAGGTCGTTCGCTCCGACGCCCCGGGCTCCAGCGGGCCCTGGACGCGTGCCGGGAGGGCAGCGCCGAGGCGATCGTGGTTGCCCGGCTGGATCGCCTGACCTATTCGCCCGCCGACCTTGCCCAGCTCATGGCGGGTGCCGCCCGGGACGGGCTGCACATCGTGGCCCTCAAGGAGGGGCTGGACACCGCCGAGGCGGACTCGGCCCAGTCGCTACGGATCTTCACCGAGGCCGCGTCCTGGATCCCCAGCGCCTTGGAGCGCGCCGCCCGCCCTCTCTCGGGTCGTCCCCGCGGCCGGCCGTCGTCGACGCCGGTCGAGGTCGCCGAGCGAATCCGTTCGATGCGACGCGAGGGTACGACCCTTCAGGCGATCTGCGATGTCCTCAACGACGAGGGCGTGCCGACGCCGCGGGGAGGCCAGCGCTGGCGGCCGACCTCCCTGCGTTCGATCCTGCGAACCGACGGCAGCTCGCCGGGAGTCGGTCAGGCCTGACGGGCGAAGACCTCGGGTTCACGCGAGGCACCGGAGGCGAGCTGGCGTCCCAGCGCGCGAAGGATCGCCGCCTCCGCACCGCTTCCGAAGCGCAGTCGCAGCGCGGCGAGCGCCACCGAGGGCGGGGCGGCCGCGCGCCCCCGGATGGGGTGGCGCAGCGCGCACCAGGCCTCCGCTACGGCGAGCACGGCACCTCCGTCCGGGGCGAGCGCCACGGCCTCGGCCAGCATCCCGTCGCCGGAGCGTCCCAGAGTGACCCGTTGCGCATCGGTCCAACCGAGCTCGGCGGACAGATACAGGCACGTCTCGCGCACACAGCCGCAGTTGTCACGTCCCGAGCCCGGGAGCGGCGTGGTTGAGGGTGGATGGCGATCGGCGGGGGGCTCCCCGGGAATCGCCTCATCGGGTGGATACCAGTCGATCATCACCCTGGTAACGGGCGAGACGGGTCAGGGTGGGAGGGACCTGTTCAAGTTCACCCTTTCGGGTGTCAATCAGCGACGGATCGGGACGTTGTTGGCGGCTTGGATCCCGTGCGCGCGGCGACGGCTGATTGAGGGCTAGCGGGCGACGGCGATGCCGGTGGTGATCCCCGGCGCCGGGAGCGAGCTCTCGCCCATGAGGTACGCGTCGACGGACCGCGCCGCGCCGCGCCCCTCGTTGATCGCCCAGACGACCAGCGACTGGCCCCGTCGGCAGTCGCCGGCGGCGAAGACGCCCTCGACGTTGGTTGCGAAGTCGCCGTGCTCGGCCCTGAAGGTCTGCCAGTTGCCGCGTGGGTTGTCGGTCTCGATGCCGAGCATCTCGCCGACCTCCAGCTCCGGCCCGACGAATCCGGTTGCGAGCAGCACCAGGTCCGCGGGCCACACCTGCTCCGAGCCCTCGACCTCGCTGAACGGTGCGGACTCGCCGGGGGTCGACCAGTCGACCTCGACCGTGCGGACGCCGGATACGTTGCCGTCCTCGTCACCGATGAACTCCTTGGTGAGCAGCGTGTAGGCCCGCGGGTCGGCCCCATGCTTGGCCTCGGCTTCCGCGTGGGAGTAGTCGACGCGGAAGATTCGCGGCCACTCGGGCCAGGGGTTGTCGGTGGCCCTCTCGTCGGGCGGCTTGTCGAGCAGCTCGAAGTTCACGACGCTCGCGGCGCCGTGGCGCAGGGACGTGCCGATGCAGTCGGCGCCGGTGTCACCGCCGCCGATGACGATCACGTGCTTGCCCTCGGCCGACAGGAAATGGCCATCCTCCAAGTTCGAGTCGAGGAGGCTCTTCGTGTTGCGCGTCAGGAAGTCCATGGCGAAGTGGATGCCGCCCAGCTCGCCGCGTCCGGGAGCCGAGGTGGTCGGGTCGAAGGGGACCGTGGCGCCAGTCGCCATGACGACAGCGTCGAACGAGGCCTGGAGCTCGGCCGGGTCCACGAACGTGAGATCGCCGTACTCCTCCATGATCTGGCTCATGTGGCCCGGGGCGAAGTCCTCTCGGCGGCCAACGTGAGTGCGGGTGACGAAGGTGATGCCTTCTTCGCGCAGCAGATTGATGCGCCGCTCGACCACGTCCTTGCCCAGCTTCATGTTCGGGATGCCGTACATCAGCAGGCCGCCGATGCGATCCGCGCGCTCGTAGACCGTGACGTCGTGGCCGATCGAGTTGAGCTGGTCGGCACAGGTGAGGCCGGCCGGGCCGCTGCCCACGATCGCGATCTTCTTGCCGGTGCGCATCTCCGGGGGCTGTGGGACGACCCAGCCCTCGTCGAAACCCTTGTCGATGATCGCGTTCTCGATGTTCTTGATCGTGACGGCGGGCTCGATGATCCCCAGCACGCACGCGCCCTCGCAGGGTGCCGGGCACGCTCGTCCGGTGAACTCCGGGAAGTTGTTGGTCTTGTGGAGGCGGTCGAGGGCCTCACGCCACCGTCCCCGGTAGACGAGGTCGTTCCACTCGGGGATCAGGTTGTCGATCGGGCATCCGCTGTCCGACTGGCAGAACGGCACGCCGCAGTCCATACAGCGTGCGCCCTGGACCTTGAGGTGTTCCTCATCCGGCTCACCGAAGATCTCGCCGTAGTCGCTCACCCGCTCGGCGGGACGACGGTAGGGGACCGGCTCGCGGTCGAACTCCTTGAATCCTGTCGGCTTGCCCATGATGTGTCCCCCTACGCGGCGGCCAGCTCCCGCTCCCGCCGCTCTTCGAGCACGCGCTTGTAGTCGGTCGGCATGACCTTGACGAACTGGCCCAGCGCCGCGTCCCAGTCGGCAAGCAGGCGCTCAGCGACGGTCGAGTCGGTGGCCTCGTGGTGCTCGGTGATCATCGCGCGCAGCTCCTCGATGTCCTCCCGGGCGATGACGGGTTCGAGCTCCACCAGTTCCATGTTGCACTTCTGGGCGAAGTCACCGTCAGCGTCGAGCACGTAGGCGATGCCGCCGGACATGCCCGCGGCGAAGTTCCGGCCGGTCGGCCCGATGATGATGGCCCGCCCGCCGGTCATGTACTCGCAGGCGTGGTCGCCCACGCCTTCGATCACGGTCCAGGCACCGCTGTTGCGCACGCAGAAGCGCTCCGCAGCCCGGCCGCGGAAGAAGGCCTTGCCGCTCGTCGCCCCGTAGAGGCACACGTTGCCGGCGATGACGGCGTCCTCGGCCGCGAATCCGATCCCGGGCGGCGGCTTGACCACGATGCGCCCCCCCGAGAGACCCTTGCCGACGTAGTCGTTGGCGTCGCCGGTCACCGTGAGGCTCAGCCCGCCGCAGGCGAAGGCGCCGAAGCTCTGCCCCGCGGACCCGGTGAACCGCAGCTGGATCGTCCCGTCAGGCAACCCGTTCTCGCCCCAGCGCTTGACGACGTTGTGGCTGAGGATCGTGCCGACGGTGCGATTCGTGTTGACGATCTCCAAGTCCGCCTCGACCGCCGTGCCGTTTGCGAGCGCCGGCGCGGCGAGGTCGAGCAGCACCCGCATGTCGAGGGAATCCTCGAGCGCGTGGTCCTGGAGGATCGTCTGGCGGACCTCCACACCGGGGCGCGGCGGGTTGGCCGGGGCCAGGATGGGCGTCAGGTCGAGGCCGTCCGCCTTCCAGTGCTCGATCGCCTCATCGGCCTGCAGGTAGTCGACCCGGCCGATCAGTTCATCAATGGTCGTCACACCGATGCCGGCCATGATTCGCCGGGCTTCCTCGGCGACCATGAACAGGTAGTTCACGACATGCTCGGGCTTGCCGGCGAACTTCTTGCGCAGCTCCGGGTCCTGGGTGGCGATTCCGACCGGGCAGGTGTTCAGGTGGCACTTGCGCATCATGATGCAGCCGAGGGCGATCAGAGGCGCGGTCGAGAAGCCCATCTCCTCGGCACCGAGGCAGGCGGCGATCACGACGTCGCGGCCGGTCTTCAGTCCGCCGTCGGTCTGGAGGACGACCCGGCTGCGCAGGTCGTTGAGCACGAGCGTTTGGTGGGTCTCGGCGATGCCGAGCTCCCAGGGCAGGCCGGCGTGCTTGATGGAGGTGAGCGGGGAGGCGCCCGTTCCGCCCGAGTCACCGGAGATCAGGATGTGATCGGCGTGGCCCTTCGCCACACCCGAGGCGACGGTGCCGACCCCGACCTCGGAGACCAGCTTGACGCTGACCCGGGCGGACGGGTTGGCGTTCTTGAGGTCGTGGATCAGCTGGGCGAGATCCTCGATCGAGTAGATGTCGTGGTGCGGGGGAGGGGAGATCAGACCGACGCCGGGGGTCGAGTAGCGGATACGCGCGATGTTCTCGTCGACCTTGTGGCCCGGCAGCTCGCCGCCCTCGCCGGGCTTGGCGCCCTGGCTGATCTTGATCTGGAGCTCGTCGGCGTTCGCCAGGTAGAACGCGGTCACCCCGAAGCGTCCCGAGGCGATCTGCTTGATCGCCGATCGCTTGGAGTCGCCGTCGGGCATGGGGGTGAAGCGGGCGACGTCCTCGCCGCCCTCGCCCGTGTTGCTCTTGCCCCCGAGCCGGTTCATGGCGATGGCCAGCGTCTCGTGGGACTCGGCGGAGATCGACCCGAAGCTCATGGCGCCGGTCACGAAGCGTTTGACGATCTCCGTCGCGGGCTCCACCTCATCGATCTCGATCGGATCGCCGGCGGCGCCGACCTTGATCTCGATCAGGCCGCGTAGCGTGCGCAGCTCCTCCGCCTCGCGGTTGGTGTGGTCGGCGAAGCGCCAGTAGGCGTCCTCATCGTTGCCCCGGGCCGCGATCTGGATGTTGGAGATCGCCGTCGGGTTCCAGCCGTGTCGCTCGCCGGCCGAGCGCCAGTGGAATTCGCCGGGGTTCGGCAGCTCGGCCGCGAGCCGGTCGCTGTCGTCGGGGTAGCCGAGCGCGTGACGGCGCAGGATCTCGTCGGCGAGGGCATCCATGTCGACGCCCTGGACGCGGCTGGCGGTGCCGGTGAACGCGCGGTCGACGATGTCGTCCTGCAGGCCGATGGCCTCGAAGATCTGGGCGCCCTTGTAGGACTGGAGCGTCGAGATGCCCATCTTGCCCATGACCTTGAGCATCCCCTTGCGCACCGCCTTGCGGTAGGCGGCGGTGATCTGCTCGTCCCCGAAGGCCTCGGCGTCGATCAGGCCGTCGCGCCGCGCCTGCCAGAGGGCCTCGAAGGCGAGGTAGGGGTTGATGGCGTCTGCCCCGTAGCCGACCAGAAGACAGAAGTGGTGGACCTCACGGGCCTCGCCCGACTCCAGCACGATGCCGATCCGCGTGCGCTTGGCGTTGCGGACGAGATGGTGGTGGACGGCGCCGGTCGCCAGCAGGGAGCTCATCGGCACCCGCTCGGCGGAGGTCGCGCGGTCGGAGAGCACGATCAGGCTGTGTCCCTGCTCGATGGCCTCCTCGGCCTCGGCGCACACGCGGTCGACCGCGGCGGCGAGGCCGGGCTTGCCCTCTGCGCGCGGGAAGGTGATGTCGATCGTGCGCGTGGTCCAGCCACGATGGTCCATCGCCTTGATTGCGCCGAGTTCCTCGTTGGTGAGGATCGGGTGCTCGATGCGCAGACGGTGGCAGTGCTCGGGCGTGGTCTCGAGCAGGTTGCGCTCCGGCCCCACGTAGGCCTCGAGCGACATGATGATCTCCTCGCGGATCGAGTCGACCGCGGGGTTCGTGACCTGGGCGAAGAGCTGCTTGAAGTAGTCGTAGAGCATCCGCGGCTGGTCGCTGAGGCATGCCAGCGCCGCGTCGTTGCCCATCGAGCCGATGGGGTCCCGCTCCTCGCGGAGCATCGGCAGCAGCATGAACTGCATGGTCTCGATGGTGAATCCGAAGGCCTGCATGCGCTCGAGCAGGGTGTCGGGGTCGAAGCCCTCGGACGGGCCTGCGGGAATCTCGTCGAGCTCGATGCGGTTCTGCTCGAGCCATTCGCCGTAGGGGCGCTGAGCGGCGAAGTCGGCCTTCAGCTCTTCATCGGGCACGAGCCGACCCTGCTCGAAATCGACCAGGAACATGCGCCCGGGCTGGAGACGGCCCTTGATTCTGACGTTCTCGGGGGCGACGTCGACGACGCCGACCTCGGAGGCCATGATCACGCGGTCATCGTGTGTCACGTAGTAGCGGCTGGGGCGCAGGCCGTTGCGATCGAGCACCGCGCCGATGTAGTGGCCATCGGTGAAGGCGACGGAGGCGGGCCCGTCCCAGGGCTCCATGAGCGCGGAGTGGTACTCGTAGAACGCGCGCTTGGCCTCGGGCATCGAGGCGTGGTTCTGCCAGGCCTCGGGAATCATCATCATGACCGCTTCCTGGAGCGTGCGGCCGTTCATCAGCAGGAACTCGAGAGCGTTGTCGAAGCTGCCGGAGTCGCTGTTCTCGGGCTCGACGATCGGGAAGGTCTTGGGCAACTCGTCGCCGAAGAGCGCCGACTCGACGGTGCCCTGACGCGCGCGCATCCAGTTCTCGTTGCCGCGGAGGGTGTTGATCTCACCGTTGTGGCTCATGAAGCGGAACGGCTGTGCCCGATCCCAGCTCGGGAACGTGTTGGTGGCGAAGCGGGAGTGCACCATCGCCAAGTGGGTCATGTAGTCCGCGTCGGACAGGTCCGGGAAGAAGGCCGGGACCTGGCCCGAGGTCAGCATTCCCTTGTAGATCATGACCTTGGTGCTGAGACTGCAGACGTAGAACAGGAGCCGCTGCGAGAGGGCCGCGTCGCCGCGGAGGGCGCTGCTCGCCTGCTTGCGGATGAGGTAGAGCTGGCGCTCGAACGCGTCGCCCTCGAGCCCGTCGCCGGCGGCGATGATCAGCATCTCGATGTGGGGCATTCCGGAGCGGGCGGTCGGGCCGATGTCCGCGCCATCGGGGTCGGTCGGGACCTCGCGCCATCCGATCAGCCGCTGCCCCTGCTCGGCGATGATCCGCTCGACGGTCTCCTTGCAGACGGCACGCTCGCCGGCACGCGTCGGCAGGTAGACGATCCCTCCGCCGAAGCGCCCCGCCTCGGGCAGGTCCGTTCCGAACTCCGTGGCGGCCAGCCGGGTCAGGAACTCGTGGGGGAACGCGGTCAGGATCCCCGCCCCGTCGCCGGTGTTCTCCTCACACCCGCAGGCGCCCCGGTGATCCATCCGATGGAGCATCTCCAACGCGTCGTCCATCATCGCGTGGCTCCGCTCACCCTTGATGTGGGCGATGAAGCCGACGCCGCAGCTGTCGTGCTCGTTGGCCGGGTCGTAGAGGCCGTGGGCTGTGGGGAATCCGTGGCTCATGCTCTGAGGCGTATCCGTGTCCTTGCCGGTGTGAGTCCTGCGAGGCGGGCGTGAACGATATTCCCGCGACGCGGGGCGCGCCCTCCCGGTCCGGCCCGCCGGGCGTGGGGATCTGCGGTTTTCCGATCCGATGTGCGTCGGAGCGGGCCGGAACGTCGCCGGGACAAAGTACCGGGACGGGCCGAAAACTAGAGGAAAGGCGCGCTATCAGGCCCCTTTCGCCCGGACGGGGAACGAGATTCTACTCCAGTCGGCTGGATGGCGGCCCGAGCGCCGAGACCCGCGCTCGGGCCGCCCCGATCAGCTCAGGCCACCGTCGGCGACCAACTCGGTGCCGGTGACAAAGCTCGCGTCATCCGACAGCAGGAAGGCCGCGGCGCCCGCGATCTCCTCGGGTCGTCCGAAGCGGCCGAGCGTCACCATCGAGATGAGCTGCTCGGCCATGCCCCGCATCTGCTCGTCGCTCAGGCCCATCCCATCGAAGAAGCCGGTTTCGATCGGGCCGGGACTGATGGAGTTCACGCGGATGTTGCGGGGCCCGAGTTCGGACGCGAGCACCTTCATGGCTGATCGTAGCCCGCCCTTGGTCGAGGAGTAGACCGCCGAGCCGGGGAAGCCGGCGTCGGTCACGACGGAGGTGTTGAGCAGCACGGATGCCCCGTCGGAGAGCGCGGACTCGAGCGCCCGCGTCTGCAGGAGCGGCCCGCGCACGTTGATGGCGTGCTGGCGGTCGAACTCCTCCGCGTCGATCTGCTCGACGGGAGCGAAGGCGCCAAGACCGGCGTTGAGGAAGAGTCCATCGATCCGTCCGTCGAGGCGCTGGTCGACGGCCTCGCGCAGAGCGGCGGGCGATTCGGTGTCGGCCGCGTCGTTGGCGATGGCCGTGACGCCCTCGAGCGCGCCGACCTCGGTGAGTCGCTCAGGGTTGCGGCCGGTCACCAGGGCGGTGCCGCCCTCCGCCACGATCCGCTTTGCGGTCTCGAGGCCGATGCCGCCCGTGCCGCCCGTGACGACGACGTTCTTGTCGGTGAATCGCTGCATCTCTTCTCCTTGTCGTGGGGCGTGGGCCCGATTGTAGAACTATCGTTTCCTAACGCCGGCGCCGCGCTGCGCCCCTGATCACGGGTCGCGATCGGCTATCGGAGCCCGTCGAGCGCCAGCGAGAGAGTTGCCCGGGCCTCGTCGACGCCGATGCCCTTGCGGGCCTCGATCATCAGCCCGTTGACCGTGGTGTAGAGGAGCCGGGCACCGGAGTGGGGCTCGCACGCGAACTCACCGTCGCGCAGGGCATCGGCGAGGTATCCGAGGATCGCCCGGTCGTGCGCTTTCAGCAGCGCGCGTACGGCCGGATCGGTCTCGGCGAGCTCCGCGGCGCAGAAGACGGCGTAGCAGCCCCCGGTGGGTGAGTCGTCACCGGCCTGGGCGGCCACCTGCTCGACCCAGGTCTCGAGCGCGTCGACCGGCGTCGGGGCATCGGCGAAAAGGCTCTTCAACCGCTTCTGACCCCGGGTGAGATAGTCGTCCAGGGTCCGGTGACACAACTCGGTCTTGCTCGAGAACGCTTTGTAGATGCTGCCGACGGAGAGCCCCGTCGCGTCGCTGATGTCCGCCACCGACGTCGCCGAGACGCCACGCGACCAGAACGCCTCGCGCGTCGCGGCGATGACGCGGTCCTCGTTGAACTCTCGTGGCCGTCCCATTTCGCAGAGGCTAACAGATTAGGAAACGAACGTTCTAGTATCTGCTAATCTCCCGCGATCCGCAGATGTCCTGTCCGTCAAGGAGTCCCGAGCGTGCCGACAACGACCCCGACAATGCCGACCGGCGCCCTTGCCCGCTTCGTCGGGTCCATCGCCCACAACCCCTGGAAGGCGATCGCGGCCTGGATCGTGGCCATCGTCCTGGTGATCGGTGGGGCGGGGGCCTTCGGCGGCACGCTCGTCGACGAGTTCTCGATTCCGGATGCCGACTCCCAGCGGGCCCTCGATCTTCTCGAAGAGAAGTTCCCGGCGCGCGCTGGTGAGGCCGCCCAGGCCGTCTTCGCGGCGCCCGAGGGCGAGAGTCTCGAGGATCCGGCGAACCGTGCTGTGGTCGAGGCGACGCTGAGCGCTGCGTCAGAGCTCGACCAGGTCGTCGATGTCGGCGACCCGTTCACGGGCACGGCGGGCCAGCTCAGCGCCGACGGGAGAATCGCCTTCGCCGACGTCCAGTACGAGCTGCCCTCGTTCGAGGTGGACCCCGAAGCCGTCCCCATGCTCGAAGAGACGGCTGAGGAAGCCACCGAGGGCACCGGCGTCGAGGTGGAGTTCACCGGGCCGGTCGTCTCCGCCTCCGAGGCGCCCGAGAACAGTCCTCGCGAGTTCGTCGGCGTCCTCGCCGCCCTCGTGATCCTGCTCATCGTGTTCGGCGCCGTGGTCGCCGCAGTCCTGCCGATCGGCTTCGGCCTGCTGTCGGTGGGCCTGGGCCTGTCGGTGCTGACGATCGCCGCGTCCTTCACCAACTTCAACACGATCACCCCGGTGCTCGCGCTGATGATCGGGCTGGGCGTCGGGATCGACTACTCGTTGTTCATCGTGACTCGCTTCCGCCACGTCCTGCACGACGGGCTTGAGCCGCGCGAGGCGGCCACCCTCGCGGCGGCGACTGCGGGGCGGGCCGTGATCTTCGCCGGGCTGACAGTCGCGATCTCCATCACCGGTCTGGCCTTCGTGGGGCTCGACTTCATCACCAAGATGGGGGTTGGCGCCGCGATGAGCGTAGTGACCGCCGTGCTCGTCGCGGTGACCCTGCTACCGGCGGTCCTCGCCCTGCTCGGGCACAGGATCGACCGCCTGAAGGTGCCGGGCATCGCGTGGCGGGGGGACGCCGAGGCGCGCGAGCGCGGCCTCGCGACCCGCTGGGCGCGCACCGTCACGCGCAACTACAAGGTCGTCGTCCCGATCGTGCTCGTCGTGATGCTCATCGGAGCGCTGCCACTCGGAGTCGTCCGTCTCGGCTTCGCCGATGCCGGCACGAACCCGGCCGACACGACGACCCGCCAGGCCTACGACCTACTGGCCGAGGGCTTCGGCCCCGGCTTCAACGGGCCGCTGCTCATGGTCGTCGACCAGAGCGAGGCACCCGGCGCCGGGGCCACGCTGGCCGCCGGACTCAGGGATGTCGACGGCATCGCTGACGTGCCGGCCCCCGTCATCAACGACGCCCGCGACGCGGCCATCGTGACGGCGTTCCCCGATACCAGCCCCCAGTCAGAGGAGACGGCCGAACTCGTCGATCGTATGCGCTCGGAGATCGTTCCTGACCTCGTCGGCGACGCGGGTGCGACCGTCTACGTCGGCGGTCAGACGGCGGCGTTTGACGACATCTCGAGCCGCATCTTCTCCCGCATGCCTCTGACGCTCCTGTTCATTATCGGTGTGACCCTGTTGCTGCTCACGATGGCCTTCCGCTCGCTCGTCGTCGCGGTCAAGGCGGCGCTCACGACGCTCCTGTCGGCCCTCTTCGCGTTCGGCGTCCTGGTTCTCGTCTTCCAGGAAGGGGTCGGACTCGGCCTCGTCGGACTCGACCAGACCGGTCCGATCGAGTCCTTCCTGCCGATCATCGTCTTCGCGATTCTCTTCGGCCTGTCGATGGACTACGAGGTCTTCCTGATGAGCCGCGTGCGCGAAGAGTTCGTGCGCACCGGGGAGGCGCGACCATCGATCGTCAGCGGCGTGGGCTCGATCGGGCCGGTGGTCATCGCCGCGGCCCTGATCATGGGAACGGTGTTCGCCGGTTTCATCCTCGGAGAGTCCCGCGGGATCAAGGAGTTCGGCTTCGCCCTCGGGGTCGCCATCCTGGTCGACGCCCTCGTCGTCCGGATGACGTTGGTCCCCGCGCTGATGCACTGGCTCGGCGACAAGGGATGGTGGATTCCCGGCTGGCTGGACCGCCTGCTGCCTCGCCTGACCATCGAGGCGCCGTCCGAGAGCGAGACCTCCGCGCGGAATTAGCCGTCTCGTCACGACCCACCCGTCCGTCCGCGCAGAGTGGGCGGGGGTGGGTCGGCCGCCGACGACATCCGCAACACCGGCGTTTCCTGATCTCAAGGGGAACCGGCGCCCGTCCGAGAACACGACCGGCATGGACGACACCACTCTTGACGTTGCCGGCGACATGCTGGACGAGACCACCGAAGTCGTGAACGCCGCGGTCCACCTCGCGGCGGGCGGCGCAATCGCCGACGACGACCACCTGTGCGAGCGGATCGAAGACATCTGCTCCCGGATCAACACCCGCTGCCTCGAGCGCGACGGCGCGCACGTGCGCTGCCTCGACGAACTGGAAGCCGAAGCGCTCGCGGACGCCGCCGGCCTGGTGGTGAAGGCCTCACGCGAGAACGGCCGCCTCTGGCGGATGGCCGGTCGGGTGTTGTCGCTCGCCTCAGGCGCCGAATCGCCGGCCTGAGCCTCGCGACAGCGTCCTGGTCGAGATCGGGCGGCCGTACGCTCATGCGAGAGCGGTCGCGGCATCGACCGGTCCGGGGTCGATCGGGCCGGATTCGGTACCCGGAGTGCGGAGCGCACATGGCCGGGAGCCCGTCCGGGTCGCAGCACGGCACGACAGCGCAGGCGCCGATCGCCTCCGGATGGCGCGAGGCGAAAGCCGCAGGCGTCCGGCCCCGCGGCGATGACCGTCGCGCCACCTCCCGCAACGGCGCGGGCGAGGGTTGCCTCCATGCGAGCAAAGCTCGGAGCGCCGCGCCGAGCCGATTCAATCCATGGCTGACCCCGTCGTCGATCGTGACATGGCCGGCGTATCGCTCAGGTCGTCGAACCGCAGCCGGGTCCGGATCGCCGGCCGGCTCAACAGGCCGGGTAGGTCGACCGCTCGAACCTGGGCTGCGAGCCACGAATGAGATCCGCGACGCGGAGCAGGGTGCGGCGCCCGAGGGTCATGCACATTCCGGGGGGATCGGGTGGAGTGGACACGCTGGCAAACTCCACCGCGGGAGGGGACGGCCAACCCCCGCACCGTGGATTTCTGAGGCTTCGCGACGAGTGATGAAGTCCCCGTGGCCGCCCGTGATCGGCGCGGTTTCTGATGCATGTGCCGGATACCGACACGCACAGGTTCGGCCGAGCGGCCTGATGCGAGACTACGATCCGCCGCAGATGATTCCCTCACGAGCACGATCCCCCGTCTGGGCCTGACATGGCGCCCCCACATCCCAGCCGCGTTGCGGTGATCGTCACCCCGGGGGTCGGCGATGACGAGCGCGGGGCGACCCTGGACTCCTTCGTCGACGGCCTGGTGCGGCATGGCCACTTCGCCGCGGCCACCCGTGACGACGTGACGGTCCCGCCCCCGTCACCGGAGCGCCCGCCGGCCGCGGCCGGGCACCTCGGCACGCCCCCAAGCCCGTGCGCGGGCGCCTGGAGCGTCCGGGCGCGCTCGGCGGAGGGCGCCTCCGAGACCGAGTGGGTGCCGCCGCCCACGGGCAGCGAGACCGTCGCCCGGCAACGTCTCTACCGCGCGAGCCGTTCACGCGCCGCTGCCCAGGAGATCGATGCCTACGAGATGCACTGGGCCGATCTGTCGCGCTTCCCGGTGGGGCTGCGCAGGATCGTCTTCACCCTCTTCGCCCTCGTGCTCGAGCTCGGGCGGATGGGCCGGCAGGCCCTCGCCGGCCTCGCCCCGGCGCGCGGGGGTCGAGCGCTGGGCGCGGCCTGCCTGTCGCTGCGCGCGCTGGCGAGTTGGATGGCGATCGTCGTCATCCCGGTCACGGCGCTCATGGGGATACTCGGGGTGGCGCTGACGGTCGCCCTGCTTGCGCCGTCGTCCGACACGCTCGGCTGGACCCTGTCGCTCCTGGTGGCCGGCGTGGGCATCATCTTGCTGCTGATGATCGGCCGAGGTCTGGAGCACGCGGGCTGGCGGGGCCCGTTGGGCCTCGGGGCCGGCTGGCCGGTCGCCGCCTGCGCGGGCATCGTCGGGGCGACCTGGGCCGGCATGCAGCTTGCCGGGCTCGGGGGGGACACGACCGCCGTCGAGCTCGCGAACCTCGTCATCGTGTCGGCGGCTTGGCCCTTGCGCATCGCCTGGCTCGTCCTGGTGGTGCTTTGGGTGTCCGCTGCGTTCTGGACCGTCGTGCTCATGATGAGCGCGTCCAAGCGTGAGGCTCCGGTCCGGCGCGCGGGTTTCGTCGCCTTGCTGTCGGCGGGAATACCCTCTGTTCTCCTCGGTCTGGTGTCCGCGATCACGCTGGCTGCGGCCGGCACGATCAGCATCCAGATCCTCGGCGGCAACACCTGGGGCGAGGCGGACCGGGATCTCGTCTGCCTCGGCTCGGCGAACGATTGGACACTGGGCTCGTGCGACGCGCTCCGCGACGAGCCGATGGCTCTGATCACGCCCAAGGACTGGCTGATCGATCTGTTCGGGACGATCCTCGAGCCCCTCGGCGTCGCCACCCTGCTCCTGGTCGGCCTGGGCCTTCTTGCCCTGCTCGTGGTCATGGTGTTCACGGCGGCGTCGCTCATCCGGACGTGGGGGCGAAAGCGCGTTCCCCGGCGGGTCACCGACTACGTGCCGCTGCTCGTCATCGGCCGCGTCTTTCCCCGGGTCTCCGGGGTGTCCGAGCGTCTCGGCCCCGCGCTCAGCCGCCTGCTCCGGCGAGCGAACAGCGCGGCCAGCACCGTGGTTCTCGTCCTGCTGTCTTTCATCATCGCCGGCACCACCCTGGTCTCGTGGCTCATCAAGCCGGTCGGCGAGATGTCGCTCATCGAGCCTCTGCTGGGGCTGTTCGGACCGGGCTTCAGCGGCGTGATGGCAACGATCCTCGCCACCGGTCTCGTGGCGGCGCGTTTTCTGCCGGGCGAGCTCACGTCCACCACGGGTGGTGCTCTCGGGCCACTGCGCAGCGGCCTCGACATCGTCGGCGATGTCGCGAACTACATTCGGCCACACCCGACATCGCCGCGCTTTGGGATCGTCGCCCGCTACCGGGCGCTGATCGACCGGATCACGACGATGCCCCACGCCGACGGCGAGGTCGGCTATGCCGGGATCGTCATCGTCAGCCACTCCCAGGGGAGCGTGTACACCGCGGCGACGCTGTTCGGCGATCGGCACCGCGAGCCCGCGATCTACCCGCTGGACGTCATGGGCGAGGATGGACCGGCATCTCGGCTGGCCGAGATGCAGGGCGTGGCCCTGCTGACCTGTGGCTCACCGATCCAGCAGACCTACGATCGGTTCTTCGCCGGACAGTACGCCGACTGGATCTCGAGGCGGGGTGGCGATCTCGCGCCGTTGTCGACCGCCTGGATCAACGCCTACCGACCGGGCGACTACGTCGGCCGGGCGATCCACGCCGACCCGCTCAGTCAGCCCGCCGTTCTTGTGCCGGGAGCCGGACCGGTCCTGATCGACGGCGATGAGTCGGAGATCGTCGAGTACTGCCTTGATTCACCGGGCTCGCACACCGGCTACTGGAACGAGCGGGATATCGCGCTCCTGGCGAACCACCTGATCGAGCGGGTGGCCGGCGAGGTGGATCCTCTGCCAACCCTCCCACGGTCCGGGGGAGGGAACTAGGTCGTCTCTCGCGCCTGCGGCCCATCGTGGCCCACGGCGCTGAAGGGACGCGCGCTCGCCGCGCCGAAGGGTCGGGTGTGCCGACTGACCCGCCGCCACTTCCGATTCCCGAAGACGATCGCCGAGGCCTTCGCGGACGCGGAGGTCGCGGCATCGATCGGCTGGGCCGCGGTGCGGGTCGATCGCGGCTCTGATGCCGCCTATGCCGATGCCGCCGGGTACGCCGCCAATAGAGGCGCCCCAGACGCCGGTCAGTACGCCAGCGAGTCGGGTTCAGCCGCCGATCATGCTCATCGGTCGACCACGGTAGGTCCACGCCGGATCGCTCATGCCATGTCCCGCCTCCTTGCGGAGGACGGCGTCGCGGACGGCCCTCTCGAGCACGTCATCCGGGGCACCGGCGCGCAGCGGGGTACGCAGGTCGGTCTCCCATTCGGCGAAGAGGCAGGTCCGTAACTGGCCGTCGGCGGTGAGGCGAAGTCGGTCGCACGCCGCGCAGAACGGCTCTGTGACGGGGGCGACGAACTGCACCTCGCCGGCCCCGTCAGCGAAGCGCCAGTGCGTGGCTGGTGCGGACGGGCGCTCGCGGCGCATCGGCTCCAGCGGCCAGCGTGAGCCGATCATCTCGCGCAGCTCCTCGCCCGAGAGCACCAGCTCCGGGGTCCAGGAGCGGGGAGCATCGAGAGGCATGACCTCGATGAAACGCACGACATAGGGGCGTTGCCGGGCGAGCTCGGCCAGCGGCAGAACGTCGTGCTCGCTCACCCCGCGCAGCGCGACAGCGTTCACCTTGATCGGCCGTAGTTGCGCGTGGCGCTCGCAGGCCGCGAGGCCGTCGAGGGCCCGCTCGAGATCGCGACGGCGTGTGATCGCGGCGTAGCGCTCCGGGTCGAGGCTGTCGACGCTCACGTTGACCCGGTCGAGCCCAGCGGCGACGAGATCGTCGATCTGGTCGGCGAGCAGGACACCGTTGGTGGTGAGCGAGATCTCACCGATCTCGATGATCGCGCGCAGCCGCGCGACGAGCTCCGCCAGGCCGGGGCGGATGAGCGGCTCGCCTCCGGTGATCCGGACCTCTGTCACACCGGCGCGGGCGAGGATGGCGACAAGGCGGACGCACTCGTCGTCGCTGAGCACGTCGTCCCCGGGGATCCAGCCGAGACCCTCGGCCGGCATGCAGTACCGGCACCGCAGGTTGCAGCGGTCGGTCACCGACAGCCGCAGCGCGCGGTGGATCCGTCCGTATCCGTCCACGACCGCCCCAGCCACGATCCCATTGTTACTCATCCCTGTCCGCGGGTGCTCCACGTCGGGTCTTGTGAGCGCCGGGATCCGGGCGCCACCTCGGCCCGGTCCGCGGCGTTGGGCGCCAGCGTTGTGGGGCATCCACTGGAGGCGTGCCTCAGAAGGCGGCAGGCACGCGCCGCTGTCGCCGCCGTTCTCAACCGCAACCCGGTTCCGGGCGCCGGGTTGCGACAGCTGGTGCTCAGCCCGGACTGTCGAGGTCGGCTTGGACGTCGTCCCAGTGGACGCTGAGAGAGAAGATCACGAGTATCGACACGCCGATCACGATCGTGCTCCAGAGCGGGAAAGCGGCGAGGAAACCGGCCTGGGCGACGGCGTTCAGGCCCACGACTGCCAGAGCGAACCAGCGGGCCCAGGGCCGACCGCGGAACAGGGCGAGAGCCCCGGCGAGAAGGGCGATGCCCCACGCCACCATGACCACTCCCCACACCGTGAAGTCGAGGATCAGGAGGTCGTCCTCGTTGACGACGTAGTAGTCGTCCGCGAAGACGGCTGCGAGCCCCTGCAGCGCGTTGTAGGCGCCCATCAGTCCCATCATGAGGGCCGCGAACATGATCCAACTGCCCCAGATGTTCACGGCGCCCCTCCTCTGCACGTCACGACGTTGCCCCGCCGGCGCCCCCCGCCGGTCGACGGGCGACCGCGGTCATGGTTCCGAGGCCGTGCCATCGGGAGTCCGGGGGGCCGGCCATGGGCGGCGAGTCTATCGAAGCGCTTCCGCGCGTCCGGTTGACCCGGGGGAACCCGGCGACCCTCCGACCGACCGGCTCATGTCCTCGCGTCCGCAGGGCGAGCGTCCACGCCTGCCTGCTGCGTCGTGATGTCGGCCGCCGGCAGGTTTTCGTCCTCTGCCACCGCGTCCCCGAAGAGCAGAACGAGGGCGATGGCCGCGAAGGGGACGATCGCACCAGAGGCGAGGGTCACGATGATCGAGAAGAGCCACAGCGGGATCCCGGTCAGCGTCAGGAGCAGGACCATCGCCATGAGCGACGCGGCCACTCCCGCGGCGGCGTTGAGCAGGATGATGACGATCGCCGTGTGCAGCCATCGGCCGCGGACCAGTTCGCTACTGCGCGCCAGCGCGCTCCGGCCCCCGTGCGACTCCAGGGCCGACGACTGCGGGACGAACTGGTATCGAACCGTCTGCCGGATCGCCCACGGAATTCCGACGATGCTCACCAGCAGCCCGACCACGATGGCGGCGGCCCGGACGATGGAGGAGGCCAGATCGCCGCGCTCGGACCGGAGCCGGTCGATCATCGCGCCTGGGGTGGGCTCCTCGCCGTCTTCGATCCCTCTCATCATGAGCGCGACCACGGCGACCGCCACGATGAGCCCGACGACATGCCCGGCGCTGCCGAGCAGCAGGGCGAAGAAGGTGCCGACCGGACCGAGGTCGCGGTCGCTCTCGATCGCTGGACCGACCAGCGGCATCCGTCCCAGCGCGACGACGACGGCGCCGACGAGCAGGGAGATGGGGAGGTAGATCAGGCTCACGGCGGCGAAGCGCAGAGGTCGCGCGGTGTAGGTGCGCCAAGCGGCCCCGACGATCTGTCCGGCTCGGCGACGGCGACGCAGCGGGAGTGGCGAGACCGGCGTCCAATCCGTCCGCCGGAAGGCGAAGCTCAGCAGGAAGCCGATGAGAAGCACCCCGAGCACGATGATCTCGGGGTTCAGCTTGAGGAGGATCAGTGTCTCCGATCCCCACTCCACGGCGCCGCAGAACACCGCGACCCCCGCTGTGCCTGAGTCGACGTCGACCGGAACCGCGACGCTCGAGCGGCGGAGATTGTCGTGCCAGTCGACCGGAGTCGTCCATCGCTCCTTGGCGGTCGGACCGGTGGGGCCGTTGAAGGGGCCGGACTGCCGCTCGCCCCACCGGCCATCGAAGCTGAGCCAGGCGAGCGGATGGGCGGCGTCGTCCACGGCGTCCGGCAGCGCGACGGCCCGGGGTTCGATGGCCCGCGCCGGGCCGCCGGCGTCGTCGCACCCGAAGCCCTCGCTTGCGCTGCGGCCGAGGTAGAGGTCCTGCGAAAAGTAGCTGGCGTGTGATCCCGCCGACGGCCAGACCATCGGGTGGTCGCCGCGGCGCGTGAGCCGGTTGTCGTCCCAGTCGGCACGCTCGCCCCCCTCATGCTGGGCGTACCCGGCGCTCACGGGATCGGTGCGCAGGGCCTCCTCGGCCGTGGAGGCGTCGAAAAGGAGCTGGATTCCCTCCCAGTCGCCCTCGTGCTTGTTGTTCCAGTCGTTGTAGTACCAGTAGAACCAATACTGGAGGGCCAGCTTGCCCGGCGCGTCGGGCTGCGATGCGACGTGGGCGTAGACGACCGGGTCCCGCCCGGAGGCGTATCGCCGGAAGTCGCGCTCGTAGATGCATCCGGGTGACAAAGCGTCGCCGGGGAAGTCGAGGTAGAAGCCCTCGCCGAGCTGGGCGATATCCGTTGCGTCGGGACCCCGCAGGATGACCGGATTGCTCTCGCCGACCTGCCGGAGGAGGATCTGCGGGTTTCCGAGCAGCAGCTCGACGTCCATGGGCTCGAAGGCCTCTCCGTCGGAGTCGCACTCCTCGACCTGCTCCTGGAGCATCAGGATCGGCGAGTGACGATCCGCCAGGCGTTGTTCGGCCGGATCAAGCTCGGCCGCCTGCAAGGCCGCCGGCACGAGCGCGGCCAGAAGCAGCCCGATGGCTACTACAGTGCCCACCGCCCTCCGCGAGGCCGCGCCCAAACTGTCCTCCCCGATACTCGGTTCCGATCGCGCGCCGACGCGACCGAGCCCAACATGCAGGCGACGTGACGCTACCAGTCACCGACGGGCACGGTGAGACGTACCGCGGGGGCCAGGCGTAAGCTCCGGGCCCCGATCGGAGGGCGGCAGATGGCAGGCAGAGTCAGGCTGAGACACGTCTGCCCGGGCTCCTAGCCGCGATGGGCAGGTGGGGACCCCTGATCGTGCTCGCGGCGGCCCAGTTCCTGATGGTCCTGGACCAGGCGGTGATGAACGTCTCGATCAGTCAGCTGGTCGAGGACTTTGACTCCTCGGTCACGACCATCCAGGCCGTAATCACCTTCTACACCCTGGTCATGGCCGCGCTGATGCTCGTCGGGGGCAAGCTGGGCGACCTGCTGGGGCGCCGGCGCATCTTCGTGGCCGGACACGTCATCTACGCGCTGGGCTCGGCGCTAACGGCGGTGTCCTGGAGCATCCCCGCGCTGCTGGTTGGCTGGTCGCTTCTCGAAGGCATCGGTGCGGCCCTCGTGCTCCCGGCGCTCGTCGCGCTGACCGCCAGCAGCTACCAGGGCCGGGACCGGGCGCTTGCCTTCGGAGTCCTCGGCGGGGTGGCTGGGGCGGGCATCGCGATCGGCCCGCTCCTGGGCGGATGGGTGACCGCCAACCTCACGTGGAGGCTGGTGTTCGTCGGCGAGGTCGGCGTGGCTGCCGCAGTGATCATCGCGGCGCCGATGCTCATCCCCGCGCCTGCGAAGGCGGCGAAGACTTCCCGCCTCGACGGGGTCGGGGCGGCCCTGTCCGCGGCGGGGCTCTGCCTGATCGTCTTCGGCGTTCTCCAGGCGACGAGCTGGGGCTGGCTGACGCCGCGCAATCCGCCCTTCGAGGTCGTGGGCTTCTCGCCCACGCCGTTCGTGGTGGCGGGCGGGATCGTGCTGCTGTGGATCTTCGGGAACTGGCAACGCAGGCGGGAATCGCGCGGTGAGGACCCCCTCGTGCACATGCATCTCTTCGCCCAGGCGCCGTTGCGCGCCGGGCTCACGACCGCCGCGTCGCAAAACCTGATCCTGATGGGGGTCTTCTTCGCGATCCCGCTCTATCTCCAGATCGTTCAGGGTCTCGACGCATTCGAGACAGGCGTGAGGATGCTGCCGGTCTCGGTCACGCTGTTCATCACGGCGATGGCCGGTTCGGTGCTGGCCTCGCGCTGGTCAGCGCGCACGATCGTGAGGGCCGGGTTCGTGGTCATGCTCGTGGCCTGCCTCGCGCTGCTGGGAACCGTTGACGCCGAGTTGAACAACCTCACGTTCGGCATGGCCATGGGTGTTCTCGGCATCGGCATGGGGCTGATCGCCTCGCAGATCGGGAACATCGTCCAGTCGTCGGTCGCGGAGAATGACCGCAGCGAAGCGGGGGGTCTGCAGTTCACCGCCCAACAGCTCGGCTCGTCCCTCGGGACGGCACTCGTCGGCGCCGTGGTCATCAGTGGACTCCTGACAGCCTTCCTGACAAACGTCGAGAACGACCCCCGGATCGCCGCCCCCGTCCGGGATCAGGTGAGCATCGTCCTCGAAGGGGACGTCAGTTTCGTGGCCTCGGATCTCGTCAGGGACGGCGCCCGTGAGGCCGGTGTGGACGAGCCGACGGTCAACGCGCTCGTCGAGGGTTACGAAGAGTCACAGTTGACTGCACTGAAGACCGGACTGCTCATCGCGGCGCTGCTGAGCCTGCTGTCGCTCATGTTCACGCGCCACCTGCCGGCCCGGCCGACGGGTGAGGCCGTGCCGGCACCCCGGCAGGAATAGCTCCTGCCGGGGGCAGCACGCCCCACCGGACCGGGTCGGCTAGGCGAGGGCCTTCTGCTTGATCGCCTGGAACTCGTCGTCGCTGATCGCACCGGCATCCAGGAGCTTCTTCGCCTCGGCGATCTCCGCCGCGGTTCCGCCGGCGACGTCCCGGACGTAGTCGTCGAAGGCCTGCTGGCTGTCGCTCGCGGCCTGGGCGCGCCGACGGTGCATGTTGTCACCGCGTGCGATCACGTAGGCAAGGAGGCCGATCAAGGGGACAACGAAGATCAGAATCGTCCAACCGGCCTTGCCCCAGCCTGTGAGATCGGGGCTCTGGAAGACGTCGATGATGACTTGGAACAGGATGACGAAAAAGATGATCATGAAGTAGATGATCAGCAGGGACCACAGGAACTCACCGAAGCTAATGGCGAGCAGTGGCGCGACGACTGCGGGCATGAAATGACCTTTCTTCTTGGATGTGCGGTCAACTGGGGACCGAGAGGGCGGCAATCTACAGGGAGCAGCCCTCCTTTCGCCGATCAACAGCCGGTCGATGCCGCGAGCCGGCTTCGGTGAGCGACCCGGACCCGAAGCACCCGAGCCGCCTCCGTGTCGATGGCCTCGTCAGGCCCTACCCAGCGGCGTCGACGCATGAACGCGGTGTGGCACTCGGCGTGCAGCAACGCGAGCCCCGCTCGCATCGGCGGGGGCATCAACCTGGCGCGCGAAGCACCGGCCGCCGTGGTCATCGCGGGAACAGGCTCGGGCAGGCCAAGGCTCGTGCCCGCGATGCCGGCGGGATGTCATGACGCCATCTACGACCGCCACCGCCTTCGGCATCGGGCCGGGAGTGTCGGAGCGCGGTTGGGGGTCAGTCCAGTGCGCTCAGCGCCTGACGGTCAAGCTTTCCCGAGGGCAGGCGGGGAAGCTCCGGATGCCAGATGCAGCGCGCCGGCGCCGCGTGGATCCCGGCCTCGGCCGCGACGCGCCGGCGCAGGACCGCATCGTCGACCGGCTTGTGCCCGGCGGCGGCGACGAGGTGGGCCAGGACGCGCGAGAGTCCCCGGGCGTCCTGCGTCTCGACGACGGCCACCTCCGCGACCGCGGGTTCGTCGAGAAGCGCCGCCTCGATCTCCGGCGGGTTCACCCACTTGGCGTCCACCTTGAAGCGGGCGTCGGCCCGGCCGACGTGGCGGTAGACGCCGGGCTCGACCTCACGGAGCACGTCGCCGAGGCGCAACCACTCGCCGTGGACCGTCTCCCGGCTGAGTTCACGACGACGCCAGTAGCCGGTCGTGTTCGACGGGCTCCGCACCCAGAGCCGGCCGGCCTCTCCGCGCTCGACGTCCGTGCCGCCCTCGTCGGTCAGGCGGAGCTCGACGCCGTTGACCGGTCGGCCGATGAGGCCCGGCATCGGCTCGCCCGGTCGGGTGGAGATGAAGGTGTTCGAGCATTCCGAGCAGCCGAGCCCCTCGAGCAGCTCGAGCCCCGCTACGCGGCGGAGATCATCGGCGACCAACGCGGGAAGGCTCTCGCCCGAGGAGACGGCACGGCGCACGTCGCCGAGCGAGCCCTCATTCGGGTGTCGGGCCAGGAATCGCGCGAGTTGGCTCCAGAAGGTCGGCACTGCCGTGAGCACGCTGACCCTGTCGCGCGCGACCGTGTCGAGCACGGAGCGCACGGTCGGCCGGCGCGGGCTGAGCACCACGGCCGCGCCCGCGCCAAGGGGGCGGAAGAAGCCGTTCCCGAAACCCAGAGAGGTGAAGAGGCCCGCCACCGAGTGACATCGATCGTCCTCGGTCAGCCCAAGGACACCGCGGGCGTAGCTCTCAACGCTGAAGGCCGGATCGGCATGGGCGTGCATGGCCGCCTTCGGCCGGCCCGTGGAGCCTGACGAGTAGATGAGGTAGGCGAGGTCGTCGGGCAGCACCCCCGAGATCGGCGGGCCGGCAGGCCCGTCCAGATCGTCGGGCGTGAGGCAGCCCGGCTCGGCCCCGGCCTGGACGATCGCGGCAGGCGTGCAGTCATCAAGCGCAGCGCTGCGGCGCTCGGGCGGCATGGCCGGATCGAGCGGGACCACGACCGCGCCGAGCCAGAGCGCACCGAGGGTCGCGTCGAGCCAAGCGAGGCCGTCCGGCAGGAGGATGGCGACGCGGTCGCCCCGTCGCACGCCCGCCCGTGAGAGGGCACCCGCCGCGACTGATGCCCGTTCAGCCAGATCGTCGAAGCTCCGGCGATCATCGCCCTCGACGGCCGCGAGCTGTCCGCCGCGCCCGGCGCGCCGGTGCGATTCGACGAGGAGGTCGACGAGGTTCGCCCGCGGGGCTGAGCGGACGTCCGCGGCGGGCACCGGAGGCGGAGGGGGAGTGGGGAGGACGGCGTCGGCGAGAGCATCGATCGCCTCGTCAGGGATCAGATTGGGGAGCACGAGGGCCACCTCGTCCACGCCCGCCTGTGCGTGCTCGTCGAGTTGCTGTCGGATCTCGGATGCATCTCCCACCAGCCCCCGGGTGCCCAGCCAGCGCGTCAGCCGGGCGGGGGTGGTGCCGAGGGCCGCGGCTTCGTCCCGCAACCATCGGTCCGCCTCGCGGGGCTCATCGCGCGGCAGCACGTAGACGTAGAGAACGCAGCGCAGATGGTGGCCGTCCTTGCGCTCGGCAAGCGCAATCTCGCGCCGCTGCGCGACCCCGTCGGGATCGGTGAAGGCGACGACGATGCCGTCGGCCTCGCGCCCGGCGAAGCTCAGCAGGCGACCATGGTTCGCCGCGATCAGCAGTGGGGCCGGGACCGGGGCCGGCAGGTTGACCGCGCCGGTTCCGAGCCCGGGTGCCGCGGCCCCCCGGGGCGATCCGAACATTTCCCGGATGACCGCGAAGGTGGTCTCGAGCTGGTCGGCGCGCTCTCCGGGGTCGGCGAACGGGATCCCGTACGCCGCGTGTTCGGCGCGATCAGACCCGGTACCGAGCCCCACCACGAGGCGACCGCCGGCGATCGCGGAGATACCGCTCAGCATCTTGGCCGCGACCGCCGCCGGTCGGTACGACGCCGAGAGGACCATCGTTCCGAGGTCGACGCGACGCGTCGACCGCGCGAGGCCGCCCAGGGCGGTGAACGCGTCGAAGGCCGGGGTGGCGTGGAGCCGCCCGGGCGTGCGGAGGTGATCGTTCACCCAGAGGCAGTGGAACCCGAGCTGCTCGGCGCGAAGCGCGGCCCGCTCCAGTTCTGGCCAGCTGCGCCCGTACTGGGCGACCCGCAGGCCGATGCGCAGGCCGGCGTCCGATCCCGTGTTGTTCACCGAGGTAATCCTTCGTCGCGTCGAACGGGAACCTATTACGTCGCGTCGGAGAGCCTCACCCGATCCGGACCAACAGAAGAACGCACCCATCAATCATGTCCGCGAAGAGCAGGCGCAGGTCTCGGGCAACGGCGGCGAGCTGCAGGGCCACGTTCGTGGCGACCTGCCCCACCGGCACGAAGGTGATCGGCGGTGGCGGCCGGACTCGCAATCCGCCCGCAGTCGCCATGCGGGAGACGCGGCCCGCCGACACCGGCGACGGCTGGCAGGTGCGCTTCAACGGCCGAGCGCAGCGAACGAGATCACGATCGACGCGGTCTGCGCAACGGTGGAGGAGGAGCGCGCGCCGAAGGAGGGTGAGACTCCCCAGGCACGCCGGACGGGTCGCTGAGAACCGGGGGCCGGCAGCGAGCGGGCCCCCGGCGCCGCCGCGACGACCGGCGACAGGCGACAGGCGCGCTGCGCTACCGTGCCGAGTCTTGACCGACGCGCACACCTCTGGCTCCGCGGCGCTCCACGTCGATGGCCTCGTCAAGCGCTACGCGAACGGCGTCGAGGCGTTGCGCGGAGTCGCGCTCGACGTGCAGCCGGGCGAGTTCTTCGGTCTTCTCGGTCCGAACGGCGCCGGCAAGTCCACCCTGATCCATTGCTCGACCGGGCTGGCGCAGCCGACATCCGGGGTGGTCGAGGTCTTCGGGCACGACGCTCTGCATGACTACGGCCTGGCCCGCCAGGCGGTCGGCCTGGCTCCCCAGGAGCTCAACATCGACTGGTTCCTCACCGTCGAGGAGACGCTCGACTACCACGCCGGCTACTTCGGCATGCCCCGCGCCGAGCGGCGTGAGCGGACCGACGAGATGCTCGAGACCTTCTCGCTGACCGAGAAGCGCAAGGACCGCACGCGCCTGCTCTCGGGCGGGATGAAGCGGCGGCTCATCCTGGCCCGGGCGCTGATGCACCGGCCGCGGCTGCTGATCCTCGACGAGCCAACCGCCGGCGTCGACATCGAGCTGCGACTGGAGCTCTGGCACTACGTCCGCGACATCAATCGGCAGGGCACGACGATCCTGCTGACGACGCACTACCTGGAGGAGGCCGAGCAGCTCTGCGACAAGATCGCCTTCATCAACCACGGTGAAATCGTGGCCCAGGGGACGAGCGCCGATCTGTCTCAGCGCTACGGAGTGGCCAACCTCGAGGACGCCTACCTGGAGCTGGTCGGCCGCAAGGAACTGTCGCGCTCGACGGGGGACGAGTTCACCTCATGACCGCCGCCCAGATCAGGTTCTTCTCGCTGTGGCGCCGCGAGGTCAGCCGCTTCATGAAGATCAAGCGCCAGACCCTGGGCGCGCCCCTGCTCGAGACCTTCCTCTACATCTCGGTGTTCGGTGCTGCGCTCGGCACGCGCATCAAGGAGCTGCAGGGCTTCGAGTACATCATCTTCGTGATCCCCGGTCTGATCATGATGGCCTGGGCGATCAACGCGTTCAGCAACAACGCCTCGTCCATCCTCCAGCAGAAGTTCCAGGGCGCGATCCAGGACCAGCTCTCCTCACCGGCCTCCCCGGCGGAGCTGCTCCTGGCGATGGCCCTCGGAGGTTTCGCTCGCGGGGGCATCGTGGCCCTGCTGACTTTCGGCGCCTCGGCGCTCTTGGTCGATCTCCCGGTCGCGGAGCCGCTGGTGCTGATCCCGTCGCTGATCCTCGTCGGCTTCTTCTTCTCGCTACTGGGCGTCCTGGTCGGGGTGCGCGCGGAGCAGTTCGATGACGTGGCTCTGGCGCAGACCTTTGTCCTCCAGCCGCTGATCTTTCTGGGTGGCGTCTTCTACTCGGTGGATCTACTTCCGGAGCCGTACAGCACGCTGACCCTGTTCAACCCGATCTACTACATGATCGACCTGGTCCGCTTCGGCTTCCTCGGGGTGTCGGAGACGAACGTGTTCGCCGCTTTCGCAGCGCTCCTGGCGGCCAACGTGATCCTCTTCGCAGTGACCCTGGGCCTGTTCCGTCGCGGGTACAAGCTGCGCGACTGAGCCGAGTATCCCCCCCGAACGGCCGGAGCCCACTCGGCGCGGGCTTCCGTACGGTCGGGCTGTGGATACTTCTCAGAGGATCGGTCCGGACCCGGTCGGCAGCTCCGAGCTGCGGTTCTCGGTCCGTCGTCTGATCGGCTGGTATCTCGCCGCCGTCGCTGCCCTGCTCGCGTTGCACCTCGTCGCTCTGGTCGGGCGCCACGGCTTCGACCTTCCCCGCGAGCGGGGCCTGGTCGCGATGCTGCACCTCGACGCCGAGGCGAACCTGCCCACGCTCTTCGCGGTCTGGCTGATTCTCAACGTGGCTGTCGTGTGCGCCGTACTCTGGCGCACGGCGGCGCGCGACCGTCGCTACTGGGCCGGGCTGGCGATCGTCTTCACGCTTCTGGCCCTCGACGAGTTCGCCGCGATCCACGAACGCTTCGTCGAGCCGGTCCAAGAGCGATTCGACACCTCGGGCTTGCTCTACTGGGCGTGGGTGATCCCCTACGCGGTCGGCACCCTGCTCCTCGCGCTCGTCTACAGCCGCTGGCTCATCCGGCTCGATCGCCCGCTTCGGACCGGATTCCTGCTGGCCGGGGCGCTCTATGTCGGCGGCGCGATCGTCCTCGAGGCCGTGAGCGGCTGGTACTTCGAGCGCGAGGGCGCACGCGATCTGGGCTTCGACCTCATCTCCACCCTCGAGGAACTGCTCGAGCTCGCGGGACTACTCCTGTTCCTCTACGTCGCTTTGAGGCTGCTGGCCGACGGCGTGGGTCTGCGCCGCATCTCATTCAGGCACTGACCGCTGTCGCGCCAGCTCAGGCGTCGGCCTCGACGTCGATGTCGGCGTGTGACCGGTCGCAGGTCGGCGTGATCCCCGAGGTCCCAGACGTCGGTCCCGCCGGTGCTGCAGAATCCGACGTGGATCCAGACGGGCGAGTCATCCGGGCCGAGCACGGGGCCGCCGTGCCCGAGAGTGCTGAGGTCGTTCTGACGTGCCCGGGCGGGTCAGACGGCCAAACGACGTGCCCGGGCTTCTGGCCCTCGGGCAGTGGCCGGGCCCGTGTGAAACCTCGGAGAATTGGGACGCAATACCTTTGTCATGGGCGGGTGGCGGCCGATAGATTCGGTCACGGCCGCTCCGCGCTGTGTGCCCACGCGATCCCCTGAGAGAGACAAGCATGAGTGTTTCGAAGCGATATCTCAAGACCCGCCCTGTCTGCAAGGTCACCTTCCGCGTCGACTCCGAGGCCGCCGGCGCCAGCGAGGACGTGCGGCTGGTGGGCGACTTCAACGGATGGGACGCCGAAGCGTGCCCGATGACGCGCCTCAAGTCCGGCGACTTCAGCGCGACCCTCGATCTCGAGCCGGGGCACGAGTACCAGTTCCGCTATCTGATGGACGGAGTTGCCTGGGAGAACGACTGGGCGGCCGACGCCTATGCGCCGTCCGGGTACGGGTCGGACAATTCCGTCGTGACGGTTTGAACGCGAGGTCCGAGCACCTCGGGCGTGTCTCGGCGCCACGCATCCTCCTGGTCGCGTCGGAGAACGACGCGCTTCCGGGCGCCAAGGCGGGCGGCGTGGGGGACGTCGTGCGCGACGTGCCCCGGGAGCTCTCGCGGCGGGGGTGCAGCGTCACCGTCGTCACGCCCTCCTACGGCCACCTGGCGCTGCTGCCCGGGGCCATCCACCGCAGCACGGTTCGCGTCTCCTTCCGCGGCGTGCGCCGCGCCGTACGCATCCTGGAGGTCCAGGGGCGCACGACCCATCAGGGGGTCCGCCATCTGGTTCTCGACCACGAGTTCTTCTCGCCGCACGGCATCGGCAAGATCTACTGCCACGATGCCGACGCGCCGTTCGCCACCGACGCGTCGAAGTTCGCGTTCTTCAGTGCCGCCGCGGCCCACGGCGCCGTCGCGGGCGCCTTCGGCGAGCTCGACGTGCTGCATCTCAACGACTGGCACACCGGCTACCTCCCCGCGCTGTGCGAGAGCGATCCGGGGCTGGGGCCGCTGCGCGAGCTGCGGACGGTGTTCACGATCCACAACCTCGCGCTGCAGGGCCAGCGCCCGTCGGATGGCGACGAGTCCTCCTGGGCCGCCTGGTTTCCGCGGCTGGGCCCCCCGCCTCCGGCGTTGCGCGATCCCCATCAGCCGGAGCTGGTGAACCCGATGGCCGCCGGGATCCGCCTGGCCGATGCCGTGCACGTCGTCTCGCCGTCGTATGCGGAGGAGATCCAGCGCCCGAGCGCTGTTCGCGTCTCGGGCTTCTACGGCGGCGAGGGCCTTGAGAAGGAGCTGCGCGCGGCGCACGCGGCGGGTCGCGTCTTCGGCATCCTCAACGGCTGCGAGTACCACGTCGAGGCGGCGGATGAGCTCGGCTGGCCCGATGTGGTCGCGACGATGCACGCCGAGGTCCGGCGCCTGTTGCGGGTCCGTCCCGTCGTGAACGGCGCCCACTACCTGGCCGATGAGCGGCTGCGGGCGGTGCCGGCGGTGCGCCCGGCATGGCTCCTCACGACCGTGAGCCGCGTCGCCGAGCAGAAGATCCGGCTCCTGCGCGAGCCCGGACCGGACGGGCGGCCGGCGATCCACCACCTGCTGGACACCCTCGGGGACGACGGCATCTATTTCTTTGCCGGGACCGGCGATCCGGAGTACGTGGACTTCCTGGCGTCGGTCTCGGCACGCCGCCGCAACTTCGTCTTCGTCAACGGGTACTCGGGAGCTCTGGCCGACGCCCTCTTCTCGGCGGGCGATCTCTACGTCATGCCGAGTTCGTACGAGCCCTGCGGAATCAGCCAGATGCTTGCCATGCGCGCCGGTCAGCCCCCGCTCGTCCACCACGTGGGCGGGCTGCGTGACACGGTCACCGACGGCGTCAACGGCTTCGCCTTCGAGGGGGGCAACCCTCGGGCCCAGGTGCGATCGATGGTCGCCCGGCTCGGCCACGCGATGGCCATCCGCGAACGCGATCCCGCCGCCTGGCGACGGATCCGCGAGGCCGCGCTCCGGTCGCGGTTCCCCTGGGATCGCAGCGTCGACGCCTATCTCCACGACCTGTACGCGGTCGATGCCGACGAGGCCCGCGCTGGCGTCGCCTGACCTGCTCGCGCTCGCGCGCGGCGAGCACGGAGACCCCTTCGCTCACCTCGGACCGCACCGGGTGGCAACCGGCTGGACCGTGCGCACCGTCCAGCCGGAGGCCGACGCGGTGTGGTTCGTCCCCGCCGGCGGGCGGCCTCGCCCGATGCCCCGGGCGGCCGAGGGCGTCTTTGCGATCACGATGGCGGACCAGCCGGGGGAGTATCGGCTGCGCGTGAGCGACCGGGCCGGCGTCCACATGATCCAGGATCCGTACCGGTTTCCGGCCGCCGTCACCGCGACCGACGAGTACTACCTCGGCGAGGGGAACCACCGCGAGCTCCACGCCGTGCTCGGCGCCCGTCCCGACACGGCTCTGGGGGTCGCCGGCGTTCGCTTCGCCGTCTGGGCGCCCAATGCGCGCCGGGTCAGCGTCGTCGGCGGCTTCAACCGTTGGGACGGACGGGCTCACCCGATGCGGTGCCACCCTTCGAGCGGGATCTGGGAGATCTTCGTGCCCGAGATCGGAGCGGGCGAGCTCTACAAGTTCGAGCTGATCGGCTCCGACGGCCACCTCCTGCCGTTGAAATCCGACCCCTGGGCCCGACGATGCGAGCTGGCCCCGGGGACGGCCTGCATCGTGCACGAGGCC
>JAHEIS010000092.1 GCA_024639225.1 Actinomycetes bacterium | reverse complement strand
GACCCGGGCAAGCGGGCGCTGGTGCGCTCGATGGTCGCATTCAACGAAGAGATCGGCTCGCACCTGATCGCCGAGGGTGTCGAGACGAAGGCCGAGATGGATACCCTCCTGCACCTCGGCGTCGAGATGGCCCAGGGCTACTTCTTCGCCCGCCCCGAGAGCGAGTTCGTCGAGACGATCCCGCCGCCGTGGGAACTGGCCGCCAGCTGAACGGCGACGGCCGACCCGTCCGCCTTCCGCTGCCGGTGCTACCTTCTGGGCAACCGATCGCCCGCCGTGGGAGAGTCCGGCTTCGCGCCGGCGCCGAAGGAGCAACCGCCTCGGAAACTCTCAGGCATCCGGACCGTGGGGGGCGCGGTTACGCTGGAGAGCGAGTGCCGCGCGCACTCCGCCGACGGGGAAAGCTCAGCATCTGAGTGCATCTCTCAGGCACCGGGACAGCGGGGGCGGAGCATTCGCCTGCCTTCGCACCGGGAGACCTGATGACCGAACGTACGTCCCTCACCGAGCTTGAGGACCGCGCGCGTTTCGCGTCCCGGCACATCGGGCCCGATGACGCCGACCAGCAGACGATGCTGGAGGCCGTCGGCGCACCCGATCTCGACGCGCTCATCGCCGAGACCGTGCCCGCGTCGATCAGGGCGACGGAAACGCTCGCCCTGCCCGATCCCGTGTCCGAGCCGGATGCTCTCGAGCGTCTGCGGGCCCACGCCGACGAGAACGCCGTGCTCACATCGCTCATCGGTCTCGGGTACCACGACACGATCACGCCCCCGGTCATCCAGCGCAACATTCTCGAGAACCCCGCCTGGTACACGGCGTACACGCCGTACCAACCGGAGATATCCCAGGGGCGGCTCGAGGCGCTTCTGAACTTCCAGACGCTGGTCGCCGATCTCACCGGCCTGCCGCTGGCCAACGCGTCCCTGCTCGACGAGGGCACCGCCGCGGCCGAGGCGATGACGATGGCCCATCGGGCGGCGCCGGGCGGCTCGGATGTCTTCTTCGTCGATGCCGACTGCCACCCCCAGACGATCGCGGTCGTCGCCGGCCGCGCCGAGCCTGTCGGGATCGAGGTCGTCGTCGGTGATCCTGAGCGGGATCTGCCGGCGGACCTGTTCGGCGCGCTGCTGGCCGCCCCCGGCTCCTCGGGTCGGGTTGCCGACCTGTCGCCGGTCACCGGCGCAGTCCACGAGCATGGCGGGCTGGCCATCATCGTGGCGGATCCGCTGGCGATGGTCCTGATGCGCTCTCCGGCCGCGATGGGAGCAGACATCGCCGTGGGCGTGCTCCAGCGCTTCGGCGTCCCGCTCGGGTTCGGCGGCCCCCACGCCGGCTTCATCGCGACCCGAGACGAGTACGCGCGCTCGCTCCCGGGGCGCCTCGTGGGCGTCTCGCTCGACGAGGCGGGGCGGCCGGCGCTCCGGCTCGCGCTGCAGACCCGCGAACAGCACATCCGGCGAGAGAAGGCGACGAGCAATGTCTGCACGGCGCAGGTGCTCCTCGCGGTCATGGGAGGCATGTACGCGGTGTGGCACGGCCCCGAGGGCCTGCGCCGCATCGCCGAGCGGGTCCACCGGCTCACGTCGGTCCTCGCGCGAGGGCTGCGCGCCGGCGGCCTCAGGCTCGGCGGGCAGTCGTGGTTCGACACCCTCCGTGTGGAGACGCCCGGCAGAGCCGACGCTGTGTGCGCCGAGGCCCGCGCACGGGGCGTCAACCTGCGCCGGGTCGACGCCGATAGCATCGGCATCAGCCTCGATGAGACTTCGGGGCGGGACGTCGTCGAGACGGTGCTAGACGCGTTCGGTATCGACGCGTCCTGCGCGGAGCTCGAGGCGGATGCCCCGGACGGCCTGCCCCCGGAGCTTCGACGCGAAGACGAGATCCTCACCCATCCGGTGTTCCACCGCCATCGGACCGAGCACGAGATGCTCCGCTATCTGCGACGCCTCAGCGATCGCGACCTGGCCCTGGACCGATCAATGATCCCCTTGGGGTCCTGCACGATGAAGCTGAACGCCACGACGGAGATGATCCCGGTGTCCTGGCCGGAGTTCGCGCGGATCCACCCCTTCGCCCCCGACGACCAGACCCGTGGCTACCGGGCGATGATCGGCGAGCTCGAGCGCGCTCTCTGCGTCGCCACCGGCTATGACGAGGTCTCGCTCCAGCCCAACGCGGGCTCCCAAGGCGAGCTGGCCGGCCTGCTGGCGATCCGCGCCTACCATCGCTCCCGCCATGATGACCAGCGCGACATCTGCCTCATTCCCTCGTCGGCGCACGGCACCAATGCCGCGTCAGCCGTGATGGCGGGAATGTCCGTCAGGGTGGTCGCGTGTGACGACGCGGGCAACGTCGATCTCGATGACCTCCGCGCCCGGGTGGCCGAGGCCGGCGAGTCCCTCGCGGCCATCATGGTCACCTACCCCTCGACCCATGGCGTGTTCGAGGAGGGGATCGGCGAGATCTGCGCGATCGTCCACGAGGCCGGCGGCCAGGTCTATGTCGACGGTGCGAACCTCAACGCGCTGGTGGGGCTCGCGGCCCCGGGCGAGTTCGGGGCGGACGTCTCGCATCTGAACCTGCACAAGACATTCTGCATTCCCCACGGCGGCGGCGGCCCCGGGGTCGGACCGGTGGCGGTCCGCGCCCACCTGGCCCCCCATCTGCCGAACCACCCGTTGAACGCGGAGGCGGGCCCGGCGGACGGGATCGGGCCGATCTCCGCCGCCCCCTGGGGCTCTGCCGGGATCCTGCCGATCTCCTGGACGTACATCGCGCTGATGGGCGCCGAGGGCCTCACGCGCGCCAGCGCCGTGGCGATCCTCAGCGCGAACTACATTGCCACCCGTCTCGCGCCCCACTACCCCGTCCTGTACACCGGAGAGCGGGGACGAGTCGCCCACGAGTGCATCCTGGACCTGCGCCCGATCCGAGAGCGGTGCGGGGTCACCGTCGACGATGTCGCCAAGAGACTGATGGACTACGGGTTTCACGCGCCGACGATGTCCTTCCCGGTCGCGGGCACGTTGATGGTGGAGCCGACGGAGTCGGAGTCGCTCGTCGAAGTCGACCGGTTCTGCGACGCGATGATCGCGATTCGGCAGGAAATATCCCGCGTCGAAGCCGGCGAGTGGACCGCACAGGAGAGCCCGCTCCGAGGTGCCCCGCACACCGCGGAGGACATCGCCTCGGACAGCTGGGACCGGCCCTACTCCCGGGAGTCGGCGGCATACCCACGCGACGATCTGCGCACCGACAAGTACTGGCCACCCGTGGGCCGGATCGACGCGGTACACGGCGACCGCAACCTCGTCTGCTCCTGCCCCCCGCTGGAGCAGTACCAGGAGGCCTGAGCCCACCGCCCGGGCGGTGGGCGATTGCTAGCGTCCCGCTCGTGCCCGCCCTGACCCGCCTCGCCCATCGGGCCGCTTCGGCCATCCGCGCGCTGGAGCGCGTGACCCGCCCCCAGGACCCGGAGGTTGCGGCCGCCCTCCGGCAGCGCTGGGCGGAGCTGCCGCCCCACGTCAAGCACCGCAGCCAGACCATCGGGCAGCGCATCGCCGGATGCGAGGGGACGCACGGCGTCTTTCCCAAGTGCGACTTCGCCTGCACCCCGTGCTACCACAGCCGGGACGCCAACAAGGTCCGCATCGACGGCGAGCACACCGTGAGCGAGATCGGCCGCCAGATGGAGTTCACCCGCCGGGTCCGGGGCCCGGGTCAGTATGCGCAGCTGATCGGTGGGGAGGTCAGCCTGCTCGGACCCGATGATCACGCCGCGGCGCTCGGTGCCATGCTCGAGCACGAGCGCAAACCGATGAGCTTCACCCACGGCGATTTCGACTACGACTACCTCAGACGGCTCGCCCTGAACCCCGACGGCTCACGCCGGTTCGACGCGCTCGCCTTCGCCGCCCACTTCGACAGCCTGATGTTCGGACGCCGGGGCATTCCCCTCCCCGCCGACGAGCGCTCGCTCAATCCCTTCCGCGCCCACTTCTGCGCGATGTTCGCGCGTCTGCGGCGCGAGCACGGGGTGAAGAGCCACCTGGCCCACAACTACACGGTGACCCCGCGCAACGTGGCGCAGATCCCCGAGGTCCTGCGAACCGCGGGCCGGTTCGGGTTTCACATGTTCAGCTTCCAACCGGCGGCTTTCGTGGGCAATGAGCGCCGCTGGAAGGACGACTACGGCGCGCTCAGCGCCGACGCCGTCTGGTCCCGGATCGAGGCGGGCGCGGGCGGTCGCCTGCCCTACCGGCTCTTCCAGACCGGCGACGAGCGCTGCAATCGGGCGGCGTACGGGGGGTGGGTGGGCTCACGCTGGGTGGCTCTGGCAGACGATCGCGATCCGCGCGATCTGCGGATGCGAAGCGCGCTGTTCGGGACGCTTCGGGGCATCGACCTCGCCGCACCGCCCGCCGTCGCGGCCGCCCGGCTGACGCGCGCATTCGCCCGCCGGCCCAGCTCCGTGCCGATCGCCCTCGGCTGGAGCGTCCGCTTCGCCCGCCGTGCCGGCCTGCGAGAACTCATACGTCATGGCTTCGCCCCGGTCACACTCGTCATGCACCGCTTCATGGATGCAGCCGATGTCGGCGAGGCCTGGGACGCAATGGAGAACGGGGATGAGATCAGCGACGAGCGCATCCGCGAGACGCGTGAGCGGCTCGAGGCCTGCAGCTACCATTTCTCCCACCCCGAGACGGGACGGCTGATCCCGGCCTGCGCTCAGCACGCGGTGTTCGATCCGGAGGAAAACGCGCGGCTGGCGCGCGAGCTCCCACTCTGACCGCCCGTGCACGTCAGCGCTCGGCGTTCTCCTCGGCCGAACCCGTCCAGGGGGGCTGGACCCGATCGGTCCACGGATCACGCAGCGCAGCCGGCCAGGTACGCCAACGCGCCCGAAAGCCGTCGGCGGGAACCTCCGCCCCCGCGAGGGCGTAGGGGTCGCCCTCGTCCCACCGGCGGAAGTCCTCGAGCATCCGCACGACCTCGAGTGCCGTCTCGGCCTCGCCGTGGCGTCCCAACCGTGACAGGGTGGCCGCCCGCTCGCGGCCGACCGCGAGTGCGATCGCTCCGCCGGGATCGGACTCCGCGAGGCGATCGAGCAGTGGCATGGCTTCGGCGGAACGGCCCGCTTCGATCATCGCCCGGGCCATGCCGAGCCAGAACCCCGGTTCCCACGGGGTGACGGTCGCCCCGGCGGCGAAGCTGCCGCGCAGGTTCTCCAGCTGACGCCGCTCCAGAAGCAGACGGCCGATCGCTCCGAACTCCTCCAGCCCCCGGGGAGATGCGTCCTCCACGAGGGCGCGTCGGGTGCACCGGGCGCGCGCCCGCTCCGCCTCAGCCGTGCGCCCGACGCGTTCGAGCAGGCGAGAGAGCGCACCGAGATTGGCCGCGGTGGGCAGGCGGGTGGCGAGCTGTTCGGCGGCCTCGACGGCGTCATCCCGCCGACCCAGGCGTTCGAGCACCCACACGGAGGTCCTCAGAGCCTCGGCGTGGCCGGGGTTGATCGACAGCGCACGCTCGAGTTCGCCGAGGGCATTCTCCCCCACAAGCCGCCCGGCAAGCGCCGCGTGGTAGTCGGCCTCGCCGGGGCCGAGCTCCACCGCGCGCTGCAGGGCGCGGAGCGCGACGTCGGCGTGCGTGTCCCGGGGGGCGAACTGGCCGACCCAGTACCACGTCTCGGCGTGATCGGGCTCGAGGGCCAGCGCGCGGTGGAGATGGTGAATCGAACGCACCTCGATCGCCCGCTCGGCCATGGCCAGGCCGAGCCCGCGCCAGACCCACGGGTCATCGGGGTCGCGCCGGGCCGCGCGGTCGAAAGTGGCCGATGCCGTGACCCCGTCGCCGCGCAGAAGGGCCTCCCAGGCCGGCGTGACACGGACGCCTCCCCGAACCGTCCCCCAGGCAACGCCGTCGAGCATCGGCTCAGTGTGACGGAGACGGCGCGCTGTTTCCACGGCGCGCCCGCCGAATCGGGGGTTCTGGGTGCAACTCGGGAGTCAGGCTCCGACCGCGGCGAGATCACGGGCCAGCAGGGCGACCACTCCCTCTGCCTGGCCGAAACCGGTCCGCATGAGATAGCTGGGGGCCCGCCCGTAGGACTTGGCGCCGATGATGAAGAATCCCGGCTCGGGATTACGCAGGAGCTCGGGCCCGTGCTCAGGCTGGCTGAGGCAGTCGCCGGCCGCATCGCCCAGCAGCTGAGCCGAGAGCTTGATCGGCGCGCCCGTCGCGTAGCACTCGTGGACCTGGAGCTGACGGTACAACGACGCGTCGGCGCGTGAACCGGTGAGCGAAACCACCTCGTCGACGCGCACCGTCCGGGGTCCGGGAGTGCCGTCGAGCTGCACGTCGATGCCCGCGCCGGCGAGGGCGAGCCCGTGGACGCTGAGGCCGCCGAGGAACTCGATCCCGCCGACCGCTCCGGACGCGACCTCGCCGGCGCGGGCCGCGAGGGCCGCGCGATCGGGCAGCGGGTCATCAACCGGAGAGCCCCAGTCGGGATCAGCCGAGCGCGACACCCACACCACGCGGGTTCCCGGAGAGGCCGCCACCACATCCGCCAGCCCTGCGATCGCGGTCTGGGCGGAATGGCCGGTACCCGCGACGAGGGTCGTCCGACCCGCAAAGCTCTCCGACTCCGCCGGCAGATCCGGGATGCGCCGGCGAATGCGTGCCGCGAGAGAGCGCTCGCCGGGCGCCGCCACGCCGCCATCTCCGAGAGGTCCGGCGGCGAACTCCGTTCCTGTCGCGTCGATCACCGCGTCGGCGACCGCCGCACGCTCTGTGCCGTCCTGACGGAGGATCAGGCGGAAGTGGCGGGCGGCGCGGGCGTCGGTCGCGATCTCCTGCTCCTTGGAGAGGCCGGCCCGAGCGATCTCCAGCACCTCGCATCCGAGGTGCACCGCACCATCGAGCGCGGGGGTGTCCAGTAGCGGATCGATGAGCTGCGCCGCGAACTCGGCGCCGGTCGGGGGAGCTCCGCCGTCGGGGATCGCGACCCCGGCGCCCGCCAGGGCCTCATCCATGCGGGCAGAGCGATTCATCTCCCAGGGGGTGAACATGCGGACGTGGCCCCAGTCGCGGATGGCCGCCGCAGCCCGTGGGGCGCGTTCGTAGACGTCCACCTCCCAGCCTCTCTCCCGGCAGGCCAGCGCGGCGTCCACGCCGCTCGGCCCCGCACCGATGATCGCAACCCGCATCTTCCCCTCGCTCATGGTCGGTGACTCCGTCATCCCTGACGGGTACCCACACGTCCGCCGGGCTGGATGCTCCTAGAGGCCGGCCAGGTACTCCCGGTAGGCCGGCGCGTCCATCAGGCTCTCGAGCTCCGACGGGTCGCTGAGGCGGACGCGGATGAGCCAGCCGCCCCCGTACGGGTCGCCGTTGACGACCTCCGGACCCGCCGCGATGCCCTCGTTCACCGCGACGACCTCTCCGGAGGCCGGGCTGATGATGTCCGAGACTGCCTTGACCGACTCGAGCTCGCCGTAGGGCTGATCTCGTGTCACGGTGCTGCCCACGGCGGGAGGGTCGAAATACACGACCTCGCCGAGGGAGTCCTGGGCGTACCACGTGATCCCCATGACCGCCTCATCGCCGTCCGCGCGCAGCCAGTCGTGCTCAGGGTGGTAGCGGAGGTCGTCGGGGTAGCTCTCATCTGCCATCAGGAGTCATCTTTCGTGGGAGAGGTGTCGACCAGCGGCCGTCGCGCCGTGGTCGCGGACTTGGCCTTGCCCCGGACGTCAACGGTGATCGCCGTTCCCGGCGCGGCGAACTCCGCGTCGACGTAGGCCATTCCGATCCCGATGCCGCGGGTCGGCGACATCGTACCGCTGGTGACGATCCCGATCGGGTCGCCGTTCCGGAGAACAGTGTGGCCGGAGCGGGGTATGCCCGGCTCGTCAAAGCAGAATGCGCAGAGCCGCTGGGCGGTGCCCTCAGAGGCCTGACGCCGGATCGTCTCGCTGCCGATGAACTCGGGCCCCTCGAGGTCGACGGCCCATTTCAGGCCCGCCTCGATCGGCGAGCGCGCCGTGGACAGCTCGTTGCCGTGGAGCGGGTACCCCATCTCCAAACGCAGGGTGTCGCGCGCCACGAGCCCGGCGGGCACCGCGGGGCCGGCGGGCGCGGCGAGCGCCTCCCAGATATCGACAGCGCCCTCCCAGGGGCACATCAACTCGATTCCCGGCTCGCCCGTGTAGCCGGTGCGGGCGACGAGCGATGCGTGGCCACACAAGTCGGCCGCGGCGATGCCGAACCAGGCGAGATCGCCCAGATGGGGCTCGGCGATGTGCGCGAGTGCGTCCTTCCAGCCGGAGCCCTGGAGAGCGAGCATCGCCACCCCGTCGGACACATCGGTCAGCTCGGCACCCGCAACGGCGTGGGCGGCGAGATGAACCCGGCACGCTTCGGTGTTGGACGCATTGACCACCAGACGGAACCGGTCGTCGGCGAGGCAGTAGACGATGAGGTCGTCGATGACGCCCCCGTCCTCCTGGCAGAGAAGCGTGTACTGACCCTGCCCCGGGCCGATCTCATCGAGGTCGTTGGCGAACACCCCTTGGAGAAAGTCGCGACTGGCCGCGCCATGGACATCGAACTCACCCATGTGCGAGACGTCGAAGATCCCGACGCCCTCCCGCACGGCCACATGCTCGGCCTGCGCCCCGTCGGCATAGGACAGCGGCATGTCCCACCCGGCGAACTCTCCCATCTTCGCCCGGAGGGCGAGATGATTCCCGTGCACAGGTGTCCACCGAAGCTCCGTCATCGGCGTCGGACGCTACCAGTGCCCCCACCCGTCGAGGCCGTCACGCCGACGCCGTTTCCCTCGATCCGAACGGCGATGGACCGCCCCCGGGGCGGCGGTCGGGGCGAGACGCGGCCGTCGCCTCTACTTGAGGAAGTCGGGAACCTCGAGGGAGTCGTCGTCGATGCCCAGGTCGCGGACCTCGTCCTTGTCCAGGTTGAGGTCGGCGGGGCGCGAGGACGGCGGAGAGGACGCCGGTTCGGCCGGGCTCTCGGCGTCGAAGAAGCTCGAGCTCTCGTCCCGGCTCGCGATCGATTCGCTGCCGGATCGCGTGCGCTCGCCACCGAGGTAGCGGCTCTCCGTCGGGGCGACCTCGAAGCCGGTCGCGATCACGGTGACCCGGAGATCGTCGCCGGCATCCTCATCGATGACCGCGCCGAAGATCACGTTGCACTCGTCGTGGGCGGCGGAGCGGATGACCGTTGCGGCCTCGTCGATCTCGAACAGGCCGAGGTCGGCACCGCCGGTGATGTTGAGCAGCACGCCGGTCGCTCCGGCGACGGTGGTCTCCAGCAGCGGGGAGGAGATCGCCGCCTTGGCTGCCTCCGCGGCGCGTGCCTCGCCGCTCGCGGTGCCGATCCCCATGAGGGACGGACCCGCGCCGGCCATGATGGTCCGGACGTCGGCGAAATCGAGGTTGATCAGGCCGGGGACGGTGATGAGGTCGGTGATTCCCTGTACGCCCTGGCGGAGCACGTCGTCGGCCATGCCGAACGCCTCGATGACCGACGTGCGACGCTCGACCGTCTCGATCAGTCGCTCGTTCGGGATGATGATGACCGAGTCGACCTGCTTGGACAGGGCGTCGATGCCCTCTTCGGCGCGCCGCACGCGCTGTGATCCCTCGAAGGCGAAGGGCTTGGTGACGACGCCGACCGTCAGAGCGCCCTGCTCGCGGGCAATCTGGGCGATGACCGGCGCCGCGCCGGTGCCGGTGCCTCCACCCTCACCGGCGGTGACGAAGACCATGTCCGCGCCCCGGAGCGCATCCTTGATCTCGTCGCGGCTCTCCTCGGCTGCGTCGCGCCCGATCCGTGGCTCGGCGCCCGCACCCAGACCCTTGGTCAGGCCGGCCCCGATCTGGACCTTCATCTCGGCGTCGCACATCGACAGCGACTGGGCGTCGGTGTTGACCGCCACGAACTCCACGCCGCGAATGCCGGTTTCGATCATGCGGTTGACGGCGTTGGTGCCCCCGCCACCGACGCCGACAACCTTGATCACGGCCAGGTAGTTGCTGCTCTCCACGGCTGATGTCCTCCTGTGTTACCCGCCCCGACAGGCCGAGCGCTATAGCCGGACGGCAATCTCAAGCGCCGCTTGAGACGTCATTCACGACCCACAACCCCGGCTCAACCCCGATAGCTGAGGGGCATCACCACCCGGAACGTAAGCAGGCCTCGGAGCGGAGTCAAGCAAACCTCAGGGACGGCATGAGGGCTTGAAACAACCATCAACCCCGACTTGACCCTTCGGGTTAGGGCGCGGGTGGGGCGCTCCCCCCGTCCAGTCCTCCCGGAAGTGCAGGCGGGATGGGCTCCGGGTCGCGAGCGGGCTCGGGCGCCGGCTCCGGAACAGCGGGCGCGGTCTCGGCGGGAGCGGGGTCCGGAGATATTGCCGCGCCGGCCGGCCCGGGCTCCGGGGGCGGCG
>JAHEIS010000091.1 GCA_024639225.1 Actinomycetes bacterium | reverse complement strand
CAGGTCGGCGATCGTGCGCGCCACGGCCACGACCTGCCCGCAGGCACGGGCTGTGAGCCCGGCCCGGCGGGCGCCCGCCTCGAAGCACCGGCGCGCGTCCGGTGTGAGCGTGTCGCCTCGATCACGGTGCCGCGCGCGCTCGCGAGCCGCCCGTGCGCGCTCGGCGACAGCGGCGGTCGACTCGCTACGCCCGTGCTCGGTGGCCAGCCGCCCGGGATCAACACGGGGCACGTCAACCGACAGGGCGACCCGGTCGAGCAGCGGGCCCGAGAGCCGGGCACGGTAGGCGGCGAGCCGGGACTCCGGACACATGCACGATCGCTCGGGGTCGCCGGCGAAGCCGCAGGGGCAGGGGTTGCCCGCGGCCACGAGCAGTGCCCGGGCCGGGTAGCGGGCCGCGCGCTCTGCACGGACCACGGTGACATGCCCATCCTGAAGCGGGGTCCGCAAGGCGTCGAGGGCCGACGGGGCGAAGGCCGTGACTTCATCCAGAAAGAGCACTCCGAGATGCGCCAGGCTGATCTCGCCCGGCCGTAGGCCCGGACCGCCACCGACGAGCGCGGCGACCGAGGCCGAGTGATGGGGGTCCCGGAACGGGCGCTCTCGGGCCGGACCGTCCTCGGGTCGATGAAGGCCGGCGGCCGAAAGCACCCGCGTCACCTCGAGCGCCTCCTCGGCGCTGAGCGGCGGCAGAATGCCCGCGACGCGGCGAGCAAGCATCGTCTTCCCGCCGCCGGGCGGCCCCGTCATCAGCAGCGAGTGGCCGCCGGTGGCGGCGATCTCCAGCGCCCGACGCGCCGGCGCCTGGCCGCGGACGTCGGCCAGGTCCTCCCGGGGCGCCGTCCGACGCGCCCCGATCCCCACGGGGCGCACCGGCGCGGGCGTCGCCCGTCCGGCGAGCAGGTCCACGGCGTGCCGCAGACTCTCGGCGGCGAGGATGACGATGCCGGGGACCATCGCGGCCTCGGGTGCCGCGGCGGCGGGCACGAGCAGACGCTCCCAGCCCGACGCTCGGGCGTGTTCGGCCAAGGCGAGAGCCCCGGCGACGGGGCGCAGCCCGCCGTCGAGGGCGAGCTCACCGGCGGCGCCAACTCCTACGAGCAGCCCGGGGGGAATCTGCCCCGACGCAGCGAGGAGGCCGAGCGCGACCGGCAGATCGTACTGCGAACCGGCCTTCCGGAGGCTCCCCGGCGCGAGGTTGACCACGACGCGCTGGGCCGGGATCGCGAAGGCCTGGTTGGCAACGCCGGATCGCACACGCTCACGAGCTTCCTGGACCGCTGCGTCCGGCAGTCCCACGACGGAGAACGCCGGCAGACCGGGTCGCAGGTCGACCTCGACGCGGACCGTCGCGGCCTCGAGGCCCAGGGGTGCGGCACTGAGTACAACGCTGACCATGAGGCCAACCTGGCCGAGCAGGAGCGACGCCGGTGCGCCGAGAGCGCCGGGGGCGTGCCGGAGTGGTGCCGGCGTTAGTAGGGTTGCCGTGTGCCTCTCTACGACGCCCTGCGCGACCTCCCCCTCCACATCGAGGGCTACGAGCTCGAGCTTCTGACCCAGGGCGAGAGCGATGGCGGGCCGGGCCGCACGACGACGGCGATCCGCCTGACCGGCTCGGGCGAGAACGGCGTCGGCGAGGACGTCGTCTACGAACCGGAGGATCACCACGCCCATCTCGAGATGCCGCGACTGCCCCTCGCCGGCACGTGGACGCTGCACACGTTCTCGTCGTACCTCGGCACCCTCGCCCTGTTTCCCGCCGAGCCCGGCTGGGAGGCCAGCAGGGACTTCCGCCGCTGGGCATTCGAGAGTGCCGCGCTCGACCTCGCGCTCCGCCAGGCGGGCACGAATCTCGCCGACGCCCTCGGGCGCACCGCCGCGCCTGTGCGCTTCGTCCACTCGCGACGCCTCGGCGATCCCCCGGACGCGTCCGTGCTGGTGCGCCTGGCACGCCAGGTCCCCGGGCTGGGGTTCAAGGTCGACCCGGAGCCGGAGTGGGACGACCGGGTCATCGCCGAGCTGGCGGAGACCGGCGCGGTGGAGACGCTCGACCTCAAGGGCCACTATGTCGGGACCATCGTCGATCCCGGCGCAGACGCCGAGCTGTACCGCCGCGCTATCGAGGCCTTCCCCGATGCGTGGGTTGAGGATCCACGCATCACGCCGGAGACCGAGGAGATCATCGCCGCCTGTCGCGAGCGGGTGAGTTGGGACGCCCCCCTCCACCGTCTGAGCGACATCACCGATCTGGCCCACGTCCCCACCGCGGTGAATGTCAAACCGTCGCGCTTCGGCCGGGTGGAAGAGTTGATGGCGGTGTACGACCATCTCGAGGCGACGGGAATCCGGGCCTACGGTGGTGGACAGGGCGAGATCGGCCCCGGCCGGGCCCACATCCAGTATCTCGCGGCGCTCTTCCATCCCGACGCGCCGAACGATGTCGCGCCCGCCGACTACAACCTGGCCGAGCCCCCCGCCGACGTCCCGAGGACCCCGCTCGCCGTGCACCCCGCAGCGACCGGCTTCCGCTTGACGGACTAGTTCGCCGCCCGGCACGATCGGCGCGGCCCTCGTCGCGCAAAGAGCGGGACGATGCCCGCGTGGATCGTTGGCGTGTCGGGAAACGGGCGGAGCAGGCCGTCGAGCGGCGACTGCGGCGCGAGGGATGGGCGGTGCTGGGTCGGAACCTCCGCTTGGCCGGCGTCGAGGTCGACATCGTCGCCGAGAGCGCCGGCCGGGTCGTCCTCTGGGAGGTCAAGCACCGTCGGCGCGGCGACTACCCCGCCCTGAGCGCCTCCCAACGCCGTCGCCTCGGCGCCGCAGCCGAGACATACGCCGTCCGGCACTCAGCGGTCGCGGTCGGCCTGGGCCTCGCGGTCGTCGAAGGGACCGGCTGGTGGCCACGCATCACCCTCGAGTCCGACGGTCTGGTCGATGTCGATGCCGCCCTCTGACGCCTCGTCGACGAACAGCGCCAGTTCGGTGTAGGCGACCGGCCGGAAGCAGCGGCGGTGCGCGGGCGACGGCCCGAGGTCCGCGAGCGCGCGGAGGTGTTGGGCGGTTCCATAGCCCACGTGGGCCTCGAACCCGTATCCCGGACAGGACTCGGCGACGGGTCCCCGCATGAGCCGGTCGCGCGTGGTCTTGGCCATCACCCCGGCTGCCGCGACCGCCGCGCTCCGGCGGTCCCCCCCGACGAGGCGCTCGTGGCGGGGCGCCTCCTCACCGAGTCCGAAACCATCGACCCACGCATGGTCGTACCCGCCCTCGAGGCCGGCCAGTGCCCGGGAGAGGGCATCGATGTTGGCGACGTGCAGCCCGACAGCATCGATCGTCCGCGGTGAGATCACGATGACCGAGACGCTCGCGGCATGCAGGGTGATCGCGGCGCCGAGGCGCTCGCGCTCCGCCGGTCGCAGTCGCTTGGAGTCGTCGAGGCCCGACAGGGCCAGACGGGCGTGACGTGTCAGACCCTCGAGGTCGAGGAGAACAGCCGCGGCGACCAGCGGGCCGGCCAGGCATCCGCGCCCGGCCTCATCCGCGCCCGCGACGCGCGCGTGGCCGGAGCCTCGGTCGTGGGCAAAGAGCCGTCGCGTCGCGCGGCGGCGCTCAGGACTCGGTGCGCTGCTTCTCGCGAACGCGGGCCTGCCGTCCGAGCTTGTCCCGGAGGTAGTAGAGCTTGGCGCGGCGGACGTCTCCCTCGGAGACCCGCTCGATGCGCTCGATCTTGGGCGAGTGGACCGGGAAGCTGCGCTCGACCCCGACCCCGAAGCTCTGCTTACGGACCGTGAACGTCTCGCGGGCGCGCGCACCCTGTCGCTTGAGCACGGTCCCCTCGAAGACCTGGGTCCGCTCGCGCGAGCCCTCGATCACGCGGAAATGGACCTTCACGGTGTCCCCGGGAGCGAACTCCGGGACGTCGTCGCGCAGCTGGGCGCGTTCGATGCTCTCGATTACCGACATCAGAACCCCTTACTCATCCAAAAGCCGGGGGATCATAGCAACACCGGCCGAGCACGGCTGGCGGGGCGGGGCGCGCTCCCCCTAGGCTTGAGCGGATCCCCACGCCACCCATCCCGCAGGTGCCCATACCCGTGACCACGCATCCCCACGCCGCCCTCGACACCCCGCCGCACGTCGAGATCAGTTCCGCCCGCCTGTCGCGACTGCGCCTGCTCAACCTGATCATGGGCGTGCTGCACGCCGTCTCCGGGACGCTGATGATCGTCCTCGGCAACGACTTCTCGCTGGACGTCAGCTCCTTCAACCTGAACGGGCCCCCGGGCACCCCCATCTCCGAGGGTCAGATCGACTCCGTGTTCTCCGTGCCGCTGGCGCCGGCGACCGCCGGGTTCCTCTACCTCTCCGCGCTGTTCCACTTCATCGTCGCCTCCCCCCTCGGTTTCCCGAAGTACGCGGACGAACTGAGGCGCGGCCGAAATCGGTTCCGTTGGGTCGAGTACTCGCTGAGCGCATCTCTGATGATCGTCTTGATCGCCCTCGTGACGGGCATCACGGATCTCGCCGCCCTGATCGCGATCGCTGTCGTGAACGCCTCAATGATCCTGTTCGGCTGGATCATGGAAATGGTCAACCGGGCCGACGGCCGGGTCTGGTGGACGCCGTTCTGGTTCGGATGCATCGCCGGGGCTGCGCCGTGGATCGCGATCGCGACGTACCTTTTCGTCAACCTCCAGCGCGACGGCGCTGAAGGACCGCCGGGCTTCGTCTACGCGATCATCGTGACGATCTTCGTCCTCTTCAATATCTTCGCCGTGAACCAGTTCCTCCAGTACCGGCAGATCGGCCGCTGGAAGGACTACATCTTCGGCGAGATCGTCTACATCATCCTCAGCATCACGGCGAAGAGCGTGCTGGCCTGGCAGATCTTCGCCAACACGCTCATCGACTGAGCAACCGGGACCGGGTCAGGTCCGGGACGACACTCCGCGCACGGGTGTCCGCGCCCGCCACTGGTGGGCGGGGACGAGCGCACGGGGCATGCAGAGATCCAGGGTCGACAGGCAGGGCGTGGGCTCGCACGCGACCAGGGGGCTCAGCGCCAAGCACATGCGGACAGCGAGATCGTGGCCGTTGTCGCCGGCGTCGGCGAAGCAGAACATCGCGCCGTCGATCCCGCTCAGGCACGCGGGCTGCTCACCCACGACGAGCACCGGCCGCCGAAAACCGGTCCGGATACGCGCGACCTCATCGCGCCCGATACCGCGGGCCGCAGCATCGACCACGACGACGTCGCAGCTACCGGGGGCGGGCGAACGCCCCGTGACCTGATCGCTCCGAGTCACATCGTGACCGAGCCGCGCGAAGCGCTCGGTGAGTTCTGTCCGTGGTCTCCGGCCGAGGCCGACGATGAGAATGTCGAGTCCGTTCATCTCCAGGTCCCTCTCTCTGGATACGTATCCGGGCGCGTCGATGGCGCCTACATATCCAGAACGAAACAGAGGCCCAATTGTTTGCCCCTATCCACCCCGGAGTTGTTAGAGAGCGCTGAGAATCACCCTCTGGCGGCCTGATCAGCCGTCGGGGACCGGCTCCGCATCGGCGACCGGGCCGTACGGATTCACATCGGCCGCTTCTTCGGGCGCAGGAACCGCGGGCACCGGCTCCGGAGCGATCTCGGTATCGGCCGCCTGTGCCTCAGGAGGCGGAGGCGGGGGGGGCAGCGGAGGCGGAGGCGGGGAGGGTGCGGCGGCCTCAACCGGAGGGGCCGTGACGGCCGGCGCCGGCTCAGGTGCGGGCGGAGTACTTACCGCGACGACGGTGCGCGTGGGCGCGGTCGACAGAGCAACGACCTTTGTGGGAGCCGGGGCTGCCGGCTCGTACTTCGGCGTGACGGTCTTCGACGGCGCGACACGAGGCTCCGTCGAAGTGCCGCCCACCGGGCCGGGATTGTCGCCCGTCTCCTGCCCGCCGGGCCCGCCGGCGTTCCCGTTGTTCTGGCTGTTCGCGCTGCCGTTGCCCGTGCCGATGGGCTCGCCGTTGCCCTGTTCGCCGGTGCTGCCGCCCTCGTCCTGGCCGTTTCCGTTTCCGTTGCCCGTGCCGATGGGCTCGCCGTTGCCCTGTTCGCCGGTGCTGCCGCCCTCGTCCTGGCCGTTTCCGTTGCCCTGGCCGTTGCCGCCCTGCTCGCCGTCCTCGGGGTCATCCCCGTCGTCAGGATCGTCGGGGTCGTCGTTCTGGTCGTCGGGGTCGCCCTCATCACCGGGGTCGTCATTGTCGTCATCATCGGGGTCATCGCCGCCACCGTCCGGGTCGTCCCCATCCCCGTTCGGATCGTCGTCGCCATTCGGGTCATCGTCCCCGGCTCCGGCGTCGTCCGGATCATCGTCGCCGTCGCCACCCACCCCGTCGTCCGGCTTGTCACCACCATCGGAGGCGGCGTCGCCCGTGTCTCCACCCGGCGCGGGATCATTCGGTGCGTCTCCGTCCTTGGCGGCGTCGCCCGCGCCGCCGCCGGCGGGCTCCGCCGCGGACGGGTCGGCAGTCTCCTCACCCGGATCGGGCGACGCGGCTGGTGTTTCCGGCGCACCGGACCCGGGAGCGGCAGCCTCGGGAGTGTCGCCCGACCCACCACCGGAATCGCCGCCCTCATCTCCCCCGCCCGAGGCGTCATCGCCCGAGGCGTCGTCATCATCGCCCGCCGCGCCCGCGCCGAAGGGGAGTCCGGCAGCGGCGACCTGCGGGACGAAGCCCCGCGACGCAGCGAGTGCCGCCACCGTCGGTGGGACTCCGAGGTCGACGACCCGCTCGAGCGGGTCGTCGAGCGCCGATACGGGCGGGGCAACCGAGCCAATCGCACCCGACGCCCGGTCCACGGTCTGGACGACCGCCGACGGAGCGTCCGAGCCTCCACCGACCGCGTCGACGATGCTGTCGAGGATCGGCGCGCCCATCGCTGCGGCGACCGCGGTGGCGGCGACCGCGGCCGCCCCGGCGCCGACCGCCGCCTGGCTGCTGTTGATCCTCGGACCGTCCTTGCCGTCCCCGCCCGGACCGCCGCCGAAGACCGGTGAAGAGAGGATCGGACCCAGGACGTGGTGATCGAGGAGGAACGCAGGGGTCGGGAACAGGAGGCCGAGCTGTCCCCCGCGGGTGGCGATGGCGTCGGCGAACGCCGTGCAACCCTGGCACTCGCGCATGTGCGACCGGATCGCCCGCGAGCGCATCCGCCGTCCGTCAGCCTCGGATATGACCTCGCGAATGCTTCCGCAGGCCAGCTCGCGGCCGTCGCGTGAGTCGAGCAGGGCCTGGCGCGCCTCGAAGATGTGGCGCTTGGCGTCTGCGGGCTCCATGCCCAAAGCGAGCGAGATCTCCTTGTGGGAGAGGTCGTAGAGCTCACGCATGATGAGGGCGCTGCGCTGGTTGAACGGCAGCGCGCTCAGGTCGCGGTCGAGCGCGTCCAGGTCGGCACGGGTCTCCGCCTCGTCGGCGACACTCGACGCCGCGGGCACCGAGATCTCATCGATATCGTCGACCGGCTGCCGGCGACGGATGATGTCGATCGACTCGTTGTGGGCGATCCTGAACAGCCACGGCTTGACCGTCAGCTCGCGCGCGTCATCCGTCAGCGCCGTGAATGCCTTCAGCATCGTGTTCTGGAACGCTTCCTCCGCGTCGACGCCGTTGCGGAGAATGGACCGGCAGTACCGCAGAAGGGTGTCGCGGTACCTCATGTAGAGAGCGCGGAAGGCGTCGGCGTCCCCGGACCGGATCAGGCCGGCGAGAGCCTCATCGCTGAGGGGATCGAACGGGCGGGCCCCGCGTGGCGCATCCGATGGGCGTGCGGCGGCGGCCCCACGGGGGGGCTTGATCTTCGGCAGAGCCGAGGTGGTTCTTGCGACATCGATCGCCATGCGGGTCCGCGAACGTGGGCACTCTCACCTCACGGGACGCTCGGGGAATGTTTGCGCAAAATGAAGGCCAGCTGAACTGGACTCCCGGCCAGCGGAGACGTCCCCGATGCAGATTTGGGGGCTCAGAACCGGGGAAAACCTCGCAAATCGGCATCGGCGGGCAGGCGAACCACCCGGCACGTGCCGGCTCACTGGGACGTGCTCTACGAGCTTCTGGGCTTTCTCGATTCAGCCGCGCGCCAGCGCTCGATCTCAGCGTGATTGCCGGACCTCAGCACGGACGGCACCTCCCATCCGCGGAACTCGGCCGGACGCGTGAAATGTGGATGCTCGAGCTCTCCGCCGCCCTCGGCGGAGAACGATTCGCGGGCGAGGCTCTCGGCGTTGCCCAGTGCTCCGGGCAGGCGCCGCGCCAACGCGTCGATCACCGCCATCGCCGCGGTCTCGCCCCCCGCCAGCACGAACGGGCCCAGGGACAGCTCCTCCGACGCCAGCTCGCGATGGATGCGCTCGTCGAAGCCCTCGTAGCGACCGCAGAGCAGGACGATCTCGTCGAGCCCAGCGTACTCGCGGGTGATGGCGTCGTCGAAGGGGCGCCCCCGCGGGGTGAGGACGATGACCCGTCGCTCGTCGCGGACCGTCTCGGCAGCGACGCCGTAGACCGCTTCCAGCGCCGCCGCCATGACGTCGACGCGGATCACCATCCCCGGCCCGCCGCCGAACGGGGCGTCGTCGACCTGCCCCTGCGAAAGCGGTGTCGTGTCCCGGAAGGAGAAGCACCGGATCTCGAGGTCGTGGCTTTCCGCGGCGTTTGTCAGGTGACGGGGACGGCGGAGCCAGTCGAACCACTCCGGAAAGAGGGTGAATACGTCAATCCTCACCGGAGGCCTCCCCCAGGAGGTCGGGGCGGATCACCACACGCCCGGCATCGGGCTCGACCGCGGTCACGGCGTCGTGCGTGAACGGCAAAAGGAGAGAACCGTCGGGTCCATCGATCTCGAGGTTGTCGTTGGCCGTGCCGGCATGGACGTCGGTGATCGCCCCCAGCTCGCGATCACCGGAGAAGACGGTGCAGCCGATGAGATCGCGGACGAGGTAGGTCCCGGCGTCGAGATCGTCGTTGATCGCCTCATCCGTTACCCGCAGCAGCGAGTTGCGCAGCTCCTCCGCGCCGTTGCGGTCGGCGATCTCGCGGAACCGGAGAATCGGGCTCGCGGCATCGCCGGCGCGCTCAGCCACTGTCAATCGGCGGGAGTTCCCATCCGGGCCCACGGCTTCGACCGGGTCGCCGGGCTCCAGCGTCGCCACGGTGGGCCCATCGGGACGCACCCGGACACCACCGGCCAGGGCATGCGCCCGCGTGACCCGGCCGATCACCACGCGCGCGCGGCTCTCCATGGAGCTAATCGACGATGTCGAGGCGGACGCGCCCGGCTCCGCGGGCATCCGCGGCGGCCTGGAGCACCTCGCGCAGGGCCTGTGCGACCCGGCCGTTGCGCCCGATCACCTGACCCATGTCGCCGTCGGCGACGGAGAGCTCGAGCGTGACGCCCCGACCGCCGCCTTCGATGTCGACGGTGACCTCGTCCGGGTTCGACACCATGAGCCGCGCCAGGTCGGCGACCATGTCGGCCAGCGGCTCGAAGGCGCTCATCAGGCTGCGTTCCCGGCGATCTTCAGCAGCTTCTTCACCGCGGCCGACGGCTGGGCGCCCTCGGCGAGCCAGTGGCTGGCCCGATCCATGTCGACCTCGATGAGCGACGGCTCGAGACGGGGATTGTACCGGCCGATCGTCTCGATGTTCCGCCCGTCGCGCGGTGAGCGCGAGTCGGCGACCACCACACGGTAGATCGGATTCTTCTTGCTGCCCACGCGGGCGAGCCGGATCTTGACCACGGAACTCCTCTGGGTTCTATGCGCCGACGAGAGGCGGCATTCCGCCCTTGCCGAAGCGCTTCATCAGTTTCTTCATCTGCTTGAACTGGGACAAGAGCTGGTTGACCTCCTGCACCGATGTGCCGCTGCCCTGGGCAATCCTACGGCGTCGGCTGCCGTTGATCATGTCAGGCCGACGCCGTTCGTCCAGCGTCATGCTCGAGATGATGGCCTCGACGCGGTCGAGCGCCCCCTCGTCGATGGACACGTCCTTCATCTTGCTGCCGAGTCCGGGGATCAATCCGAGCAGCTGGGACATGGGCCCCATCTTGCGCAGCTGACGCATCTGATCCATGAAGTCCTCGAGGGTCAGCGCCCCGCCCTTGATCTTCTTCTCCATCTCGGCGGCCTTGGTGACGTCGAGATCCGTCGACTCCTGCGCCTTTTCGATGAGCGTGAGAACGTCGCCCATGCCGAGGATGCGCGAAGCGACCCTGTCGGGGTGGAACGGCTCGAGGGCGTCCAGCTTCTCCCCGGTTCCGACGAACAGAATCGGGACACCGGTGGTCGCGCGCACGGACAGGGCGGCGCCGCCGCGGGCGTCACCGTCGAGCTTGGTCAGGACGACCCCGTCGAAATCGACCGCGTCGGCGAACGCCTGCGCCACCTCGACGGCAGTCTGGCCGGTCATGGCGTCGACGACCAACAGGACGTTGGTCGGGTTGACCGCCTCGCGGATGGCCACGAGTTCGGCCATCATCTCCTCGTCGATGCTCAGCCGACCGGCGGTGTCCACC
>JAHEIS010000184.1 GCA_024639225.1 Actinomycetes bacterium | reverse complement strand
GGCAGTCCGCCAGAGCCACGAGCGGATCAGCGGCGTCACGGCGACCGGGCGGCACTACCAGGCGCTCGAGCCGGAGGCGTACTTCTGGGTGCTCGCGACCGGGTTCGAAACCGTCATCGTTGCGCTGGCGCGCATCGGACGTCCGCTGAGCAGAGCCGAGCAGCGCCAGGCATACGGAGAGACCCGCGAGCTTGGCGGGCGATTCGGCCTGGCCGATCGCGACATGCCCAGGACGCTCGAGGGCTTCTACGACTGGTACGCCTGGATGCTTGCCGAGCGGATCGAGAACAACCCGACCGTGCGCGACGTGCTCGCAACCATCCGACGCCCCGCGCCGCCCGGTGGCTTCCCCGCCGCGCTGTGGCCGCTGCCTCGCTTCGCGGTCGCGCATCTGAGCTGGCTGACCTCGGTCGGAACCCTCGCTCCGCGCGTGCGCGAGCGGCTCGCGATCCCGTGGAGCGCGGTCCATGAGGCCGAGTTGTCGGCGCTCGCCGGCGCGTTTCGGGCCCTCAGTCTCCTTCCCGCCTCCTGGTGCTACCTGGCGCCTGCTCGGGAGGGCTTCGCGCGCAGGGCGCGCATCACACGCTGACGATCACCTCCCCGCGCGCATGCCCTTGTACCCAAAATGGACCCAACCAGGTGTGCTTCAATGGGGTTTGACGGACGCTATGGGTTCCTATGCGATCTCGGCGGAAGCCTCGGGTCGAGTCACCTGTCCCGATGCAGACCGCCCCCGGGTGATCAGCTTTCGTCGAGGCGCTTCGCCAGGCCCTCGCAGATCGTGCGCAGCACCTCCACGCGCGCGAAGCGCTTGTCGTTGGCCGGGACCAGCGTCCAAGGCGCGAACTGCGTGCTGGTGCGTTGCACCATGTCGTTGACCGCGCTTCTGTACGCGTCCCAGCGCTCCCGGTTCCGGTAGTCCTCGTCCGTGATCTTGTACTTCTTGTATGGCGTTCGCTCGCGCTCGCGGAAGCGACGCGTCTGCTCTTCGCGATCGATGTGGAGCCAGAACTTGAACAGCGGAATGCCCCGCTCCACGATCTGCTCCTCGAAGTCGTCGATCTCCGCGTAGGCGCGCTGCCAGGCGAGCTCGGGCACGAGCCCCTCGACCCTCTCCACCAAGACGCGGCCGTACCAGCTCCGGTCGAAGATCACCATCCGGCCTGCCCTCGGAAGCTGGCGCCAGAAGCGCCAGAGGTAGTGGCGAGCCAACTCCTCGTCGGTCGGGGCTCCGATAGGCACGACGCGGTAGTCCTGGACGTCCATCGCCTGGGTGATGCGCCGGATCACGCCGCCCTTGCCGGCGGCGTCCCAGCCCTCGAAGACCGCAACGCTCGATACGCCCTCCTCGCGTGCGCGTCTGGTGAGCGCCCGCAATCGGGCTTGGAGCTCGTCGCGCTGGGCGCGGTACTCCGGTCGCTCGAGAACCGCGTCGAGGTCGACGGTGTCGAGAACGGTGGCCTCCGGCGCGACCACCGGAGCTGGTGCGGGAGCGGCGAGCGTCTCGGGCGTCGGGGCCCGGCTGAGCCGCTCCATCAAAACCGAGCGGATGGTTCTCGCGACGGTGATGTCGCGGTAGCGGGCCTGGGTGCCCTCTACGATGTGCCACGGCGCGCCACCCGGGTCGGTCTTGCGGAGGACGTACTCCGCCAGGGGCATCAGGTCATCGTAGGCGTCGAAGATGAGGTGGTCGGCGGCGTCGAGTCGGCCGCCGCCGCCCTTCTTGCGCGACTTCTTGACGCGCTTCTTGAATGCCTTCCGCGGCAGATGGATCCAGAACTTGAGGACCAGCGCGCCGCCGTCTCGGAGCGACTGCTCGAATCGCCTCATGTGGCGCAGGCGGCGGTCGAGCTCAGTCTGGTCGATTGCCCCTTGAAGGCGCTCCAAGATGGTCTCCAGCGCGAAGGCGCCGGTGTAGATCGCGAGCTGTCCACGCCCGGGAAGCGCCAGCCAGTAGCGCCAGTCGCGCGGCCGCTGGAGCTCGTCGTCGGTGGGCGCGCCGAAGACGTGAGTGCGGATATAGCGGCCATCCATCCACTCGTTCAGCCGGTTCACCAGCTCGCTGACGCCCGGTCGGTCGTCGCCCATCAGCACGATCAGGACCGGGAAGTCGCCCTCACGCAGGTCGTACTGGGCGTTGATGAGGTCGACGCGGAGCTGCGGGAGCTGCTCGTCGGCCTCGCCCCGAGATATCTTGCTGCCGACCTCTGCCGCCTCGAACACGCGCGCTCTCCGTGCTTTCCGCGCAGGCTACCGCGATCGCGCGTTGTGCTAGGAGCGCGCGATCTGCGCGGCCGAGGTGCGGCCACCGGCGCCGGCACACCGCCCTTGGCGATGTTCCCCCGACGCGATTCGAGAAGGAACACCTACTGGCCGCTCAGGCGGCATAGACAACCGGTGTCAATGGAACCGGGCCAGCTCTACGGCGGCGTCCGGTCCGCTTTCACCAGGGCGCTACGCTGGCCGCTGACCACTGGCCTGCGAGCCATTCTGTGGATACGGTAGCTGGGTGAGAATAGAGCCTCTGTACAGAGCGGTGTTCGGGTACCCCGACGGCGGTCACGGCACCGTCCTCGAGGGCGAGTCTGGCAGTGAGGGCCACTACTTCTTCGTCGCCGAAGGAGAGGTGACCGGGCGCATCTCCGGGCGCCTCGCGGGCGCAAACCACCCCCGGTCGCGAGTCGACAAGAACGCGACGCCCAACATCCAGGGCGCCATTACGACCGACGACGGTGCGACGATCATCTTCGATTGGCGGGGATTCGCTCGCCCCTATCCGCCGGGGCGGCGCCAGATCGTCGTCTCGGGCACCCATGTATGCGGGGACGAGCGCTACGA
>JAHEIS010000090.1 GCA_024639225.1 Actinomycetes bacterium | reverse complement strand
GGCGCCCACCCCGAGGCTGCCGAAGATGGTGTTCGGGACGATCAGCAGACCGGCCAGGGCGAATACGACGGTCAGGCCGCTGAACAGCACAGCCTTGCTCGCCGTGCCGCCGGCGATCTCCATCGCCATGAGCTTGTCGTGGTTGTTCTCCCGCTCTTCCTTGTAGCGGGACAGAATGAACAGGCTGTAGTCGATACCGACCGCCAACCCCATCATCACCATCATGTTGGTGACGAAGAAGGACAGGTCGAAGAACTGCCCGATGATCGAGACGATCCCCAGCCCGACGACGATCGAGATGATCGCGGAGAAGATCGGGACGAGTGATGCCACGAAGGCGCCGAACACGATCAGCAGGATCACGAAGGCGACCGCGAGCCCGATGGTCTCACCGGTCAGCAGATCCTCCTCGGATGCCTCGTTGAAGTTGAGGTCGAGCGTCGCCTCACCGGTCTCGAGCACGCGGAAGCCGTCCTCGCCGTTCGCCTCGGCGACGATCTCCAGGGTCTGCTCGACGTCGTCCTTGAGCTCGATCGGAAGGGCGACCGGAATGATCGCCGTGTCGCGGTCTGCGGACACCAGATTGGGGTCACCCGTCGAGTAGAAGTTGACCGCGGTTCGGACCGACTCGACTTCCACCAGCTCCGCCGTCAGCGACTCGACCCTCTCCTGAAACGCCGGGTCATCGACCGTGAGCGTGTCGCTCTGGACGATGACCGTTTCGGTGAACGAGTTGGCACCCAGCGAACTGGAGGCGATCAGATCGCGCCCCTGCTGGGAGTCCGGACTCGTGAGGAAGCTGATCTGGGTCGTCAACGCGCCCGAGAGCAGGGCCGCCGTCAGGACGATGCTCGTGATGCACGCGGCGATCCAGGTGAGGATCACCGTCCATGGGTGCGTGGCGCTCCAGCGTGCGAGACGACGGGTCGAGAACATTTGTCCGGGGCTTCCTCTCGGGGTGCTCAGGCTCGTACGGCGTACATGGTTCCCCAGCGCCGGCCGAGGTGAAATGGTGAGGGCACGACATTCGGGGTGGTGCTGGCCCCACCCCTCGGCGAAGATCACCCTACGTCGGCGGGCCGCTGAGCGCCCGCGGTGCCGAGCCGGGTCTCAGTCGTTCAGATAGGCGAGGACCGCGAGCACGCGCCGGTGGTCGTCGCCGCTGGCGGTGAGTTCAAGCTTCGTGAAGATGCCGTGGACGTGCTTCTCGACGGTGCGCTCGGTGATGACCAGCCGCTCGGCGATGGCCTGGTTGGTCCGCCCTTCGGCCATCAGGCCGAGGACCTCACGCTCGCGATCCGAGAGCGCCGAGAGGGGATCGCCGTCCCGGGGGCGACCGACGAGCTGCGAGACGACACTCGGATCGAGGGCCGATCCGCCGCCGCCGACCCGGCGCACCGCCTCGGCCAGCTCGCCCACATCCGAGACCCGGTCCTTGAGCAGGTAGCCGACACCTTCGGCGCTGCCCGACAGCAGCTCCATGGCGTAGCTCGCACGAACGTACTGCGAGAGGACCAGCACACCGACGCCGGGGTGCCGCGCCCGAATCGCCTGCGCCGCCTGAAGGCCCTCGTCGGTGTGGGTCGGCGGCATCCGGATGTCGACGATGGCGACGTCGGGCTCGCATTCGGCCACCCGCTCCAACAGCTCCTCGGCGTCCCCGCACTGGGCCAGGACGCCGAAGCCGGCCTCGCTGAGCAACCGGGCGACCCCCTCGCGCAGCAGCACGGAATCATCGGCGATCACGACCTGCATCAGTTCGGAGCCGTGCCGTTGAGGGGCAGCACCGCGGTGAGACGGGTACCGCCCCGAGGCGGGGAGACAACCGAGAACCGCCCGCCGTGCACCTCGACCCGGTCGACGAGGCCGCCGAGCCCTCCGGCGGGGACCGCTCCGCCGGCGCCGTCGTCGCTGACGGTGATGACCAGGCCGTCCGGCCCGGCGGACGCTGCCACCTCGACCGCAGTCGCCTCGGCGTGCTTGGCGGCGTTGGCGACCGCCTCGGCGATGACGTAGTACGCGGTGGCCTCGACCTTGGACGGAACCGGGTCGGGCACGTCCAGGTCGAGGCCGATCGGCAGGTGATGCCGGTAGGTGAGTTCCTTGACCGCAACCACCAGCCCCCGCTCTGTGAGGACCCCGGGATGGACGCCCTGGCTGAGCTCGCGCAACTCCTGCAGCGCGAGGGCGAGATTCTCGCGGGCGCCCGCCACGAGGTCACGCGCCTCCTCGGGAGATGACTCGAAGCGGGAGTCGGCAAGGCCGAGCTCCATCATGATCGACGACAGGCGCGCCTGGGTCCCGTCGTGGAGGTTCCGCTCGATCTGGCGCCGGGCGTGATCGCCGGCCTCGACGATCCGGGCGCGGGAGTCGCGCAGCTCGTCCAGGCGCGCCCGCAACTCCGCGCTGAGGCGCTCGTTCTCGAGGGCGAGCGCGGCACCGCGCGAAATCGTCTCGACCAGCTCCGGCCGCTCGCCGAGGGCGGCATCGTGGATCAGGCAGGCGACGGTCTCGCCGTCGCGGGTGATGGGCGTCATCATCTTCCCGGCCTCGCCATCCGGAACCTCGCGGGGACGGCCCTCCGCGTCGATCCAGTGCCCGTCCCCGCTGCGGGGATAGACAAGATCGAGCCCGGGGTCGCGGACCGCGCGCCGGAGTCGTGAACAGAGGCTGCCTCCCGCCGGCGAGGCGAGTGACGCCGCCAGATCAACAGCGGTGTGGCGCGCCCGCATGAACCCGACGAGGAAGGCCAGGGGCAGGAGCGCCATGAGCCCCTGGAACGTCCACTCGGCCCAGACCCCGAGAGGACGACCGATGACGTCGTCGGCGACGATCACGAACATCCCGCACAGCAGCGCACCTCCCGCGACGAGAACGGGGGCGACGGCGTTGCGCCACGCGGTGGTCCGGGTCCGCCAACGGTGGACGAGGATGCCGATCGCGACGGCGATGGCCACCAAGCCGAGACTGCGCTCGACGTTGAGCAGGGCCAGGGCCAGACCGGGTTCATTGCTCACCATCAGCAGGTTCTCGGGGCAATCCACCGGGCCGTTGACGACCGGATACCCGGTCTGGCCGCACAGCAACTCGGAGGAGTCGGCCAGCGGAAGCCAGGCGAGGGGAAGGACACCGACGGCGAACCAGCCCAGGGCGAGGTTGGCACGGGCAAGGCGCGACTCCAGACGACCGGAGGGAAACGCCAGCAGCAGATGTCCCAGCAGGACGAACGGGACCGCCAGGACGAGATGGCCGAAAGTGAACACGGCGGGAACGTCCGACAGCAGGAGCTGGGACGCGAGCCACGAGGCGCCCACACCGATCATCAGGACCCCGACGCGATTCTCCGGGTTCCGCGCCCAGGCGATGACCCCGGCGTAGGCGAACGCCCAACCCAGTCCCAACGCCATGAGGGCGCCGAACACGGGGTACGGGGCCCAGTCGCTCGTGAGGATCTGCCACGCCACGATCAGGCCCAGAACATCAACGGCGACCACGACCGCGATGATCGTGAGCGCGGTCCGGCTCAGCCCCTGGGTCGCCGGCAGGCGCGACCAGAAGCGCTCGACCCGGGCGTCGCCGGGCACCGTGCGGGTTTCAGGGACGGTCGTGGTCACGAGGAAGCCTTCGGCGTAGAGCCCGACACTGCGCTCGCGGCGCGCCAAGCGGGCTCCCCGCACCCCGGGGGTGGTGTCACCCTCACCCACCGGGCTCAGGGCAGGATCTGCCCGCCGTCCGCCCCGGTCGACGTCCCGCGCTCGAGCGCCGAGCGCAGGCCGGCGATCACCCAGGGGTCGAAACGGGCGCCGGCGTCCGAGGCGATGCCGTGGAGACTCTGAAGGGGGTCCTCCTCCCCGTCGCGCCGGATGACGCGCGCGCTGCGGTAGGCCTCGCAGACGGCGAGGATCCGGGAGCCAACAGGGATCGCGGCGCCTTCGAGGCCGTCAGGGCCGCCGGAACCGTCCCAGTGCTCCGCTGCGGAACGGACGATCGTCGCGGCCTGCCGCATGTCGGGTGCGCTCGCCAACAGGCGCTCGCCGATGAGGTGGCGGTTGCGATCCACCTCCCCACCCCGACCCGGGGCCACGGCGCCCGACGCCGTCGTCGGGACGGCGACCCGCCCGAGATTGTGCAGGCTGGCGGCGCGTGCCAGGTCGAGAAGCTGGTCGTTGGTCAGGTCGAGCTGGGCACCGACCGCCAGCGCGAGCGCCGCGAGATCGGCAGCCCCGCTGTCGGCAGCCGCGTTGACGGACCCACGCGCCTCGTCGATGTGGCGGTCGAGGTCATCCCAGCGGTTGTCGGATCCGCTCGTGCGGCGCTGGATGAGGATGCGCTGGTCGACGATCCGCATGGCCTCCCCGGCGTCGGTCGTCTCATCGGGGATGACGACCGCTCCGACGTGGGCGCCGATCGCGAATCCGTCGCCACGGACGGTCAGAGCAGATTCGGCCCGGTCCAACACGGCCTCGGCGCGCCCCTCGCCGAAGTCGCTGATCACCGCGAACTCGTCGCCGCGCAGACGGAAAGCGCGTGCGGGCCACGTCGCCGCGCGGAGCCGCTCGGCGAGGTGCCGGAGGACCCCGTCGCCGGCCAGCTCGCCGAAGGCGTCGTTGTAGTGCTTGAAGCCGTGCAGGTCGAATACGACGAGCAGGGACGGCTCCGCATCGCCGCGGAGGTGGACCTCGAGGGCATCACGGAAGGCCTCACGATTGCCCAGACCCGTCACCTGGTCGCGCGTGCGATCCGCGTGCAGCTCACCGATGACGTTGCGGTCGCGCAGCGCGCCGTAGCCCACGCGCGCCGCGACGACACCGAGGATCGACCAGCAGACGATGAGGCTGGAGTCGATGACCCCGGTGGCGGCCAGCCCGCCGGCCAGAAGCGTGGCGGCGGCGACGACCGCAACGGTCAAATCACGAGGTGCCGACACCTCGCCCTGCTCGGAGACGAAGACCGCGGGGAGGGCCAGGGCCAGAGCCACCCACCAGAGGGCGGTGACGGCGTCGGGGTCCGCCAGCAGGGCCGTGGCGAGGGCACCGACCGAGAGGCCGGCGGCCAGGAGACTCGTCCGGCGCGATCCGACGGGCCGCAGGCCGAGGAGCCCGACCGAGAAGGCCACTCCGACGACGACTGCCGCACCGACCACGACGGATCCGGGCTCCCGTTCGACCAGGTAGGTGGCACCGACCGCGGCGGCGGCGATGAGTCCGGCGTCGAGCGTCACCTGTGTCGACGGGCGGGCCGCGAGAAACAGGAGGACGACGGCGAGCGCCGCGACCCCGGCCGCCCCGACGCTCACAAGGGCGGGTACGTCGTACTCGAGGGCCGCGCCGGCGCGGGCTCCCGCGGCGACGAGTACGGCGACTGCCGCCGCCAGAGCCGGGAGGCTACGGGCGCCCACACCCACGACCGCCGCCGTGAGCGCGAGGAGCGCGGCCTGCGCTCCGATGCCGAAGGTCAGCAGCGCGTCCTCCTCGCGGGCCAGAAACGGCCAGATCAGCGCGAGGCTGAGGCACCCCAGCAGCACGACGGCGACACGCAGCTCAATGCGCTTCCCACGCCCGGGGAAATGGTCCAACAGTCGTCCCACACGACCGGTATCGGCCGCGGGACGACCGCAAATGAGGGAATCGGCCCGGGCCGGGCAGCACGTCTAGTAGAAGGCGCGCGAGAGCCGTGGCCGGAATTCGAGAGTGAGGGGGTGCTGATCACCGACGGTGGTGAAGATCCCAACGGCGGCCGCGCGCAGACGGTCGCGTGTCTCGCCCTCAGCTGCAGGCACAGCGTCGATGAGGTGGCCGAGGGCCGTCGGCCAGTCGTCACGGTCGATGGCCGCGAGCGCCGCGGCGATGTCGGGCGCCTCGGAATCGCGGAGGTCGATCCGTGCGATCAGGCCATCCACCTCGGGGTCGAATCGCGCCGGCTCGAGGACCTCGCGCGCTTCGTCTGACCGACCGCTCGCGCTCAGCAGGGCTCCGAGCGCCCGACGAGCCCCGAGATGCCCGGCATCGCGGATCAGCGCCTCGCGCAGCGAAGCCTCGTCCCCCTCCGCCACGAGACGATCGGCTTCACTCGGCAGGACCCGGTTCAGGAAGCTCGCGATCTGATCCGGCGGAAGCAGGCCGACGAACTCGTCGACGACCTGGCCGTCGCGGAAAGCCTTGACGGCAGGGATGCTGGAGATGGCGTAGCGCTTGGCAAGCGCGGGGTTGGCGTCGATATCGACCTTCGCGAGCTCAACCTCCCCGTCACGCTCGGACACCGCGGCCTCGATCAGCGGCGCGAGCTGACGGCACGGGCCGCACCATTCAGCCCAGAAATCGACGATCACCGGCACCTGCCATGACCGCTCGATCACATCCTCATCAAACTGAGTCTCGCCGCTGTCCACCCGGTCTCCCTCCCGTGTCCAGGCGGACGCTAGCGCACGTCCCCGGTGGTGTCGGACCGCGCGGGGCGCCCAGGTTCGCCGCGGACGGCGCATGGTCGCTAGATTCCCGGCCGATGGCTGACGACTACGTGTTCACGATGCACCGGCTGCGGAAGTCCTACGGGCGCGACCGCGTGGTGCTGGACGATGTGTCCCTCTCCTTCATGCCGGGCGCCAAGATCGGCGTCCTCGGCGCCAACGGCGCCGGTAAAAGCACCCTGCTGCGGATCATGGCCGGTCAGGACACGGCTTTCGAGGGGACGGCCGGCCCCGCACCCGGCGTCAGCGTCGGCCTGCTCGAACAGGAGCCGGAGCTCGACGAGTCCAAGGATGTCCGCGGCAACGTCGAGGACGGGGTCGCCGAGACACGCGGACTGCTCGATCGGTTCAACGCCCTGAGCGCGCGTCTGGGCGAGGAGATGGAGCCGGACGAGATGACGGCCGTCCTCGAGGAATTCCAACAGGTCCAGGACACCATCGAGCGGGTCAACGCCTGGGATCTCGATCACACCATCGACGTCGCGATGGACGCCCTGCGCGTCCCGCCGGGCGACGCCGACGTGACCACCCTGTCCGGCGGCGAGCGGAGGCGGGTCGCCCTCTGCCGGCTCCTGCTGCGGAGCCCGGACATCTTGCTGCTCGACGAGCCCACCAACCACCTCGACGCCGAATCGGTCGGATGGCTGGAGCGTTTCCTGGAGGAGTACGCAGGGATGGTCGTGGCGGTTACCCATGACCGCTACTTCCTCGACAACGTGGCGGGGTGGATCCTCGAACTCGACCGGGCGAAGGGGATTCCGTTCAAGGGGAACTATTCCTCCTGGCTGGAGCAGAAACAGGAACGGCTGGCCCACGAGGAGAAGACCGAGTCCGCGCGGCAGCGGGCGATCGCCCGGGAGCGCGAGTGGGCAGGCACGAACCCCAAGGGGCGACGCGCGAAGAACAAGGCGCGCCTCAACAACTACCAGCGGCTCGTCGAGGAAGACGATGCCCAGACCATCGACAACGTCGAGATTCGCATCCCCGCGGCTCCCCGACTCGGCGATCTGGTGCTCGAGGCCGAGAACCTCAGCAAGGGCTACGGCGAGCGCCTGCTGATCGACGATCTCTCCTTCACGCTCCCGCCCGCGGGGATCGTCGGTGTGATCGGGGGCAACGGCGCCGGCAAGACGACGCTCTTTCGCATGATCGCGGGGACCGAGAAGCCCGACAGCGGCGAGCTGCGCCTCGGCGACACCGTCGAGCTGGCCTATGTGGACCAGTCGCGGGCCGAGCTGGATCCCGCCAAGAACGTCTGGCAGGAAATCTCCGACGGGCAGGACTTCATCAAGCTCGGCGGCCGCGAGGAGGTCAACTCGCGTGCCTACGTCGCCTCATTCAACTTCAAGGGCGCCGACCAGCAGAAGCCGGTCGCCCAGCTCTCGGGCGGAGAGCGTAATCGCGTCCACCTGGCGAAGATGCTGGCCGGCGGCGGCAACCTCATCCTGCTCGACGAGCCGTCGAACGACCTGGACGTCGACACCCTGCGTGCCCTCGAGGACTCGCTGCTCGGGTTCTCCGGCTGCGTCATGGTCACCAGTCACGACCGCTGGTTCCTCGATCGCATCGCCACCCACATCCTCGCCTTCGAAGGCGACAGCCAGGTGCGCTGGTTCGAGGGCAACTTCGCCGAGTACGAGGAGCACCGCCAGGAGACCCTCGGCGCCGACGCGGGTCCCAAGCGGTTGACCTACCGCCGGCTGACGACACCGGGGCGCTGAGGGCACAACTCTGAGCGGCGCCGGGTGGATCGGCGGTTCACGCCGTGATGGGCAGTCATTCGCTGGCTACGCGGGCTGATCCGCCGGAACCGGCCGGCGGCGATCGAGCGACGCTCTCGCGGGGGCTAGCGGGGAGCGGCGTCCCAGTCGCGGGTGGCGACGCGCAGACGGGCGTCGCCCTCGCCCTCCACCCAGAGACCCTCGGGGTCGTCGGTGTCGAGACCCATGACGCGCTCGTTCGGCTCGATGGTGAGACTCGAGCGATTGCGGATGCGGCCCACGATGCTCGCCGAACCCACGCCGAGCAAGATCACGGCCCCCACGGCGGCGCCACCACGTATGAAAGTTCCATCCATGGGGCCAGTGTTCCACGCATGGACCGCTGTGTCGCCCGAAAGCGCCCCGTCATGACAGTCCGCTGACGATCCCCTAACCGCCGGCGCGGAAATCACATCTCGTCGAGGTCGAATCCGGCGGTGCGCAGCCCGGCGGCGACGGACTCAGCGTGATCATCGTCGCGCACCTCGATGACCAATTCGATGCCCGTGCGAGTGGCGGAGGTCGTGCCGAACAACCGGCCGTGCTGGAGGTCGATCAGGTTCGCGCCCAGCTCACTGATCCGCGTCACCAGGGGCGCGAGCTTCCCCGGGGAGTCCTCCACCTCGACCCGAAGGTGGACGACCCGGCCCGAGTCGACCAGGCCCCGCATGAGGATCGACGCCAGGACCCGGGAGTCGATGTTGCCGCCGCTGAGCACGACCCCGACCCGGCGGCCGACGAACCGGTCGGCGTGCTCCACCAGCGCCGCCAGCCCCACGGCGCCGGCGCCCTCGGCGACGGTCTTCTCGATCTCAGCGAACAGCGCGATCGCGCGCTCGATCGCCTCCTCGCCGACGGTGATGACGTCCGCGGCCCGGGCGCGCACGATCGGCACGGTCAGCGCACCCGGCGCCTTGACGGCGATGCCGTCGGCGACCGTGCGGCTGGCGGGTGGTCCGCCCGGCCGGCCCGACAGCGCGTCGACCATTCCGGAATAGAGCCGGGACTGGACGCCGACGATCTCCGTCGCGCTGCCCGCGGCGGCGAGGCAGATACCCGAGAGCAGTCCGCCGCCCCCCGTCGGGACGAGGATCACGTCCAGGTCCGGGTGGTCGGCGAGCAGCTCCCGGCCGACGGTGCCCTGGCCGGCGATGACGAGCGGATCGTCGTAGGGGTGGACGGTGACGAGGCCGCGATCAGCGGCGATGCGCTCGGCCGCCGTCGCCGCCTCCGCGAAGCTCTGGCCCTCCTGGATGACCTGGGCGCCGAGGTCCCGGGTGCGGACGACCTTCGAGAACGGCGCCGTCACCGGCATCACGATCGTCGCGGGGATGCCCATCTCGGCGGCCCGATGCGCGACGCCCTGCGCGTGATTGCCCGCCGAGAGGGCGATGACGCCGCGTGCCCGCTCGTCGGGCGTGAGCGCCGCCAGGCGGTTGGCCGCACCGCGGTCCTTGAACGACCCGGTGAACTGCTGGTTCTCGAACTTGACGACCACGTCGGCGCCGGTGATCGCCGACAGCGTGCGTGAGGACAGGCTGGGGGTACGCACGACCTGCCCGGCGATGGCGGTGGCGGCGGCCTCGACGTCGCCCGAGGTGACGGCTGTACCCACAGGTGGAGAGTACTCGGCCCCCGCGAACGGCCGCGAAAAGGGAGGTAGGCTTGCCAGAGCTGCCCGTCACCCGATGCGGGCCGCCCCGATCCCACCGATTCGATTCCAGGAGCACCCGTGAGCAGCGCCGACCCCTTCTCCGCCCGAGACACCCTGAACGTGGGTGGTGAGGATCACGTCGTCTACCGCCTCGACGCCCTGGGCGACCGGGTCGCGAAGCTGCCGTACACGGTGAAGGTCCTGATCGAGGCGGCTCTGCGCAACGTGGGTCGCGGATTCGTCGAGCCGGACGACGTGGAGGCCCTGGCGGACTGGACGCCCGGTTCCGGCCAGGCCCGGGAGGTCCCGTTTCTTCCGGCACGCGTGGTCCTCCAGGACTTCACCGGCGTCCCAGCCGTCGTCGACCTGGCGTCAATGCGCGACGCGATGCGCGACCTCGGTGGCGACCCCACCAAGATCAACCCGCTGGTGCCGGCCGACCTGGTAATCGACCATTCGGTCCAGATCGACTTCTTCGGCACTCCCGATGCGTTCGAGAAGAACGTCGCCCGCGAGTACGAGCGCAACGAGGAGCGCTATCAGCTCCTGCGCTGGGCTCAGCAGGCCTTCGACAACTTCCGCGTCGTCCCGCCGGGCACCGGCATCGTCCACCAGGTCAACCTGGAATACCTCTCGCCCGGCGTCCAGTCCCGCCAGTTCGGTGGCGAGCTCACCGCCTACCCCGACACGCTCGTGGGCACCGACTCGCACACG
>JAHEIS010000183.1 GCA_024639225.1 Actinomycetes bacterium | reverse complement strand
TTCGATCGCTTCGACAGCGGCACGAAACCCACTGCCTGTTCACTGACATCACCCGCAGTGGCGATGCTGGCCAACAAAGGGCGTCGCCTGATCAGGGCGCGCCGCTCGGAAGGTCCCGGGCCATCAGCCGAGCTCAGCCCGCAAGTCATCCAGTGAAGGACACGGCACGATCCCGAACTGAAGACATTCGGCGTCGGTGAACGACCGATCTAGCAGTTCGAGGGCCAGCACCGCCCAGTCGTCAGCTCGGTTGATCAAGGCTGTGCGGTCGCGATCTGGGTCGATAACCCACACAATGAGCCGGTCCTCATGAGCGGTAACGAGCCGGGATCCGTTCGCCGACCAGGAGAGGTCGTAGGCGTCCTGGCCAAAGCGGAATTCTTGGCTTGTCACACCTGCCTCAGACATCACTACCGCTGACCGTTCGAAGAGGACGGCAAACATCGACTCATCGGGTGAAACTCGATACGCGGTGATGTTTCCGAACGCGATTTTGCGATCGACCTCGGCCTCGTTGAGGAAAGGTATCCGTGCTTCTTGCATGTCGTTCAAATCGAGCCGCCTGAGATCAGCGTCCCTACCCCAGAAGGACACGCGACCGCTCCGTCCGCTTGCGTTGTACAGAAGGGTGGCGCCACTCCGATCAAGTTCAGGCCAATAACCACCTACGGTGCCGATCGTCGTGTCCGACTTCTGGTTAACGACTCGAATCCTGCCGTCAGCCACTCCTGGATTCGATTCATCGCGGTACCAGACCACCCTTGGCTTCCCATCGGCGGCGAGCTCAACCCGCTCGTCCAGACCTCCTGGTTCCCGAAGCTCGCCTGCCGGCACCCACGACTCCGAGTCATACCAAACGGCCCAATCCTCGTCGGGGAGCTCGTCGTCATCACACTGTGCCGAACCAGTCGAGATGGAGAACCACCGCCCGTCCATGGAGAATCCGTCAGCCTTCACCCACAGACTTGGGCAGGCGCCAGGCACCACCTCATGTTCGATCTGGCCCGTACTGGCATCGAGAACCAAGACCCGTCCTGGCACAGCGGAAGCGCTGGTCACGACGACCAAGGTCCCGCCATCGGGACTGAGGAGAACCTGCATAGGCGGGGGCCCATACAGCTCCAGTTGTGGCGCAACCCAAGCGACGGGTGTTCTCCAGATTTCGATGCCGGTGGATGCTTCCACCGCTCGAATTGCACCGTTCGAAGGGGAGCCGTGGTACACAACCTGGCCATCGGCGGAGATCGCGACGGTGTGTCGACCCGAGGCAACGGGTATCTGTTCGAGAACCGGATTGGACAGGAGGGCATCCCGCAGATCGAGCTGCAGCTCGGCTTGCATCGTGTCTGGAGGCGCAACGCTCAACCCCTGGAGTAGCAAGAGCGACGCCGCCTCGGGGTTGTCTTCGATGATCAGCTCAGCCAGCGCCAACAGCCTCTGAGCTTCTCTCACCGCCGCCTCCCTGAGAACGGCAGCCTCGCTGTCGAGAGCGCGCTGTTCGTTCGCCACTGCCCTCCGCTCGCCTTCGAGCGCTCGCTCCTCACTCGCTTGTGCGAGATCGCGTTGTCGATTCGCCTCGTTCTGTTGGTTGAACGCAAAGACCGCAGCACCGACTGCGGCGACTGAGAGCAGCAGCAGCGCAACACCGGCGGCCCAGGCAGTACGCACAGTGCGGCGATGTTGGCGAACTTCCTCCGACGCCAACTCGTCCTTCGGGACACCTCGGATCGTCGAGGCGATGTCGGCGATCGCGGAGTTGAATGCTGGATGCTTCAGATCCAACTGCTCCTCGTCCCTGGCGAACCGCAGATCCACCCAGCGAGGCTCCTCGGGGAACACACCTCGGAGAGCATCAGGAACCGCATCACCGGTGATATCGCCACTTGCCCAGCCAAAGGCCCCGTCGGTCACGACCGGCAGGATCTTCTTCGGGTCTCGGTTGGTGACCCAATAGCTGATCTCCTGGTTCACCCACTCCGAAGCCGCAGCATCCGGAGACAGCAGGAGGACGAACCAACCCGATGTGTCGAGCGCTTTGGTGATCGACGACCACAAATGCGGATTCGCAGACAGGCTCGACTCGTCACGGAAGATCCGCACCGCCCGCCGCTGCCACCACGGCTTGGCGAACCGTTGCAACGCCGACTGCAACCGCGGAGCCAGCAGGTCGTCCGCCGCATGCGAATACGAGATGAACCCGTCGTACACGGCTCCGGCTGAGATGGCGCGAACCTTACGAGCCATCGGAGGCCTCGAGTGCCGCCCAGGCCTTCTCGATGTCCGATAGGACCTGATCGATGGGTTTCACCCCGTCTGTGAAGTCGATGATCCCCTGCCAGAAGGCTCCGCGCTCACGCTCAGGCGTGATCGAACCGATCGCAGGGACCATCAGATCGGAGGCGTCGAAGCGGAACACGCCGGCCACGACGGCGTCGCGAATAGTGGTCCCAACCGCCTCTCTCACCAGTCCGTCCGGATCGATCTCGCCGCCCCGATACTTCGAAGTGTCGAACCTGACATTGGCTGAAAGGAAGTTGCCCGTACGGGTGTTCGCCCGAAACTCACCGTATTCGGGACTTGCGAGGAACTCGACAAACGCCCGCACCTCCGGCCGATCGCTCATCACACCGGCGAAGCCGCCTCCCCCGCTGGCAGGGGTCACCTCGCCTGCGTTCTCAGGTGGCATGGGGAAGAAATCGAAGTCGACTCCGAGCTGCGTCCCGACGGGAACCTGAGTGAACATGAAGTCGGCCTGGTGAAGCAGGAAGCAGCCAGGATCTTGCTCACCGGTTTCTGGGTCCGTCTGCAACATCGCAAAGAGCGGGTCGAGGAAGCTGGTCCGGCTGATCTGCCCCGGGTCTCCCCTGACGAAACCTGGTTCGAAGATCAGCCGATCGGCGAAGCGACCCGCCCC
>JAHEIS010000182.1 GCA_024639225.1 Actinomycetes bacterium | reverse complement strand
GGTACCCAATCGGCACGACGGCCCGGCCGCGACCACACGCGGGGCCGACGTTGTACCGGCGGAACGGCCGTGGGGTCCTGCCGCAACACGCAACCCGGACGACCTTTCTGCTGGCGTCCCCCCGAGGGTGGCGCATAATTTGCGTGAACCGAGGTCCGAGGGGAGTGGGAGCGGAAAGCAGGATGAGAGGGGTTGCCGGATCGATCCTGTCGGCGCTAGCGGCCGCTGTCGTGCTCGGAGGGTGCACGACCGCCGCCCCGCGAACGGAAACCAGTGGACGCTCCCCCGTCTACGCAGGACCTGGGTACTCACCGGGTCTCGTCCTGCATCCACTGAGACCGATCGCGGAGGCCGGCGGGGTTGCCTTGTCCGCCCGGGGGGCCGGCGGCGGCTGGGAGGACCGCCGCCACGACCCCGGCCTGGGGGTCGATACGGGGCCCGACTCGGCGTACCGGGAGTGGGTCGAGGTCCGCACCAACGACCACCGATGGACCACCAACGGGCGGGTCCGCGAGCATTCCCGGACCTCCACCCGGACCATCCGCCAGAGCGTCCGGTCGGTCGACTGACCGCCCATCTTCGCTGGTCCCCGCTGGCCCCGCTCGAGGGCCCTCCGGAGGGGCCCGAAAACGTCATAACTTGTTGTCATTGTCGGAGTTGGCCTTGACGGAGCAGGGGCCGCCGTCCATACTTGGGCCTGCGGGTTCGAGGACGACTACCCGGTCTGGATGGAAGGTGAGGGCTGTAGGAGTTGGCTCTTCCGGACCGATGGAAGCCGTAGCTGCGGGAGGCTCGTTGACTCGAGCGGCGGGGCGAATTGACAAGCGGAAGCAGGGGGCCCAACGGCCATGTCGACGACGACGAAGAAAGATCTGATCGATCGCATCGCGGACGAGACCTGCCAGAAGCGAACCGCGGTCAAGCAGACCGTACAGAGCTTCCTGGTCAACGTGATCCGCGAGCTGAGCGAAGGCAACCGCCTGGAGTTCAGGGACTTCGGCGTCTTCGAGATCCGGGAGCGCGCGCCGCGGATCGCTCAGAACCCGAAGACTCTCGAGCGGGTGCCGGTGCCGGCCAAGAAGACGGTCAAGTTCAAGATCGGCCGCCTGATGAAGCTGGCCCTCGAGGGTGAGATCGACCTCGGCGACGGACTCCACGACGGCGTGGGGGCCCGGAACGGCCCGCCGTCGGAAGAGTAGCCCCCCCGGCGCCGACCCGGATGAAACCAGCAATCGGGCGCGCCTCGGCCGCGAGGCGGGTGATGTTCGCCCGCGCGACCGGGTCGCCGTGCGCGGCGCGGATACAATCCGGTTCGCCCCCCCGGGCGCGTCGCCGACGGATCGGCGAGCGACGTGTGGAGTAACTGTTCGGGGTCCGGACGACGGACCGCGTTGGTGCATACTGCTCGGCTTACGGATGAGCACGATCAGCGACCAGCCAGGACGGTCATCGACCGACCGCGCCAAGACCGGTGACAAGACCGGCGCCGGGGCCCGGAGCGCGGGCTCGCGCGACTGGCGAAAGCTCTCGCGTCTGTTCGAGCAGTTGCCGCCGCACGCGATCGAGGCCGAGATGAGCCTGCTCGGTTCGATGCTCATCGATCCGCAGGTCGTCGGCGACGCGGTCCTGATCGTTCGCAGCGGTGACGACTTCTTCAAGCCCGCCAACGGCGCGCTCTACGACGCGATGGTGGAGCTGTACGACCGCCACGGCGCGCTCGACATCGTGCAGCTCAACCAGCTCCTCGCCGGCCGCGACGTGCTCGATGCGGTCGGCGGCGTGAACTACCTCGTCGAGCTCGCGCACGCGGTGCCCAGCGCCGCCAACGCGCAGCATTACGCGCGTCTCGTGCGCGAGAAGTCGGCCGTCCGGCGCCTGATCGACGCCGCGGGCGAGATCCTCCACGACGCCTACCACAGCCCCGAGGATGCCCGGGTGATCCTGGAGGAGGCGGAGCAACGCATATTCGCGATCGCCCAGGAGTCGGAGCAATCGCACGTCGAGTCGCTCCAGGCCCTCGTCGACCAGACGATGAAGATGATCGAGGCCAACGAGGGCCGCCTCATCACGGGCGTCTCGACGGGCTTCATGGAGCTCGACCACATCACGCACGGACTCCAGCGCGGCGAGATGATCATCATCGCCGCCCGCCCGTCGATGGGAAAGACGGCCCTCGCGCTCAACATCGCCGAGCAGATGGCGCTCCTGGGGGAGCCCGTCGGCGTGTTCAGCCTGGAGATGAGCAAGCTCCAGCTCGTGCAGCGCATGCTCTCGGCGCTCTCCGGCGTGAACAGCCAGAAGATCCGCCGCGGAATGCTCAATCCGGACGACTACCACGAGCTTCACGTCGCGTGCGGCAAGCTCCAGGAAGCGGCGATCTTCATCGACGACACCGCCGGCCTGTCGTTGCTGCAGCTCCGGGCCAAGGCCCGGCGCATGGTGGCCAAGCACGACGTGAAGGTGATCGTGATCGACTACATGCAGCTCATGTCGTCGGGCCGCCGCGCCGAATCGCGGCAGGTGGAGATCAGCGAGATCAGCCGCGGCGTCAAGGCGATGGCGCGCGAGCTCAACGTGCCCGTGATCTGTCTGAGCCAGCTCAACCGGGCGGCCGAGCAGCGCGAGGGACACCGCCCGCGCATGAGCGACCTTCGCGAGTCGGGCTCGATCGAGCAGGACGCCGACGTGGTCATGATGCTCCACCGCGAGGAGTACTACCACCAGGCCGATCCCGACTGGGCGATCAACAACCAGGACAAGGTCGGCGTCGCGGAGCTGATCATCGCGAAGCAGCGCAACGGACCGACCGGCGTCGTGAAGCTCACGTGGGTGAGCGAGATCACGCGCTTCCGGAACTACGCTCATGCGGGGACGCACGCCGGTGGACACGCGGGGGCGCACGCCGGGGGAACGGGAT
>JAHEIS010000181.1 GCA_024639225.1 Actinomycetes bacterium | reverse complement strand
AGCACGCCCTGCGCAACGCCGGCGTCCAGGTGCTGACCATGTCGGGCTGGGAGGTCACCCGGGCCCTGGCCGGATTCACCGTGGTGGTGGAGAAGGTGTTCGCCTGGCCCGGGTTCGGGCTGTTCGCCCTGGAGGCCATCCAGCGTCGTGATCTGTTCCTGCTGTCGACCATCGTGTTGATCGCCTCGATCCTGGTCGTGGTGGTCAATGTCGTGGTCGACATTCTCTACAAGTGGATCGACCCCAGGATCACACTCTCATGACGTTCGGAGCCACGAGGACAGGACGAGCGGACTGGGGACCGTCGGTGGTCGGATCATGACCGACCAGGTGACGGCCAGGGAGCACCACGACGTCGAGTCGGTGGCCGGTGATGAGCTGGCCCTGACCGGCATCGGTCATATCGAGCGGGCCGGCCGAATGATCCAGACCCGGGAGTTGCTGAGCGAGCTGCGTCATGACAAGGCCGGGTTGTTCGGCGTGATCTTCCTGGTGCTGCTGGTACTGGCCGCCATCTTTGCCCCGCTGATCGCGCCTCACGATCCCAGTGAGCAGAATCTGGTGGCCCGCCTGCTACCCCCGGGCTGGGCCGAGGGCGGCGACTGGGAGTACCCGCTCGGCACCGACGGACTGGGCCGGGACGTGCTCTCCCGCCTCATCTATGGTGCCCGGGTGTCGTTGCTGGTCGGCGTGGCCGTGGTGGCCGTCGCCGGCACGATCGGCGTTACTCTCGGTGTGCTGGCCGGCTACCGGGGTGGGCGGACCGATCGCATCGTCATGCGCGTCGTCGACACCCAGATCGCCTTCCCGGGCCTTCTCATCGCCATCCTTCTGGCCTCCCTCATCGGACCCAGCGTGCGCACCGTCATTGTCGTGCTGTCGATCAACGGCTGGATGATCTATGCCCGCATGGCCCGAGGTGTGGTGCTGTCGGTCAAGGAGACGGCCTACGTGGAGGCGGCCGAGATCATCGGTTGCCGGTCCCGTCGGGTCATGTTCACCCACATCCTCCCCAACCTGGCCGCACCCCTCACAACCCTGGCCGTGCTCGAGTTTGCCCGCATCATTCTGGCCGAGGCCGCGCTGTCATTCCTCGGGGTCGGCGTGAAGCGCACCGACATCTCCTGGGGGCTCGACGTCGCCACCGGCCAGGACTCCATCTTCAGCGCCTGGTGGCTGGTGACCATGCCCGGACTGCTCATCTCGCTCACCGTGCTGTCGGTCAACCTCGTGGCCAGCTGGTTGCGCATCGTGGCCGATCCGGCCGAGCGGGAGAAGCGCTACGCCGCCACCCGTAAGTTGCCCAAGCTGGCCAAGCTGGCGGCCCCGCCAACGGCCAAGGCCAACCTGGCCACGGCCACAGTGGTGTCGGCCGCCCATGTCACAGGGCCCGGCCCGGGAAGGCCCGATGGCGACGGCTGACGGGGCGACCAGCACGACCACGACGGCCACCGCGGACGAAGCGGTCAAGGTCGGCGAGTCCGGCACCTCGCTGCTGGAGGTGCGGGATCTCCGGGTCGAGTTCTTCACCCGACGGGGTGTGGTCAAGGCCGTGCGTGATGTGTCGCTCACCATCGAGCGGGGACAGGTGATGGGCCTGGTCGGGGAGTCCGGTTCGGGCAAGAGCGTCACGTCGCAGGCCATCATGGGCCTCACCGAGCTCCCGGGGCGCATCACCGGTGGTGACGTGGTCTGGAAGGGAACCTCACTGTTGCGAGGACCCAAGGCCGACGAGGAGATGCGGCGGGTTCGCGGCAACGAGATCGCCATGGTGTTCCAGGACCCCATGACCTCGCTCAACCCGCTGTTCACCGTCGGCAACCAGATGCGGGAGGTCACTCGCCGCCACCTGGGCTACTCGAAGAGCCAGGCCAGCGAACGGGCCGTGGAGCTGCTCGATCTGGTCGGGTTGTCCAATCCCCGGGAGCGGCTGGACCAGCATCCCAACGAGTTCTCGGGCGGTATGCGCCAGCGCGTGCTGATCGCCATGGCCCTCTCGTGCGAACCCGAACTGCTCATCGCCGACGAGCCCACCACCGCTCTTGATGTCACCATCCAGGCCCAGATCCTGGAACTGTTGGCCGAATTGAAGGATCGGCTCGGACTGTCGGTGCTGTTGATCACCCACGATCTCGGCGTGGTGGCCGGAATGTGCGACCGGGTGTCGGTGATGTATGGGGGACGGATCGCTGAAGTCGGCGGAGCGGACGACGTATTCGCCGACCCGGCTCACCCCTACAGCCGAGGCCTGCTGCGGTCCACACCGCGGCTCGACGAGCGCCAGGCCCGGCTGGTCTCCATCGAGGGGGCACCCCCCGATCTGGTCAACCCGCCGGTGGGCTGTCCGTATGCCCCTCGTTGTGTGAGCGCCAGCGACCAGTGCCGGGAGGAACTGCCCGAGTTGCTGCCTATCTCGGAGAGGAGGACCGTTGCCTGCTGGCACCCCTTCGCCGCCGGTTGAGTCATCGGCCGTCGGCCACCACCCGGTAGGCGACCAGAACGCCCCGCTGGTCGAGGTCGAGAACCTGTCGGTGCATTTCCCCATCGGCGACCGCAGCCTTTTCAGCCGCAAGCGGCGAGTGGTGCACGCCGTCGACGGGGTCAGCTTCTCCATCGCCCGGGGTGAGACGCTGGGGTTGGTCGGCGAGTCGGGCTCGGGCAAGACCACCATCGGTCGTACCATCCTGCGCCGTATCACCCCCACCACCGGCACCATCCTGTTCCGGGGCCGTGATATCACCACCACCGACGGCGAGGCCTTGCGTCATCTCAGGCGTCACATGCAGCTTGTATTCCAGGACCCCTACGCCAGTCTCAATCCCCGGATGACGGTGGGGGAGCTGGTGGCCGAACCGTTGATGGTCCACGGGATCGTCAACGGGTTGGACGACGCCCGGGATCAGGTGACCGGGTTGTTGGGCCGATG
>JAHEIS010000180.1 GCA_024639225.1 Actinomycetes bacterium | reverse complement strand
CGGGTTCAACCCCGACGGGTCCCGGGTGGTCACCGCCGATGAGGACGGCGCGGTCCGCCAGTGGCTGCTCGACCTCGACGAGCTGCTCGCGATCGCCGACGACCGCGTCACCCGCGACCTCACCGACGACGAGTGCCGCCAGTACCTCCGCAGCGATGACTGCGGGCCTCGATGACAGACCCGCAGGACTTTCGGATGCTCCTCGTCCTCGGCGGACCGTCGACGTGGCCGATCGCACCGCGAAGGCCCAGCCGAGCGGACCAGCAACTCCCCCGCGATGACAATCTCATCGACGCATACCGACGCGACCGAGTCCGCTCGGACAGGCGATTCCTAGGGCGGATAACTCTGGCCGTTTCGCTCGTCCGCGACCTGCGTTTCTGCTGGTGAGCATGGCGTTCGGCGGTTGCTAGCTCCGGAGCAGAAGGCACGGGTTCGATTCCTGTCGCGGGCGCAATACCCACCCTGACCTGCACGTTTGCACCCCGCCGCAGTGCCGCATGCTGCAGCACAGCGCTCCGTGGCCCGTGCGTCGAGCCCGGCACGGATGGCCGCCACAAGCTAGACCTGCTGCGCAGATCGTGGATCCGCGCGCTTGGCCACGCGACCTTGCGGACAAGACGCTGCGCATGCGCGGCGAAAGCCTGAGCGCGCTCGTCGACAATGCCAGGGCGGTACAGCTCGGCGCCCTGGACCGCGACGGTCATCCGCGCGTTCCTCGCCGACCTCACCGAGCAGCACACCCCCGCGACCGTGTCCGTGCGCTACAGCAGTTGTTCAAGTGGACGGTGCTCGAGGAGGATCTGGACGCTCCCCATGGACGCGATGCAGGCGCCGGTCGTACCGAGCAGCCGGTCGACGTGCTGCCGACCTCCGACGCCCGCGACCTGCTGAACGTCTGCCAGGGGCACGACGCTCGTCGACCGCCGCGACACCGCGATCATCCTGCTGTTCCTCGACACCGGCATGCGGCTATCCGAGCTGGCCGGCCTTACCATCGCCGACCTCGACATGAAGGCCGACGTCGCCTATGTGCTCGGCAAAGACCGCCGCCGCGCGGCGGCGGCCCGTTCGGCGCGACCGGCCGATGCTGAACCGCTACGGCGCCGCCGCAGCCGACGAACGCGCCTGCGAGGCGCACTGCCGCCTCTCGCCCCGCGATCGACTGTAACCATTCGCTACGGTGCGCCGCGCCCATGGGGTGACCGGGGATACGCGCAGGATGAGCCCAGTCCTCTGAGGGTTCTGGGGTCAGCCCCGCGGCAGTGTGCGTCGGGACGCATCGATCGTTCACGGTGGGGCGCTGCGAGGCTCGTTTGGTGCCTCTCCTTACTATCGTCATCGTCGGGAGGGTCACGGTGCCGTAACGGTCCGCGGTCATGGTGGTGGCGATGACCGGGCGCCAGGGGTCGGACCACGTGACATCGCGTGTTGCGGTCGGGTTGGGAGCAGTTGGTGCGGTGTTGGCCGCCGTTCAGCTGGCACTGATTGTGATGTCGTGGTCGTATCCCGGCGTCGGCACGTGGTCGCCGCGTGACATCGCGCTCCTGACGACCGCCTACGGAACGGCGTGCGCGACTGTGGGCTTCGTGATCGTAGTGAACCGGCGCGACAACGTCGTGGGCTGGCTGCTACTGATCGGCGGCGTCGCCAACCTCGGCTGGTGGTTGACCAACGAGTACGCGGTCTGGGGCCTGATCGTTGCACGCGGGAGCCTGCCGGGTGCTCATGCAGCGGTGCTGCTGTCGGATCGCCTGTGGGTGCTTCCGGTCGGGTGTGTGATCGTGATGCTGTTGGTGTTTCCCACCGGCCGGCTGCTGAGCCCGGCATGGCGGCCCGCAGCGGCGGTGGCAGTAGCCGCGATGGCGTTCGTTGTGCCGACGATCGCGTTTGGCTGGGAGCTGCGTCGACCGGGCCGGGTTCCCAGCGACGAGTCGACGATCGCGGTGCTCGCCGCGGCCCAGGCAATCGAGCTCCTGTCGCTGATCTGTGTCGGCGTCGGCGTGGTGTCCGCTGTGGCATCGCTGGTGGTGCGGTGGCGCCGATCGGAGGGCATCGAACGGCTGCAGCTCAAGTGGTTGGTGTTCGCGGCCGCGATCACCGCGATCACGTTGGTCACCGGCCTTCTCGTAGACAGCCGTTGGACGCGTGTGCCGCTGCTGTTCGCGCTGCTGAGCATCCCGATCGCCGTTGGTGTCGCCGTCCTGCGGTATCGCCTGTATGAGATCGATCGAATCATTCGTCGCACAGTGAACTATGCCGTCGTGTCAGCGCTGGCCGTCAGTGTGTTCGCGGTGGTCGCGGTGATTCCGTCGGTGGCGCTAGGTCTCGATTCGGATTTGTTGGTGGCTGCGGCAACGCTGAGTGCGGCAGGCGTGTCCCGGCCGTTGCACGCCCGGATCAGAAAGGCAGTCGACCGGCGTTTCAACCGGTCGCGTTATGACGCCGCCGAGACGATCCAAGACTTCGCCTCGCGGCTGCGTGAAGACACCGACGTCGACGACCTGGTAGTCGAAGTTCTCGACGTGCTTCGAGCGACGTTGGAACCGGCGAGCGCTGCACTGCTGCTACAGGGGCCCGCTGGGACGTACTGCGCCACGTCATCTTCTCCAAGCGACAAGACGATGCATCAGCACTGGCATCTGCAGACGCCGGCTGCACCTCGCTGATGGTCAAGCTGCCGAACAGGAATGCCAGCGGCGCCTCACAGCATCCCGGACTGCGAAGCGCCGACGGATCGCACGACAGCCCGGGTGCGGCGACAGTCTGGCTCCCGGTCGCCGTCGGCGAGCGGGTCGCGCAGCGGTGGCGCGACGTACGCCGGGCCTGGTGACGGCGTTTGCGCCGGCTTGGCCTAGCTCGATCGGCGGCAGCGTCGGTGGCGAGCCGCAGGATCCCGGTGGCGCCGCTGGTCGCACCGAGGCGTCGCGCAGTGTGGCTGCGGTCGCGGCGGGGAC
>JAHEIS010000179.1 GCA_024639225.1 Actinomycetes bacterium | reverse complement strand
GAGCGCCTCGAAACGCCCGCTGTAGGACCCGATGAAGACGGTGTCCCGGGCGACGGCCGGGCTCGAGTACACATAGCTGCCGACCGAGCGCCTCCAGCGCTCCTGTCCGGTGGCGGCGTCCAGGGCGAGCACCTGCCCGCCGATGTCTCCGATCACGGCCAACCCGCCGCTGATCGCGGCGCCGCCATAGAACCGCGAGCCGCCGCCCCAGATCCAGCGGCCCGCTCCGGTTTCCGCGTCGACCCCGTGAACTGCGCCGCCGTAGTCACCGAAAACCAGCAAATCGTCGGCGAGAGCCGCACTGCTCTTGATCTCCCCGGCCGCGCGATAGGTCCATGCGGCCCGGCCCGTCCGGGCATCCACCGCGTAGAGGGTGCCGTTCCAGGCGCCGACGACCACCCGCTCGTCGACCACCAGCGGCGAGCTTTCGATGGGGCTGCCGCCGGTCGAGAAGCTCCAGAGCTCTCGGCCGTCGGCCGCGCGATAGCTCGTCAGCCGTCCATCCATGGAGCTGACATACACCTGCCCTGCCGAGATCGCCGGCGTCGAGGCGATCTCGCCGCGCTGCCGCTTTGCCCATCTCACGCTGCCATCCTTGGCGTTGAGGGCGTACACGCGGCCGCTGTTGATGCCGAACACCACCAGACCGTTGCGCACCGCGGGCGGAAACTCGATCAGAGTCGGCGCGTCGAAACGCCAGGTGGGGCGACCGCGTGGCGGCGGCAGGTCGACCGACGGCAGATAACGCGTGCGCTGCGGGCCCCCTCCGTACTCCGGGCTTTGGAGCGCATCGCGGTACATCTCGACCCGTCCGCCGGTCGGAGCGACGGCAGCCTTGCCGACGGAGTAGCCGACCGCTCGTGCCCTCACGGCAGTGACGCCCTCCGGCAGCACGGTCCGCCCGCCGGGAGTAGTGAGCAACCGGACCACCTGGTCGCCCCGTCCGAGTGCGCTCACGAGGGCCTGCACCGGGGCGCCGGTATCGCCGTCCACCACCTGCAGCGCCGCCGCCGGCTCGTACGGCACCGAGATGGGCGACGCCGCACTTCCGCGCTGGTCGCATCCCGCCGTTGCCACAGCTGCGGCCAGGGCCGCCGCCACGAGTAGGCCGGGGAGAGTCCTAGGCACCCTCGGGTCGCGGTCGGCGCCAGATGAAGACAACGATCAGGCCGACCACCGCGCCGAGCAGCGCCGAGAAGACCACGGTGCGGACCCGGCGCGGGCCACTACTGCTCGAGGACGGACCGCCAGCGGTGGTGACGATGGCGGGCTGGCCCACTTCCCTGAGGTTCGCCAACGCGAGCTCCGAGTTCTCGATGCGGGTGAGGGTCTCGCTGAGGCGATCGCTCACCAGCACGAGCGCGGTCTGGATGGCAGTCTCGTTCGCGCCGCCGGCGGCGCGAACGAGCTGGCTTTGTAGTTGCTGTTCCTGCTGGCGCAGACGCGCCTCCTCGGCGCTGGCGCGCTCGAGTTGGCGTTCGTAGGTCTGCTCCTCCTCGCTGAAGGTGGCGCCGTTGTAGTCGCGCACCTGCTCTGCGTAGAGGTTCGCCACCTGCTGAGCCAGGGCGCGGTCGCTGTCGCGGAAAGTGATCTTCACCAGCGTCGGGAGATTGCCGGCCGAGCCGGGTGCCCGCGGCACGTCCAGGCTGATGCCCGAGCGCACCCGGCCCGGGCTGATTCCGGCCTCGTCGGCGACGGGGTCCACGATGGCGTCGCCCTCGAGCACCGCGGGCGCGATGGCGGGGTTCGTCTGGGGCGTGCTGATCGGCGTGCCGGAGATGGTTGTTGCCTGTCCGAGGAAGACCTGTGAGCTGGCCGAGTAATTCGTCGTGCGAATGAAGGTCAGCGCCAAGCCGACGACCGCCGCCGCGATGATCGCGACCAGGATGATCCGCCGGCCGGCCCAGACGGTGCGGCCGTAGTCCTGGAGGGTGACCTCATCGCCTGTCTCTCGCGGTTCTGCGCTCACGGCCGGGGGAGCCTAGCGATCGCTGGGTGGCGGGGCGAGCGCGCGCGGTTCACTCGTCATTCCCCGCCGGGGCCGCGATCGCCGAGGTCGAACGCCCCCGCCTCGCCGGTGTACGTGTTCTGCCGACCTAACACGACAAAGCCGGTCTTGAGCAGGATCTTCAGGTCCATCGTCATGCTCCAGCGCTCGACGTACTCGATGTCCAGCTCGATTCGGCGGGACCAGGGAATCGCGTTGCGCCCGTTGACCTGCGCCCAACCCGTGACTCCGGGGCGAGCCAGCAGCCGTCGCCGTTGGCGCGCGTCGTATCGGGCGACCTGGGCGGCGACCGTCGGGCGGGGCCCGATGATGCTCATGTCGCCGCGAACCACATTCCAGAGCTGCGGCAGCTCGTCGATCGACAGCCTGCGCAGACGCCGCCCGAGCGGCGTGATGCGCGAATCGCGGTCGGTCACCTTCAGTCCGGTGCCCATGCTCTGGGCCCCGACGACCATCGTCCGGAACTTCAGGAGGGTAAAAGGCCGCCCGTGAAGCCCAATGCGCTCCTGGCGAAACAGCGCCGGACCCGCCGAGTCGCGCCGCACCGCGATCGCCACGATCAGCAGCACCGGCGCAAGGATCACCGTCAGCGGCACGGCGATGACCAGGTCGAGGGCGCGCTTGGGCGCTCCCCCCACGGCGGCGGTCTCGCTACGCAACGGACTCGACCACCGCGACGAATCGTTGCGCAAGCTTGGCGCGGTCATAGTGCTCCCGGGCGTGGCGCATGCCCCGCTCGCCCATCGCCCGGGCCTCTGCGGGATCCGCAGCAAGGCGAGTCACCGCGTCGGCCATGGCCCGTGGATTCTCGGGTGCAACGGCGATGCCGCATTGGACATCTCGCACCAGGCGGGTCAGCTCTCCGTCCGGCGCCGCGGCCACGATCGGCTTGCCGGCGCCCAGGTAGTCGAAGGTCTTGTTCGGCAGCGCCCCGGCGAATAGCGGAACGTCCTGGTAC
>JAHEIS010000178.1 GCA_024639225.1 Actinomycetes bacterium | reverse complement strand
AGAAGACGAGCGCGCTCTCCCAGATCAGGGTCTGGAGGTGGTCCCCGGCGCCGCGGGCATCGGCGGCGGCGATGGCGTCGCGGATCACGTCCTTGCGGAGTTCCCAGAGCTCGACGAGACCCGGCCCCTCCCCGAGGACGGTCGGGCCGTAGAGCCACTCCGCGAGCCAGAGGCCGGTGAGGATCTCCTCCGGCAGCTTCACCGCCCGCGCCGCGCGCAGGCCCGTGACGAAGCCCTTCACCTCCTGGAGCGCGTTGCTCCGCGCCTGCTGGGACTGGGCGGCGAGGATGAGGAAGAACGACGCCGCCAGGACGGCGGCGAGCACGACGACGGCCAGCGCCGCCGCCGGCGCCCGGCGCATCCAGAGTCCGAGACGACGGCGAACGGTCGGGTGCGTCCACGGGATCGACTCGCGCCGCAACCACGCCTCGAGGTCGCGAGCCAGTTGCGCGGCGGAGTCGTACCGATCGGCCGCGAGCAGGGCGCTCGCGCGCTGGCAGATCCGATCGAGATCGGAGTCGATCTCGGCAACGTGATCCGCCAGCGACGGCGGCGCGGTCCGGCCACTCTCCGGATCGTGGACCCGTGCGATCGCCTCCCGCGTCGACCCGTTGGGAAGCTGACCGGTGAGGAGCCGGAAGAGGATGCCGCCGAGCGCGTACACGTCGGTCGGGATCGTGAGCGAACCGGGCTCCATCCGGTACTGCTCCGGCGACATGTACGCGATGTTCCCGATCGGTTCCCGCTCGTCGCTCTCCGCCTGGTGCCAGGCGCCCCGATCGTCTGCGCGGATCGCGACGCCGAAGTCGGCGACCTTTGGCTCCGAGTCCGTCGTGAGCAGGATGTTGTTGGGCTTGAGATCGCAGTGAACCAGCCCCGCCATGTGGGCGGCGTGGACGCCGCGGGCGACCTTGGCCATGAGGCTGACGGCCTCGCGCGGCTCGAACGCGCGACCGGAGCGGATCCGGCGCTCGAGATCACCGCCCTCGACGAACTCGTAGACGATGTAGTCCTCGTCACGGTCGGAGACGTTGCGGTCGTTCACGTGCGCGACGTTGGGGTGCGAGATGCGTCGCGCCTTCGTGGCCTCGTCGACGAGCAGGTCGCGGGCCTGCCCGGAGCGGTCGTGACCGGCGAGCACCTTGACCGCGACCAGCGCCGGGTGGTTCTTGTCGGAGAAGTCGCGGTCCACGCCGAGATAGACCTGTCCGAACGCGCCTTCGCCGAGAAGCTCGCGCAGCTCGTACCGGTGGGTGCCGCCGTTCTCGGGAGCCGGCCCGAACGGCGCCGGGAGCGACTTCACGGTCGATCGCTGGGCCCGTCGTTGCACCCCGCCGGTGGATCCCACGATGTCGCTCAGCGCGGCGGCGTCCCGGATCGGGTCCTCGAGCGTCGGGTACTCCGAGACCAGGTTCGCGATGGCGTCGTCATCGACGGTCCCCTGGCGCGCCATCGACTTGAGCACCATCTCGATGGCCGCATCGAGCGGGACGGGCCGGCGGGTGAGATCGGGTACCGCCGCAGTGTAGCGGCGGAGGTCGACGGTTCGATCGAGACGCACGCGCAGCCGGCCGTCGGCCTCGATGAGGTCGGCGAGGTCCCCGTCCGTGTGATCCGGAAGCTCACGGACCACGAGGTCGAAGCCCGGATCCTCGCGCTGGCGTCGATAGAGCGCGTCGAGCTGCTCCATCAACGACAGGCCGGAGAGGGTCATCCCCGGTCCTCCGACCGCTCGAGGTACTGACGCAGCGAGCGCTTGATCTTCCGCCAGCGCTGTCGCGCCGCATCCTGCGAGATGCCGACGACGGGAGCGATGACGTCGAACTGCGCGCCCTTCGAACGGAGCTCGAGGATCTGCTCATCGGTGGCGTCGTTCAGGATCTGGCTCATCCGATCGAGATCGACCTCGGTCCGGCTCGGCTCGGCGGCGGCAGCGGCCTGCTTCTCGCTCATGGCGTGCAGGAACGAGTGATCCTCGCGTCGGGCGGTCTCGTTGCGTCGGAAGAGCCGGTGCTTGTCGACGAGCGCGTGCTCCATCATCTCCGACAGGAGCGACCAGAGCTCGGCCTCGCTCGTCGCCCGCAGCTTGCCGTGATCCACCATGGAGTCGAGGCGCCGGCCGATCGTCGAGGCGATGTCCTGGGAGTCGAAGACGCGCCGCAGCTCGTTGCCCGCCCGCAGCTTGCCCCGGATGCGCCGGATGAGCTGGTCCTGGTAGCGGCACATGAACGTGGCGGCCGCTTCCCGGTCGCGGTGGAGCATGCGCTTCACCAGGACCTGCACCGGAGGTTGCCTGGAGGGTGGCAGCGTGGTCGTCTCCCCCGGCGAGGGGAGCCCCGGACCCCCGGATGTCTTTCCTCGAGTACCCATTCTCTCAGGGCCAGTCGGTCGAACCGAACTTCTCCAAGAAACTCAGGACTTTCCACTCACACGGCGGCCGGAACCTTCGCCCAATAGAAGGGAGGGTCGGCCGAGGGCCGACCTCGAGCCACGTCGGGCCACGAAGGCGGAGATAACCTCATGCCCACGCGACGCTTCCACGCTGAAGATCCTACCACAACCCGCTTTCGAGGCCCGCAAGAAACCGCCGGCCGACGGGGCAGCTGGCTCGGCCGAACGCTGCTCCTCACCGGGCTTCTCGTCTTGGCCCTCGCTCTGGTTCCCGCGGACCAGACCGCCGCATCGGTGGCGGCGCCGGGCGGGACGGGCGCGTGGACCGGCGGGGGCATCGGCCCGATCGCCGACCTGATCGGTGACCTGATCGACACGCTCGAGGACGTCGAGGACGAGCTTGATGCGGTGAGCACGACGGTCGGCGGCAGCAACGGGCCGCTGCCGGGATCGGCGCTCGACGAAGTCGGGAACTCGCTCGACGTGGTGGAGGCCATCATCGGCGACATCCTCGACGAGCAGGTGTACCCGAGCCTCGAGCCCGGGGACGCGGGAACAGCGGACACGACCGTCGACCC
>JAHEIS010000089.1 GCA_024639225.1 Actinomycetes bacterium | reverse complement strand
CGCCCGTGGCGCCTCCGAGTACCTGATCAAGGGCAGCCCGGCCAGCGAGATCGTCGCCGCGATCAAGCGCCACGGGCAAGTCGCCGAAAACGCCTGAGAGACGCAACGCGGCGTTGCCGCTTGCGATAGGTAGAGGGCTTCTCTTTGTGGGGCGCTTGGGGAGCGAGTATGTTCCGGCAAGATTCTTGCGCTGACCGCATCGGGAATGGGGTCGGTCCCACATGTCCTCCGGAGCGGCCTTGACAACCACGGCGTCCACCGAGAATTCCACACAGAAGAGCGTCCGCGTGGCGATCGCCGACGATCATCGGCTGATGCTCGACGGCATCCGGCGCGCGCTGGAGACCGCGCCCGACATGACCGTCGTCGGCGAGGCCATGACCGGCGAGGAGATGCTCAAGCTTGTCCCGAAGGTCAATCCCGATGTCGTGATCCTCGACATGCGGATGCCGAAAGGTGACGGCCTGACGACGCTCGAGGAGCTGAAGAAGGACTACCCCGACCTCAAGGTCATCATTCTCTCGATGTTCGAGGAGCCCAGCCACATCGAGGAGGCCCTGCAGAAGGGCGCCTCCGGCTACGTGGTGAAGTCGATCAACCCGCTGGACCTCCCCTCCACCGTCCGCCAGGTCGTGGAAGGCACGGTGTACCACCCCGGATTCGCCAGCGGCGGCGAGGGCGGCGGTTCGCCGGCCCAGGTCGTCTCCAGCGCCGAGGAGCCCGACGACCACGGTCTGACGCCCAAAGAGAAGATCATTCTCCAGCACGTCGCCCAGGGAAAGTCGAACCTCGACATCGCCAACGAGATCTTCGTCACCGAGCAGACGGTGAAGTTCCACCTGTCGAACATCTACCGCAAGCTCGGCGTTGCGAACCGCACCGAAGCGACCCGCTTCGCGTTCCGCAACAACATGATCAACGACTGACGCCGCGCGGAGGCGTCTCCGCGGGCTGTCGCCCTTCCTTCATGCCGGCTCGCGCGCCCACGCGCTCCGGGCCCTCAGCCCGGCGTGACGCGAGCGAGCGCGTTGGCCAGATCCCCCTCGGGCGCGATCGCCACGGCGTCGAGGTCGAGCCATTCCGCCATCTCATCGAGAGAGCCGCGGAGCTCCCCCGCCACCCGCGCCCGGTCCGTCGGCGAGACGACGCTGTCCTCCACCCACGAGCGGCGGACGCGCAGGACCCTCTCTTTCCGGTCGGCCTTGAGATCGACGCGGCCCACCAACTCGCCGTCGAGCAGGTACGGGAGCACGTAGTAGCCGTGGATCCGCTTCGCGGCCGGCAGGTACATCTCGATCCGGTAGCGGAAGTTGAACAGGCGCTCAGCGCGGGGCCGGAACCAGACGACCGGGTCGAACGGGCTCAGCAGGGCGGAACCCCTGATCCGACGTGGCCGCCGCGCTTCGGGATGAAGATAGGCCGGCTCGTCCCACCCGCGGACCCCCACCTGCTCCAGGCGCCCCCCCGCGACGAGGTCGGCGATGGCCGGACGGGCGACCGGCGTCCTCAGACGGAAGTAGTCGGCCAGGTCCGCGATCGTGCCGATGCCGTGGCTGCGCGCGGCGAGCATGAGCATCTCGCGCACGGCGTCCGCCTCTGACGGCTCCTGCTTTGCGAGGGTCTCGGCGTCGAGCACCCGCTCGGGCAGATCGTAGACCTTGACGAACTGCGCGGTCCGCTCGCGGATCGCCAGCCGGCCCGTGACGTAGAGACACTCGAGTGCCCGCTTGCCTTTGCTCTGCCCCCACCAGGGTCCGGTACGACTGCCGGGATCCTCGAGCTCGCCGGCCGTCAGCGGACCCCGCTCGGACACCTCGGCCAGGACCGCATCGAGGTAGTCGGGCATGTCGTCGGCGAAGCGCCGCGCCCACGTCGGCGGCCGGCGCGCGCGGTGACGGAGCAGGGGCTGGTGCATCTGAGCCGTGATCGACGCCTCATGGCTCAGGTACTCGAAGTGCTCACCCGAGCGGTACAGGTAGGCGTCGAGCCGGGCGCGGTCATACGGGCCGAGGCGAGCCATCATCGGCAAGTAGTGGCTCCGGCAGAGCACGTTCACCGAGTCGAGCTGAAGGATGGTCATCTGCTCCATGGCCCTTCGGAACTGGCGCGAGCTGACGACGCCCGCCGGCCGGCACCGGGCGAAGCCCTGCGCGCCGAGGGCGATCCTCCGCGCCTGGGCCGGCGTCAGCGTGGTCATCGGATGACGGCCCGCGGCCTCGCGTCCCGCGGGGCGGCTGTCGAGCAGTGGCGCACGCCCCGCATACTGCCGACCGCCAGGCGGGAAAGGCGGCCCGGCCGCGACGCGTCAGTCTGTCCGGGTCACCCGTGCGCAGATCAGCAGTGGGTAGTGGGGATCGTTGTCCGCCGCGATGTACCGCCGGAAGCCCTCCTCGGCGACGGTCCCGGCAGCGACGCCGAGGACGGTGGCGGCGTTGCCAAACGTCGAGATCGTCGTCTCGACGCTGAAGCCGCGCGACGCGTCGCCCAGGATCTGCTCGACGCCCGCGATCAGAAAGCGCCAGCGGTCGTTTCCGAGGCTCTCATGCTCACAGGGCGACACTCCCGGAACGCTCAGCAGCAGGGTGCCGCCCGGGTGCAGGCTTCCGATCAGATTGCCCGCTGCGGCGACCGGCGAGCTCACATACTGCAGCACCTGGGTGACGACCGCGCAATCGTAGGCCCCGGTCGGCAGAGCGCCCGGCTCGGCCAGGTCCGCGACAATCGTCGCCTCAGGGTTGTCGGGGTCGATGTCGAGCACGTCGACCCGCGTCAGCCCGGAGCCGAAGCGGGTCGCGAGATCATTGTCCTTGACCTCGATGACCGACCCCGAGATGTGGCGGCGGTTCTCCGAGATCCACGCCTCGAGATACACCCGGTCGATCGGTGTCCCCCGCTGGAAGCCCCAGTGCGTGCTGAGAGGAGCGGTGCGCCGGACGGTGCCCCAGAACGCCGGTCGTCGCAGGCGCCGTGCGCGTTCGGAGCCCAGGGCGCCGAGGAGCGCAGATCGGATGAGGCGCCGCACCACTCTCGCTCCCGGGAGAAGTCGTCGGACAGGCGCGGCCCGCTGCGTCAGCGACCGCTGCCCCTCCTATCGGCGCTGCCGCACCCGCACTGAAGTGTCCGCAACGATCCTCGAGTCGTGCCTCCGGAGAGGTGTGTCACACTGGAGTCATGACCGGGTACGGCGCGACAGCGAGGGGAGCAGGCGACGATGCCGAACCTTCCCAACATCCGCCGCGGCCGGCGGCGCAACGCTGATTCGGTCCCGGCGTCCGCACCGCGCGCGCCGGACATCCAGCGCCGGGACGCCCATGGCCTGACGTGGGTCCACATCGAGAGCCCGGGTGACGCCGAGGTCCGCTGGCTCGCCGAGAACCACGACTTCCATCCGCTCGACCTCGAGGACGTCCAGTCGCGTCGGCGCCAGCGAGCGAAGATCGACGCCTACGACGAGTACATCTTCGTCGTCCTGCACTTCCCGCGGTTCAACAAGGGCACCGGACGCCTCCAGCCCGAGGAGCTCAACGTCTTCGTGGCCGACGGCCTCATCATCACGATCCCGAACGAGCCGCTCAAGCCGCTCAGCGCCCTGTTCTCCCGCGTCCAGGATCCGGATGAGGCCGCCAAGGTGATGCACAAGGGATCCGGCTATCTCTTCTACGCGATCCTCGACACGATGGCCGACTACGGCTTCCCCATCCTCGACAAGATCAGCTTCAAGCTCGACACGATCGAAGAGGAGATGTTCGAAGGGCGCAACGACGACCTCGTGCGCGACATCTCGCAGGTCAAGCAGGAGATCCTCAACTACCGCAAGACGATCAAGCCCCAGCGCGCCGTCTTCCGCGGTCTGGAGAGGCACGCCCTCAAGTACGCGGCCGAGGATCTCGAGCTCTACTACGACGACATCGTCGACAAGGTCGAACGCGCCTACGATCTGCTCGAGAACTACCGCGAGGTCGCGGACGCGCTCGAGGCCACCAACGAGTCCGTGCTCACCCACCGGCTGAACGCGATGGTCAAGTTCCTCACCGTGCTCTCGGCGTTCGTGCTGCCCCTCACGCTGATCGCCGGCTTCTACGGGATGAACATCGACGTGCTGCCGTTCGCCGGCTCAGGTGGTCTGTCGCTGGTCGTGACGTTGGGCCTGATGGCTACGGCCGCCGCAGGCATCTTCGTCTTCTTCCGCCACCGCCGCTGGCTGTGACGCCCGGGGGAACGCCTCCGGGGCATCGCGGAGAGATCATGTGGGCGCCCTGGCGCTCGACCTACGTCGGTCGCGAGTCAGCCGGTGAATATGAGAAACCTCAGGGGTGCCCCTTCTGCCGCCTGCCCGCCTCCGGAGATGACCGCGCGGCGCTCATCGTCCACCGCGGCGAGCACGCCTTCGTCATCATGAATCTCTACCCGTACAACAACGGCCACCTGATGGTCGTGCCGTTCGCCCACCTCGACGACCTCCGGTCGCTCGGGCCGTCGGTGCTCGCCGAGATGACCGATCTGATCGGACGCGCGGAGGATGCCCTCGACGACGCGATAGGGCCCGAGGGCTTCAACATCGGCATCAACCAGGGACGAGCAGCGGGCGCCGGGATCGCCGATCACCTGCACGCCCACGTCGTGCCCCGGTGGATCGGCGACACCAACTTCATGCCCGCCGTCAACGACACCCGCGTCATCCCCCAGCACCTGCTTGAAACCTACGACCTGCTCTGCGAGAGGTTCCGCACATGACCATGCTCCCCAATGTCTTCAAGGCCTACGACGTCCGCGGCGTCTACGGCGACGAACTCGACGAGGAGGGCGCACACCGGATCGGCCGGGCCTTCGTCGAACTCACCGGCGCGCGCACCGTCGCCGTCGGGCATGACACCCGGCTCTCGTCACCCGCCATGGCCGACGCGTTCGTGGCCGGCGCCGTCGCCGGCGGGGCCGCGGTCACCGAGTTCGGGCTCTGCGCGACCGAGATGGTCTACTACGCCGTCCACGAGGGCGGGTTCGATGCCGGTGCGGCCATCACCGCGAGTCACAACCCGCCCCAGTACACCGGGACCAAGCTCGTGAGCGCCGGCGCCCTGCCGCTGTCGGGCGACAGCGGCATCGGGGAGATCGGCCGTATCGCCGAGCGTGGTGGACTCGACACGCTGCCGGGCGGGAGCCGGACGCGGGACGATGGACTGCTCGAGCGGTTCGTCGACTTCTGCATGGGCTTTGTCGACGCGGATCGGATCTCGGGGCTGAAGGTGGTGATCGACGCCGCGAACGGCATGGGTGGGCTGTACATGCCCCCCGTCCTGGAGCGCCTGAGCATCGAGGCGGTGCCCTGCTTTCTGGAGCTCGACGGCAACTTCCCGCATCACGAGCCGAACCCGCTCCTCGACGAGAACCGCGAGTTCATCGAGGCGAAGGTCCGCGAGGAGAAAGCGGATCTCGGGATCGCCTTCGACGGAGATGCCGACCGCTGCTTCTTCATCGATGACGCCGGCGAGTTCGTCCCCGGCGACTTCCTCACGGCGCTGCTGGCCGAGCACATGCTCGCCACACACGGCCCGGCTCCGATTGTCTATGACCTGCGCGCCTCGTGGGCGGTACGGGACGCGATCACCGCCGCCGGAGGCACCCCGGACGAGTTCCGCGTCGGCCACGCCTTCATCAAGCGCCGGATGCGCGAGATCGAGGCGCTGTTCGCGGGCGAGGTCTCGGGTCACTACTACTTCCGCGACTTCACCTACGCCGACACCGGGCTCGTACCTGCGCTGCTCATGCTCCAGATCCTCAGCGATGCGGACGCGCCGATGTCCGAGCTGGTCGCCGGCTACCGGGCCAAGTACCACATCTCCGGTGAGATCAACTCGACCGTGGACGACGTCCCCGGCGCGATCGCGCGGATCAAGCAGAAGTATGCCGACGGCCGACTGGCCGAGGTCGACGGCGTGTCGTTGTCCTGGGATGACTGGCACTTCAACGTGCGCCCCTCCAACACCGAGCCCCTACTGCGGCTCAACCTCGAGTCCCTCGTCTCGCGCGAGGATATGGAGACGCGGCGCGACGAGGTCCTCGAGGTCATTCGCGCCTGATGGGCGACGACGCTCAGCTCCTGCACCTCGTCGATGTCGCCGTCCTGCACCACCGCGGGCCGGAACCCGCGGTGGTCGACTTCAACCTGAGCCTCGGCGCCGGCGAGAGCATCGTCGTCACCGGCGATGAGGGCAGCGGCAAGACGAGCCTGATCTACGGCCTGCTCGGCCTGGCCCAGACCACGGGCGAGGTCCGGGTGCTCGGCGCGGCTCCGGGCAGCCCCCGCACCCGCCCCCGCATCGGCTTCGCGCCCCAGGGACGCCCCTATCCGCCGGGCTCGACCTGCGGGGAAATCGTGGGTCTCGTCGGCACCGTACGAGGAACGCAGGGAGACGGGCCCGCGAACGACGCCCTGTCACGGGCCGGGCTCGCAGATGACGTCGAGACCGAAGTGGACGACCTCGACGTCGAGCAGAACCGCCGGCTCGCACTGGCATGCGCTCTGGTCGGAGATCCCGACCTGCTTCTCATCGACGATGCCTGGGCCTCGCCGGAAACCCTGGCCGCCGTCGAGTCGGCGCGAGCGGCCGGCGGCGGCGCTCTGCTCACCAGCGCGCACGATGATCTGGACGAGCGCTTCGGGCGACGCCTCGCGCTCCCGGCCGCCACGGACGAATGATCGGGGCGCTTCTGCGCGCAGACCTGCGCGCGCTGTCACGCCGCACGTGGCTCCGGGCCGCGCTCGCCCTGGGCACCGTCGCCGTCGTTCTCATCGTGGTAGCGGCGCTGGACGCCGACGGACCCGAGCGCGCCGATGTCTACGCCCGTGGGTTCGTTGCGCTGTTCCTGCTGGGTGGGCTCGGGCTGGCGCTCACCCTCGGCGCGCCAGCCCTGCGGAGCGAAGCCGAGAGCGGCGCCTTCGCGCTCCTGCACGGCGCCGGCGCAAGCCGCGCGGATCTCGCGGTCTCGCGGATTCTCGGCCGCGCTGTCGCACTCGCGTCCGTTCTCGCCATATGGGCCGTTGCCGCCCAGATCGGATCCGCCGCGATCGGCGAGGGCGTACGTTCCGACCTCGCGATCCATGCCCTGGCCGCCGGGCTCACCGCGCTGCTGGTCATGCTCGCGGCGGTCGTTGCCGGCACTATCCTCGGTCCGGTTGCCGCTGGTGCCGCCGGTGCGATCTTCTTCATCACCGCCCAGGGCATCACGAACCTGAAGGCCGCCGCGGACGTGAACCTGATCGGCTCCGGCGAGCAGTTCATCGACGCGGCGTGGTGGAGCTTCCCCCGCGCCGTCACCTCGCCCCTCGCCGATGACCTGGCCCGACGCGATGTGGGCGGAGCAGCGGTCAACCGGTTCGAGCTGAACGGCGCCGAAGCAGTGGTGCCGAGCGCCGGCGTCGACACCTGGCTGTGGGTGATCGCCTGGTGCGGACTGCTGTCCCTGGTTGCCTACTACGGTTTCCGCCGGCGGGGATTCTGAGTACCACCCGCGACCCGGTGGCCGGACTCAGTCGTCGGGCCCCAGGGGCTTGCGCCCGCGTGCGCCTTCATCGACGCCGTGCCAGAAGGCCACCTCCGGCTCGCCGAGCTCCCAGCAGAGGTAGATGGCCACGCCCCGGCGTACCGACGGGAAGTCGCAGAGCCCCTTGTCGAGATCTCGGAGGATCACGTTCCACTCATCGATCTGGCCGAGGCCGCTACTGAACCGCAGGGCCGCCTCGGTGAAATCGCGCGCCCCGTCACCGCCGCCGTTGCCGGGAGCATGCGCGGCCAGGCTCGCCGTCAGTTGGCGATCAACCAGAACCGCACGCTGATTGCGGAGATCCACGAGCAGTTCGCCCAGCTCGGGGATGAGCGCGTTCGCGCTCTCGCGGGTGTGCAGACGTTCCGCCAGGGCGGGGCTCGCGCGAACTAGGCGGCGACCTCGCCGCGCTCGACCTTCGCGTAGAGCGTCTCGCGCTCCACGGGGACGCATCCGGCCTGTTCGATAAGCCCGCGGATGCGGCCGTTGGAAAGGCCCAGCGGGGTCTCCACGGTGGTCGCGTGAGCGATGCGCTCCTCGGTCAGCGTCCCGGAGAGATCGTCGAACCCACCCTTGAGTGCTTCGACGGTCACGTCCTCGCCGTGCATGACCCAGTGCCCCTTGATGTGGGGGAAGTTGTCCAAGAAGAGGCGGCTCACGGCGATCGTCCGCAGCTTCTCCTCGCGGCTCGGGCCGGGGAGGTAGGCGAAGTCGGTGTTCCCCGGCAGGAATGGGAGCGGGATGAAGGCCTGAAAGCCGCCGCTCTCGTCCTGGAGGTCTCGCAGTTGAGCCATGTGATCAATCTTCTCTTCGGTCGTCTCGAAGTGGCCGAAGAGCAGGGTGGCGTTGGTGCGCATGCCCAGGTCGTGCGCCTCGCGGTGCACCTCGAGCCAGGTCTCCGCCGGCACCTTGCGATCGGCGATGATCTTGCGCACCCGGGGCGAGAAGACCTCGGCGCCGCCGCCCGGCATCGTGTCGTGTCCGGCGGCCCGGGTGCGTTCCAGCGCCTCCCGCGACGAGACCTTGCTGAGGCGGGCGATGAAGTCGATCTCGACGGCGGTGAGGGCGGTCAGGAAGACCCCGGGAAGCTCCGCCTTGAGCCCGGCGAAGAGCTCCTCGTAGTACGCGAGGTCGTACTCCTTGGTCATCCCGCCCACGATGTGGAGTTCGGTGATGCCCTGTTCGGCGAGCTGGCCGGCCCGGTCGATGAGCTGGTCGACGCTGTACGCGTAGGCACGCTCATCCTTCTCCGTCCACACGGCGAAGGCGCAGAACCCGCAGCCGACGACGCAGATGTTGGTCGGGTTGAGATGGGCGTTGACGTTGTAGGTGCGCTCGCTACCGACCGCCCCGGTGACCACCGCATCGGCGGCCGCCATGAGGTCGGCGAGGGGGGCATCGGTGAAAAGGCGGGTGGCCTCCCCGGCGGTGATCCGCTCGCCGTCTGCCCCGCGCTGAAGGATTTCGTCCATGCTCCGAGAGTACCAGCCGAGCCCCGTGAAACCCCCCGGCCCGGGGCCTTCCCGATCCGGACAGTCGTCCCCATCGCGAGGGGGATATCGGAGCGGCCGCAATACCGCCCGTCGGGACGCGCCGTACGCCGCGCCTGCAGGTGGTCATCGTGGAGATGCAGCGGGATGACGACGCCGGACGGCCCGGTGGGACCGCTGGCCGGACCCACGAACACGGCCGAGGCACCGGCCGCCACCGGCGGTCGACCCGATCCGGCGTGCACCCGGTCGATGTCAGCGGCCGCCACCGGCTGCTCGTCGCGACCGTCGGCACGCGAATAGCCGAGGTCGACGTCGGGACCGATCTGGTGGCAGACGTGCCCCGGTGGCGCGACTCCGCGCCGAATCGACCGCCGCCGGGCCGACTCAGGTCGTCGACCAACACCCTTTGCGGTCAGGAGTCCGCGCGCCGGCGCGCCCGGGCTATCCGGAGCGTTGCCCGGGCCGCCCGGGCGTGCCCCCGCCACCGAGCCGGGCCGCCGGGGGCGGTCTTCCGCACGAAGTCACACCTGGGGTGATGCCGCTCCTCCGCCGGAAGCAGCACACCGGCCCCCAGGCGCCCACCGGAGTGAGTGCCGACGACCGCGCGTCGTGCCAGTCCACCGCCGCCGGCGCGTTCGTCCCTGGTACCGGGGACCGATATCCCCCAGGAGAGCACCCAGGGCGATCAGCAGCGCACTCAGTAATTCCGCCCGGTCAACGCCAGGCGGACCGGGGGCGCCCGCGAGGTCGCGGGGACCTCCGGACCCGGCCTCGTCGTCGTGGAACACCCGGCTCCAGCTAGGCTGACGGCATGCGATTCGCGCTGAAGGAATGGGCCGTGACCGTCGAGGCGCTCGCCCAGGGTGAGCAGGTCCTGATCGTCCGCAAGGGGGGCATCGGTGAGAAGACCTTCGCGCTGCCGCACGACCGCTTCTTCCTCTTCCCCACCCACCTGCACCAGCGTCCTGATCTGGTCACCGACGAGGGCCGTGCCCTCTTCTCGGAGACGCTCGCCCGGCGCGAGGAGCCCGACGAGCTCCCCCTCCCCGCCATCGCCGAGATCCATCGGTCTTTCCCGCTCTCCGACCCGGGCGAGCTCGCCGCGCTTCGGGGCCTGCACATCCTCAGCGAGGAATACGCGACCGAACGGCTGCGTTGGCGTCCGAAGCATCCGCTCTGGGCGGTCGTGCTCCGGGTCCACCGCCTGACCCTGCCGCCGACCATCGCGCTCACACCCGAGCTCGGCGGATGTGTGAGCTGGGTAGACCTCGGACGTGACCTGCCCGAGGCACCGGCGGAGGCAGCCCTCGATGACGTGGCCTTCGCCGAGGCGGCCGATCTCGTCGAGGAACGCCTCTCCGCCGCACGGACGGGCTGAGGCCGGAAGCCCCCCTGCTAGGTTGAGCCCATGAGCCACGCGGCAGCTTTCGACGACCTGATGGGACGCCAGTCGAGAGACTGGTCCCTGCTCGAGGTCTACATCGCGCTGGACGATCCGACCCGCCTCAACGAGGCCCGCGTCGCCCTGGCGCGCGCCAACGCCCGCCCGCTCAAGGGTGAAGGCGACCACGACTTCTCGATCACCGTCGCCCACACCCACGGCCACGGGGCCCGCGACGGGGTCGTTCGATCGGCGCTGGCGACGCTCGACCGACTCGGTATCACCGGACACACCTGGGGTGGCGAGGCATACAGCCTGCTGCGCCCCGCCCCGGCTCACCGCGCCGGTCCCTGACGTGCTGCGCGACGAGGGCGATCTCGAGCTGTTGGCGGAGCTCGCAGGGGTGCTCGATCAGGCGGTTGCCGCCGCCGGGCTGACCTCCGGGGCCTATCTGGTGCTGCGGGAGCTCGATCGCGGCGACGGCCCCCACGAGATCACGGCCCTTGCCGAGCGCCTCGGCGGGTCGCCCGACGAGGTGGCCGAGTTGTGCGGCCGCCTCGCCGGCGAGAGCCTGGCCGAGCCGATGCCCAACGGCATGGCCGCGACCCCCGAGGGCAGCGCAAAGGCGCGCGAGATCGAGGACCACGCGAACGAGGCGATCAGGGTC
>JAHEIS010000088.1 GCA_024639225.1 Actinomycetes bacterium | reverse complement strand
TGCGCGAGGGTCCGCCGGCGGCGCCGGTCTTGGAGCTCGCGCGCTAGTTCGGACCGCCGAGCGTGAGCCGGCCGAACGCGTCCGACGGAAGGTCCGTGTCATCACCGTCGATCGCGTCGCGGATCCTGGCGGCGACCCTCGCCGGGTCGAGGCCGGGCGGAAGCTTGGGCGCGGTGCCCGCGATCGGCCGCCCGGCGAGGCCGGTCTCGGTGTGCGGCGGACGAGCATCGAGCACACGGATCTTCCGCGGGCGCGCCTCGCGCGCGAGCACCTCGTCAAAGGAGCGCAGGGCGGCCTTCGAGGCGCCATAGGCCGCCATGTTGGGGAAGTTCTTCTCGGCGACGATCCCCGTGAGGTTCACGATCACGCCCCCCTCGTCCATCGCCGGCACCGCCGCGCGCGCGAGCATCATCGGCATGAACGTATTGATGCGCAGGAGCTCGTCGAGGGTGTCGGGGTCGAGCTCGTCGATGGGTCCGAAGGCGACGACGCCCGCCGCATTGACGACGACATCGAGCCGGCCGTGCGCCTCGCGCGCCTCGGCGACCGCGCGCTCGCAGGCCTCGGGTTCGCGCAGGTCGAGTGCGAGCCGGACGCCGTCGACCTCCAGCGCGTCGAGGCGGGAGCGGTCCCGGGCCACGAGCGTCAGAGCGTCGCCCCGCGAGGCGAGCTCGCGAGCGATGGCGGAGCCCATGCCGCCGCTGGCGCCGGCGATGAGGGTTGATCTGGAGCTCATTGAAACTACCTCCGTTGTGAGTTGGTGGCGTTGTGCGAGATCGGCACTCGGCGAAGCCCGGCCAGCTCGACGTCGACGCCGGGCGAGAACAGCCCGCGCGGCGGGCCCTCGGGGCCGGGCAGGCCGGCGCGCTCGATCGCATCCTGGTCGATCTCGACGTTCTCGACGCGCTGCAACGGCCAACGCGGGTGATGGACCCGCCCGATGAGCAGGTGCCGTCCCCGACGCGTGAGCAGCGCCCAGCGCGCGGTCAGGAAGTGGTCGAGCGCGCTGACGCGCTCCGACGGGATTGCTTCGGCGACGTCGAAGGCGATGCGCGCGGAGGCCGGGCCGGGCCAGCGGCGATCCAGAGCGTAGACGTGCCGCGTTCGCTCCACGTGGTGCGCCGCGCCCGCCCAGCAGTAGGGCACCGAGAACAGCACACGGGCCATCGCCGCGATCAACGCCCGCGGCACGTCGAGCGAGAAGAACCAGACCGCGCGCCTCCCGAGCGGGTCGACCACGTAGGTGCGCACGTTGATCTCGATGAAGGTGCTCAGCCCGGGCACGGCGGGGGTGCCGGCGAGTCGCAGGTCCCTCATCACGAAGGGGATCAGGCCGACCCAGGCGACCCCGTCGTGCGTGTCGACCCGGACTCCGGCGGGAAGGTGCGCCTGGACGGCGGCGGGGTCGTACGACCAGTGGAAGTACGCCAGCTCCGACCAGCGCTGGCGCAGGACGGGGCGACCGACCGGGCCGGGTGGCTCCGCGAGGATCGGCTCCGGCCCGGTGGTGGGCGCGTCAGGCGCCGTCGCGGCTCCCCGATCGCCCGGCGCGGCGCTCGATGAGCTCGGAGAGGTGGGCAAGCCTGGTGATCCGGCGGCGTTGGCCGAGAGCCGAGAAGGGACGGGCGACGCGCTCGAGCAGGCGGGCGCCCGGCCCCGAGACGCGGGCGGCGAAGCGGATCGTGCTTCCCGCGGGGGCGGCGAAGACGCGGTTCGCGTAGTCCAAGCGCCAGGGGCCGGCGACCGAGTGCCAGTCGTAGCCGCCCATGTCGTGGACGCGATCGACGACCATCGCCGAAGCGCGAGGCGCGAAGAACGCGCGCACCTCGCCCGTCCAACCGGCCTCGACACGGCGCTGCTCAGCCCGGACCGAGGCGACGTGTGGTGCCCAGAGCGGCCACGCCTCGACATCGACCAGGAGCTCGTGGACGGTCGCCGCGGTCGCCGCGCAGGTTCGTTCGGTCTCGATCACCGGCCAAGGCTCGCACGCCGGCCGCACCGCACGCCCCGGCGACGGCCCCGTGCCACCGGCGCCGAGGCCGCCCCGGCGTGCGCGGGCGGCACGGGCTACGGCGCGGGCGTGATGATCAATGGCCCCGGGGCCGGACTGCAGATCCTGGAGGGCATGTACGTCTCCCGCGATAGCGCCCGCGCCGCCGCCCGTGCCGCGACAAGGGTGGTGATGCGGGGAACGCCGGTCCCGGAGTCACCCTCGCGGAGCCCCGGGGCGACGCCCCCCGCTGATCAGCCATCGCCCTCACTCCCGGCGACCGGCGAGATGATCCGCGGGCCACGGGGCTCGGAGTCGAGGTCCTGCAGGGCGCGCACGTGTGCCGCCGGGCGGCGGATCATGGCGCGACCCGCCGCGAGCGCGGCGGCCAGACTCGTGATGCAGGGAATGCCCGCCCGGACGGCAGCCCGCCGGATCGCACCGCCGTCGGCGTGAGCCCCGCTGCCGCTGGGTGTGTCGATGACGAGTGCGATCTCGCCGGCGGCGATGCGATCGGTGATCATCGTGTCACCGGTCATGATCTTCTGCACGGTCTCGACGGCGATGCCCGCGGCGGTGAGCGCCGCGGCGGTACCCGGCGTCGCCAGCAGCGGGTACCCGGCGCGCGCGAGATCGGCGGCCAGCCCCACCGCGCCGGGCTTGTCGGCATCGCGGACCGACAGGAAAACCGGGCCCTCGGCGGGGAGCGGCTGGCGGGCGGCTCGCTGGGCCTTGGCGAATGCCTCGGGAAAGCTACCGCCGAGTGCCATGACCTCTCCTGTCGCGTGCATCTCCGGGCCCAGCACCGGATCCGCGCCCGGGAAGCGGTCGAACGGGAGCACGGCCTCCTTGACGGCCACCTGCCCCGGCGGAGGTCCGGGCGGGAGATCGAGGTGCTCGAGACGCGCGCCGAGCATGATCGACACCGCGTGGGCGACCAGAGGCACGCCGGTCGCCTTGGAGGCGAAGGGGACGGTCCGCGAGGCCCGCGGGTTGGCCTCGATCACCAGGATCTCGCCGCGGTGGATGACGAACTGGACGTTCATGAGCCCGACCACGCCGAGAGCGGCACCCAGGGCCGCCGTCTGATGCTCGATCTCGGCGATCGTGGCCGGACCCAGGCTCTGAGGCGGGAGGACGCAGGCCGAATCGCCGGAGTGGACCCCGGCAGCCTCGACATGCTCCATGACGGCAGCCGTCCAGACGCTCCTGCCGTCCGCGAGGGCATCGACGTCGATCTCGAGTGCCCCGTCGAGGAACCGGTCGATGAATGTGCGGCCCTCGGGGGCATGGCGATCGATGTAGGCGCGAACCTGGTCGGCGTCGTCGCAGATCTCCATGCCACGGCCACCGAGAACGTAGGACGGCCGTATGAGAACGGGGTAGCCCACCTCCTCCGCCGCGGGGAGGATCTGGTCGACGTCCTCGGCGACGGCCCAGGGCGGGGTCGCGAGCCCGAGGTCGGTGAGCAACGAACCGAAGCGCTCGCGGTCCTCCGCCAGGTCGATCGCGCTCGAGGGCGTCCCGAGCAGCGAGATGCCCTCGGCCTCGAGCGCCGCCGCCAGACGCAGCGGGGTCTGGCCGCCGAGCTGGGTGATGACGCCGCGTGGCTCCTCCGCCCGGCAGATCTCGATGACCGACTCCGCGGTCACGGGCTCGAGGTAGAGCCGATCGCTCACGCCGTGATCGGTGGAGACCGTCTCCGGGTTGCAGTTCACCATGACGGCGGCCAGGCCACGGTCGCGGATGGTGGTCGCCGCGTGGACGCATGAGTAGTCGAACTCGATCCCCTGGCCGATCCGATTGGGTCCGGAGCCGAGAATGATCACCGCGTCGCGCGCGTCGCGCTCGACCTCGTCCTCCGTCTCGGTCGCCGCGTAGAAGTAGGAGGTCTGCGCTGCGAACTCGGCGGCGCAGGTGTCGACGGCATGGAAGGTGCTGGTCACCCCTGCCGCGCGGCGCGCCCGGCCGACGTCCTCGACGCTGGCCCCGGCCCGCTCGGCGATCCGCTCATCGGTGACGCCGGCGATCCGCGCGGCGCGGAAGTCGTCGCCGGTTGCGGAGTCCAGGTCCGCCGGGAAACGCTCCGGCGCCAGGGCGAGATCCACGATCTCGCGGCAGAACCAGGGGTGCACCTCGGTCGCGGAGTGCAGGGCCTCCGCCGGCACGCCGGCCTGCGCGGCTCCGACCATGAGGTCGAATCGGTCCGCGGACGGAACGGCCATCATCGCGAGGGCATCGTCAGCCGAGCCGGGCTCCCGTGGCGGGACGTCGAGCTCACGGGCGGAAAGGGCCTTGCCGAGCGCCTCGGCGAAGCTCCGGCCGAGGGTGAGCACCTCGCCGACGCTCTTCATGTGCGTCGTCAGCTCGGGGTCGGCGCCGGGGAACTTCTCGAAGGCGAAGCGGGGCATCTTGACCGCGACGTAGTCGAGGCTCGGCTCGAACGAGGCCGGCGTGACGCCCGTGATCTCGTTCGGGAGCTCATCGAGCGTGTACCCGATCGCCAGGCGCGCCGCCAACTTGGCGATCGGAAAGCCGGTCGCCTTGGAGGCCAGTGCGGAACTGCGCGAGACGCGCGGGTTCATCTCGATCACGCGGACCCGGCCGGTCTCCCGGTGCAGCGCGAACTGGACGTTGGAGCCGCCGGTCTCCACGCCGACGGCGCGCACGACCGCCAACGCCTGGTCGCGAAGGGTCTGCAGTTCTCCGTCAGAGAGCGTCATGGCGGGCGCGACGGTGACCGAGTCCCCCGTATGGACGCCCATCGGATCGAGGTTCTCGATCGAGCACACGATCACCGCGTTGTCGGCGACGTCGCGGACCACCTCCAACTCGAACTCACCCCAGCCGAGGAGAGACTCTTCCACGAGGACCTGGCCGATCGGGCTCGCGGCGAGGCCCGCCTCGAGCATCCGTTCGAAATCCTCGTGGGTCGTCGCGGCTCCCCCGCCCTCGCCACCCAGGGTGAATCCGGGGCGCAGGATGACGGGCAGTCCCAGCTCGGCGACAGCCGCGGCTCCACCGGCGGCGTCGGTCACGACGGCGCTCTGCGGCGTCTCGAGTCCCGCGGCACGCATCGTCTCGCGGAACTCGTCGCGGTCCTCAGCGCGGCGGATCACGTCGGCGCGCGCGCCGATCAGCTCGACGCCGGACGCGGCCAGCACGCCACTCTCTGCCAGTTCGATCGCGAGGTTGAGCGCCGTCTGTCCGCCGAGCGTCGGCAGCAGCGCATCGGGCTTCTCCCGCCGGATGACGTCCTGGACCCCGGCGATGTCGAGTGGCTCGACGTACGTGCGGTCCGCGATGCCGGGGTCGGTCATGATCGTCGCCGGATTCGAGTTGGCGAGGATGACCGTGTAGCCCTCCTCGCGCAGCGCGGTGCATCCCTGGGTGCCGGAGTAGTCGAACTCCCCGGCCTGACCGATCACGATCGGGCCCGAACCCAGGACGAGGATCCGCGAGATGTCGTCACGGCGCGGCATCAGAGAGCCTCCACGAACTCGCGGAACAGATAGCGGGCATCTCGTGGCCCGGGTCGGGCCTCGGGGTGGTATTGGACCGACGACGCCCGCAGTTCGGGCGCGGCGAGGCCCTCGACGGACCCGTCGAAGAGACTCAGCCGGGTGGCCTCGACGCCATCGATTCCCTCGTCACGGACCGCGTAGCCGTGATTCTGGACCGTGATCTCCACCCGTCCGTCCTCGGCGCGGCGAACCGGATGGTTTCCGCCGCGGTGGCCGAACGGCAGCTTCTCGGTGGTGAGGCCGAGAGCGCGCCCGAGAAGCTGGTGCCCGAGGCAGATCCCGAAGAACGGCACCGTTCCCAGGAGTTCGGCCACGACCTCGACGACGCCCACGACGGCCGCGGGGTCGCCGGGCCCGTTCGACAGGAACAGGCCGTCGGGCGCCAGCTCGGTGATCTCCCGTGCCGACGTTCCCGCGGGCACCACGCTCAGTCGACAGCCGGCGCCGACGAGTCCCTCGGCGATGCTCCGCTTCATCCCGCAGTCGATCGCGACGACCCGGGGCCCGTCCGTCCCGAGCGTCCGCGCCGGCCCGGCAGCCTCACGGGTCAGGTCCCGGCCGTCGAGCACCGGGTGCTCACGGCAGAGGGCCAAGAGTTCCTCGGCGCCGAGCTCACTCGACACCGCCCCCCGCATCGCCCCCTGGTCGCGCAGGCGCCGGACGAGGCGCCGGGTATCCACGCTGTCGATCGCGACACAACCGCGCTCGGCGAGCCAGCTACGCCAGCCCGCCGCGCCGCCCGAGCCGGGATCGTCGGCGGAGCGGGCCATGATCACCGCGCCCGGCCAGACGCGATCGCTCTCCATCGCCTCGGGGCCCGCGCCGTAGTTGCCGATCATCGGCGCGGCGAAGGCGAGGAGCTGCCCGAGGTAGGACGGGTCGGTCACCGCCTCCTGATAGCCGGTCATGCCGGTCGTGAAGACCATCTCACCCACGGCGGTGCCGGGCGCAGCGACGGAGCGTCCGCTCAGGACGAGGCCGTCCTCGAGAACGAGAGTCGCGTTCACCGTTCAGCCCCGGAGCGTGGCTGAACAGACGATGGCGGGTTGACGCGACCCGCGCGGGCATAAGCCGCAGTCACGGTATTTTTCACTCCTTCTCGGACTCACGGGACCGGGTTAAAGGCGTGGACGGCGAGAGGCTAGCATCCGCGGACGGTCGGCGAATCGCGCCCGTTGCCGGTACCGTTGGAGGGTGTCCCCAGCCACCACCGAGGAGACCGAGACCGACCCCTACGCGTCCGACCGGCGCTGTCTGGCGGCTCTCCGGGCGGGGGATGAAGAGGCGTTCCGGCAGCTCGTCGAGCACCATGGCCCGGGCATGCTGCGGGTCGCGCGCGCCAACGTCAGCTCAGCCGGTGTGGCGGAGGAGGTCGTCCAGGAAGCATGGGTCGGGGTGCTCAAGAGCCTCGATCGATTCGAGGGCCGGTCGAGCCTGTCCACCTGGATCTACCGCATTCTGATCAACACGGCGCGCTCGCGGATGCGCAAGGAAGGCCGGAGCATCCCATTCTCATCGCTCATCCGCGCCGAGGTGGGCGGAGAGGAGCCGTCGCTGCCGACGGAGACCTTCCTGGCACGGGAGCACGCCGACCATCCCGGTGGGTGGGCGATGGTGCCCGCCGCGTGGCCGACGGATCCCGATGGGCGCCTGATCGCCGGCGAGACGCGCGAGCGGATCAGCGCCGCGATCGAGGCGCTGCCCCCCGCCCAGCAGACGGTGATCAGCCTGCGGGACATCGAGGGCTGGAGTTCAGAAGAAGTCCGTAACACTCTCGAGATCAGCGAGTCCAACCAACGCGTACTGCTTCACCGGGCCCGGGCAAAGGTGCGCACGGCGCTGGCGGACTATGTCGGAGACGAGTGACGTGACATCCGGAGACACCTGCCAGGACCTCGTGGAGTCGGTGACGGCCTACCTCGAGGGCGTGATGACCGAGGCCGAGCGCCGCGTCTTCGAGGCCCACATCGAGGCGTGTCCACCGTGCGAGGTCTACCTGGAGCAGATCCGGGTGACCATCAGCGAGGCCGGCGGCCTCGCTCGTGAGGGCGTTCCCACGGACCTCTGTAACGACCTCGTCGCGGCCTTCCGCGAGTGGCACCGCGGAAAGCTGAGCGCCTGAACGCGGCCCCGCCCAGCCGCGGGCGCGCATCGCACGTAGGGTCCGTCGGCGCCATCAGCCCAAAACGACCACGACGACGCCGGAGGGCACGGTGAGCGAGGACAACGGCCACGAGTGGCACCGCGTGATGGATCTCGACGGGCTGCCGGAGGGTCGGGTCACCACCGTCGTCGCCGGACATCGGACTCTCGCGCTCACCCACCACCAGGGGGAGTACGGGGCGCTGGACAACCACTGCCCACATCAGGGAGGGCCTCTCGGCGAGGGCTCGATCGAGAACGGCGTCCTCCGCTGCCCGTGGCACGGATACGACTACGATCCCCTCACCGGAAAGCCGCCGCCTCCGTTTGACGACGCCCCGTCCTGCTTTCCCGTCGAGGTCCGCGATGACGGGATCTGGGTCGGCGTCCCGCCGGAGGAGCCACGACAGCGGACGGTCGCCGACGAGATGGTCGAGACAATGGTGAACCACGGGATCACCCACGTCTTCGGCATGGTCGGGCACAGCAACCTGGGCTTCGCCGATGCCATGCGCGAGGCGCAGGAGCGCGGCGAACTGACCTACATCGGTATCCGCCACGAGGGCGCGGCGTCGTTCGCGGCGTCAGGGTTCGCCAAGCTCACCGGCCGCCCGGCGGCCTGCTTCGCCATCGCCGGACCCGGCTCGACGAACATGCTGACCGGGCTCTACGACGCCAAGGTCGACCGGGCGCCGATTCTCGCCCTGAGCGGCCAGGTGCCGTCCCGAGTCGCCGGTCGGGGCGCCTTCCAGGACCTTGATCTGGGCGCGGCGTTCAACGACGTCGCCCGCTATTCGGCGACGGTTCAGGCCGGCAGCAACGGCGCCGAGCTGACCACGATCGCCATCAAGACGGCCATCGTGGAGCGCGACGTCGGCCACCTGATCCTGCCCGACGAGGTTCAGGTGCAGGCCTCCGATGCCGATGCCGGCGAGCCCGACGGGCGCATCGCCTCACGGGCGATCGCACCGCCGGCGGACGAGCTCGAGCGGGCCGTGGGGATGATCGCCGAGGCCGAGACGCCGGCGATCGTCGTCGGCCACGGCAGCCGCTTCGAGATGGATCCGGTGCTGGCCCTCGCGGAGCGCCTCAACTGCCCGGTTTTCACGTCGTTCAAGGCCAAGGGCGCCGTCTCGGACCACCACCGGCTCGGCTGCGGTGTGCTGGGGCGCAGCGGAACGCCGGTCGCCAGCTACTTCATGAACGAGGCCGACCTGCTGATCGTGTTCGGCGCGTCGTTCTCGAATCACACGGGGATCAGCGAGTACAAGCCGATCATCCAGGTCGACGACGATCCGATGCAGCTGGGGCGTTTCCACTCCGTCACCGTGCCGGTGCTCGGCAACGCCGCGGTCACGGCCGAGGCGATGCTCGCGAGCCTGCCCGGGAGCGTGGCGTCCGCCGATCGCACGGACCTGATTGCCGACCGCTGGCGCATCTGGCGGGCGGAGAAGGAGCGCCGCGTGGCTGACGATCGCGGCGAGGGTGTCTCATCCGCGGCGGTGTTCGCCGCCCTGACCGCAGCGACTCCCGCCGATGCCGTGATGGCGGTCGACGTGGGCAACAACGCATACTCGTTCGGCCGCTATTTTGAGTGCGACCGGCAGGCGATCCTCATGTCGGGCTACCTGGGCTCGATCGGCTTCGGCTTTCCCGCAGCGATGGGGGCTTGGGCCGCGGCGCCGGACCGTGCCGTGGTCGCGGTGACTGGAGATGGCGGGTTCGGCCAGTACATGGCCGAGATCACGACAGCGGTCAAGTACAAGATGCCGATCAAGCATGTGCTCCTCAACAACTCCGAGCTCGCCAAGATCTCCAAGGAACAGCGTGACGCGCACCTCGATGTCTGGCAGACATCCCTCCACAACCCGGACTTCCGCCGGTTCGCCGAGAACGCCGGCGCACGGGGCATCCGCGTGACGAGGCGCGAGGAGCTCGCGGATGCGTTCGCTGAGATGTACGTCCAGCCGGGCCCGGTGCTGGTGGAGGTCCTCGTTGATGCCGCCCTCCTCTAGAGGGTGGCGGCGCACGGACGCGTGACGTGGATGTTCTGATCGCATTCGGCCTCGCGGCTTTCGCCTTCTCCCTGCTCGCCGCGCGACTCGAGAAGTGGTGGATCAGCGCCCCGCTGGCGATGGCCGCCGCGGGACTGCTCGTCAGCGAGAAGGGGCTGGGTCTGATCGAACTCGCCCCCGAGCGCGAGACGGTCGTGCTGCTGGCCGAGGTCACGCTCGTGCTGGTTCTGTTCACGGACGCCGCGCGGATCGATCTACGTGCGACCCGCGAGCATCCCGGACTCCCGATCCGACTCCTCGGCATCGGCATGCCGCTCACGATCGCCCTCGGGGCACTCATCGCCCTGTGGATGTTCGACGCGCTCGAACTGTGGGAGGCGGCGCTGCTCGCTGTTGTCCTTGCGCCCACCGACGCGGCCCTGGGCCAGCCCGTCATCATGAACCCGGGTGTGCCGGTACGTATACGACGCGCGCTGAACATCGAGAGCGGCCTCAACGACGGCCTCGCGCTGCCCTTTGTGTTCCTGTTCGTCGCCCTCTCGACCCCCGACGACGCCGGCGGGCTCGGCTTCTGGGTGCGATTCCTCGCCGAACAGATCGGCATCGGCGTGCTCGTCGGCATCGCCGGGGGGCTCCTGGGCGGAGTGCTGCTGAACTGGGCCGTTCGCTCCGGCGTCACGGGGTTTCTCTGGGAGGGGGTCGCCGTGATCGCCCTTCCGTTGAGCGCGTTCGCGGGTGCGGACCTTGTGGGCGGCAACGGGTTCATTGCGGCTTTCGTCGGCGGCGCGATGTTCGGCAGGTTCTGCGACGCCGGGCGGCGGCGGCGGCTACTCCTGTTCAGCGAAAGCGAGGGGCTCCTGCTCGAGCTGGGCATCTTCTTCACATTCGGGTTGGCATTCATGCCACTCGTCATCGACGACATCAGCTGGAGTGCCGGGGTCTACGGGATTCTGAGCCTGACGGTCATCAGAATGCTGCCGGTCGCCGTCGCCATGCTCGGGGCGAGCTTCGACCTGCGAACCGTCCTCTTCCTCGCCTGGTTCGGGCCGCGCGGGCTCGCGAGCCTCGTGCTGGCGCTGCTCATCCTCGGGGAGGGTGACCTCGCGGCCGGCGAGCAGATCTTCGCGGTCGCCAGCCTCACTGTCGCGCTCAGCATCGTTCTCCACGGCCTTACCGCAACTCCTCTTACCGGGCGCTATGCCGCCTGGGCATCGACGCTGCCCGAGGACGCAGACGAGAACATCGACATGGAGGACGTCCATACCCGCCACGCCCGTGCCGTGACGGAGGCCGCGAATCAGCCGGAGACGACGCGGTAGATCGTCGATCGGCTGACGACGAGGATCTCCCCCTCGGAGTCGAGCCCGAACGACGTGAGCGAGTCCTCGAGATCGCCGCGTGAGCTCTCGAGGATCTCCCGCGGCTGGCCCGGCGTCTCGCCGG
>JAHEIS010000010.1 GCA_024639225.1 Actinomycetes bacterium | reverse complement strand
CAGCGAGACGAGGCTGCGCCCGGCGAACGCCGCGACGAGGAGTCCGACGAACGCCAGGGCGAGCGCCGGGAGCGGGAACCAGACGGCGGCGGCCGCCGCGATGGCGCCCATGACTCCGGCGAGCAGCAGGGGACCGGCTCCCGGAGTGGGTATGTGGGTGGCAGACACCGAGGCGGGAGGCTATATCCGGCCGCTCGCGCGGGCCAGGATGCCGGCCATCTCCTCGGCGCGACGACCCACGTCGTGCTCCGAGGCCACCGCACGGCACCGCTCGCTTTCGACGCCGCGGGCCAGGACCGTCGTGATGCCGGCGCCGATGTCCCCCGGATCGCCCGGGTCGACGACCTCTCCCACGGTCGGATCGGGGGCCAGGATCTCCGGGGTCCCGCCGTCGCCGGTGACGACGACCGGTCGCCCGCAGGCCAGGGCCTCGAGAGCCACGACGCCGAACGGCTCGGGGCGGCTGACGAGGGCCAGCACGTCGCACGCGGCCATCCAGCGCGCAACGCCGTCCGCCGGCAGCGCTCCCGCGAGCGTCACGACGTCGTCCAGGCCGAGTGCGGCGATCTCGGCGCGCATGCGGGCGGCGAGCGGGCCGTCGCCCACGAACGCCAGGCGCGCGGGGGTTCCCGTGGCGCGCAGGCGCCCGAGCGCGCGGATCAGGCCCAGTGGGTTTTTGCGTTCGGTGAGTCCGCCGACGGCGAGCACGAGGGGATGGGAGGGATCGAGTCCGAGTGCCGCGCGGGCCTCATCCCGGGGTGACGGTCGGAAACGCGACAGGTCCACGCCCATGCTCACGACCGCGACGTCCCGGCCGTCATCGGTCCATTGCGCAAGGCGGGTCGCGAGCCAGTCACTGACCGCCGTGACCTCGCTTGCACCCCGCAGTGCGAGCCGGGTCGCCCGGGCCACGCCGCTGCGATCCAGGTTGGCAACATCGCCACCGTGGGCGGTGAGGACCCACGGGCGGCCGGTCAGTCGCCCGGCGATCGCCGCCGCGGCTCCGGCGGGAAACAGGAAGTGCCCCCACACCACGTCCGATCGCCGGGCGCGCCGAATCGCGTCGGCCGTCAGGCCGGCGTACTTGGCCGGCGTCCGCAGCCGACCGCTCCGCCGCTCGGTCAGACCGGCCACGTCGACCTCGATCCCCGGACGCGCTGCGAGAGCGCCGGCGAAGGTGCGGACGAACGCGCCGTAGTCGGGCTCCCGCTCCGACGGCCACATCCCCGACACGATCAAGACCCGGAGACGGTTCATGCCGCCTCCCCCCCCTCCCGGGCCGGAGCGCTGATCAGGGCCAGCGCCCCGGCGGCGACAACCCACACATACGGGTCCTCGAACAGGCCTGAATAGAAGACCGCGTGGAGGAACATTCCCGCGAGGACGGCGAGTCCGGCATAGGCGAACCAGGCATCGCGGCCAGTCCGTCGCGTGCCGACCGCGAGCCGGACGGCCAGAGCGGCGGCGAGCAGCGCCAGGAGGACCCCGCCGATCACTCCACCCTCGGCCAGCACGGTCACGGGCGTGTTGTGGGAGATCACGACGCGGGTCCGGCGTCGCGAGCGATCATCGAGCGATTCGCTGAACCGGTCGGCGAACGAGCCGAGGCCGCCGCCGCGCACCGGGTGCTCCCGCCAGATGTCCAGCCCACCGCGGATCAGGCCGAAGCGCCCCTCCGACACCTGTTCGAGGCGATCGAAGTCCGTCGCGGCACGCCGGATCTGGCCGCTGGCAGCGAAGCCCCCGATCGCGCCGACCAGGATGATGGCGCTCAGCGCGACTGCGGTCGCCCGCGGGCCGAACGCACGCCAGGCGATGATCGCCAGGGCAGCCATGAGCATGAGCGCGCTCGAGCGCGAGAAGGTCACGACCAGGCCCGCGAACAGGACGATCGTGGCCAGGCCGAGCAGAACGGCGTCCCGTGGGCGGGCGCGCCAGAGCGCGAGCGCAAACAGCCCGACCAGGCAGAGGACCAACCAGCGACCCATGATGTTCGGGTCGAAGAAGATTCCATTGACCCGGTAGAGCCGACTGTAGACGTTGGCCTGCTGGAGCGTGCTGTTCCACCACACCTCCTGGAAGGTGTACTGGTAGACCGCCAGTAGCGCCCCTGGGACGGCCAGGGCGATGGTGGCGAGGCCCATCCGCTTCAGCGCACCGCGTTGCCACAACGCGAGCACGACGAACCACATCACGCTGAAGGGGAGGTAGAAGAAGATGACCTTGACCGCGCTCTCCTCCGCGTCTGAGCTCCACGCGGCGCTGACCACCTGCCACGCCACGAAGGCCGCCGCGGTGATCGCAACCACCGGGCCTGGGTCGGCGGGCTCTTCCGCCCGGCCACGAACGAGGCGACCGATCACGATCACGAGGCCGACGAGGATCACCGCGTAGAGCGGCACCAGCAGGCGGGCCGTGTCGCCGTCGCCCAGCGCGATCGGGATCCGGAACGGCAAGGCCAGCGCGAGCAGCACGAACCAGATGAGGGGTCGCCGCTCCAGAACGTGTGCCAGGCCTCCGATGATCGCGACGCCAACGAGGGCGGCTGCGGCGAGAGCCAGGGCGCCGAGCGGGGACCCCGCCCGGTCCGAGATGCGATCCGCCAGCGAGTCCGGCACCAGCCCGACGGCCAGCGCGACCCACGCTCCGCCGATCAGCGCGAGCCCCGCCAGGCGGCGCATCCAGGCATCGATGGCCGGCAGGGGTACCAGAAGCAGGACGACGCCGATCGCCGCGACGATGGCGGCGATGTCCGCCCTCATTGCATCACCGGATCGATCAGGGCGAGCCCGGCCTCTGTCCGGGCGATGAGCCAGAGCCGACCCGGCGCCGGATTCCGTGGGAGCCGGAGCCGAACCTTGCCCAGCGGTCCGCGGGCGCGACCCGCCACGCGCTGTCCGAGCACGCCTCCGGCGGTCCGACCGGGGACGCCGACCCGGCGGTAGAGCGCCAGCGCGACCGGGGTGTCGCTGGACAGAGCGCTGCCATCGGGTCTGCTCAGCAGCACGCCGAGCCGTGACCCCGGAACCGGCCGCGGTCCCCGGACCCGTCCGGTGAGGTGGCCGACCCAGCAGGTGGCGGCGCGTCGGGTGCGATTGCCCGCGGGGTCGGCGACGAGTGCGCGGATCTCGACGATCCCCGGGAGCACCGGCTCGCCCGCGTCATTGGAGCCGTCCCAGTCCCAGGACGCCCGTCCATCGCCATCGAGGGGTCCGGTCGGACCATCGGCGATCGTGCGTCCGTTGCGCCGGGCGGAGAACCGTACGCGGGTGCCCTCAGGGGCGACGACCCGGGCACGGCACTGGGCGGGCCCGGCCCCCGGGGCCGCGGAGCGGACCCCGAATCCCGTGACCGGGGGCGGTGTCGTGTCGACCCGGACTCGACGACTGGTGTTGAACACGCGACCGGAGTTGACCTGCGAACGGGCGCGCAGGCGGATCCGGTACTCGCCGTCGGGCACGATCCGTCCCGCGTCGTCGCGACCGTCCCAGCGCGGGCCTGTCCAGCCGGCCGGGAGTGGCTCGTCGTCGAGCAGGGTCCGCACGGCACCCTCGTCGGAGCGGATTTCGAGAGTGAGATTGCTGCGCTCACGCACGCGGATGGCGATCGTCGCTTGCTGGGCGCCGCCCGCGGCGGGGCTGAAGAGCTGCGTTCCCCGGAAGGCGGTGATGATCGGCGGCGGGGTCGGAAGGGCGAAGGGAACGAGAAAGATCCCCGCCGCCCCGGCGAACAGGAGAAGCCCGGCCACCGCGAGCGCCCACCGGGTACGGGCGCGTTCAGCGAGCCGAGGGGGTGACCCCGGTCGGCCGCTCATCCCCGGGAGGTCCGCCTCGCGATCACGACGGCCGGAAGCCGACGCAGATGTAGAAGCCGAAACGCCCCGCGGCGGTGCGCGACAGCAGGCGCTCGACCCGTCGTACGGCGCCGAAGCGGTAGGCACGACCGATCTGCGATCCGATGCGACCGCCCGGCCGGAAGAAGATCCCGCGGCGGCTCACGGCGATCAGGCCCGCGGCGGCCCCGTGGCTCTCGAGATCGACCCAGCTCTGCCAGTTGTCCACGGGCGCGAGACGCAGCTTGATCCCCGGGACGCCGCGCTCGGCGAGCCACCGCCGGGCGCCGGGCAGGCTCCGCCGGTTCGGGGTGGAGACCACGAGCAGGCCGCCCGGGCTCAGGCGCTCAGCCAGCGCGCTCAGACAGCGTCGCGGCTCCTCGAGATGCTCGAGGACGTCGGTGAGCGTGATCAGATCGAAGGGGCCGTCCGGGGGCTCATAGGCGCTGCCCACCTCCGCCCGCAGTCGATCCGCCGCGCCGATCTCGACGAGGCGCTTCTGGGCGATCTCGACGGAGTCCGGGCTGAGGTCGACGCCGACGCCGCTGAAGCCACCCTCGGCCAGGCGTTCAAGCAGGTAGCCCGTACCGCAGCCCACATCCAGGACTCGGCTCCGGGGTGTCGCCATGGCATCGATCGTCTCCAGGACGAGCGACATGCGGCTCTGGAGGTGCCAGTTGCGCTCTTCGACCTCAAAGAGCCGCGGCGCGAGCCGGTCGTAGTAGGACTGGACCTCGGAGAGCGTTTCGGACATCGGGCCTCGACGGGTGGTGGTGCGCCGGGTGCGGCGCGGACGGGGCTACCGTATCGGCCCGCTCGGAGGTGCGTTGGGCCGGGGGCGGTCCCCTAACACACCCTTCTGCTTGTCGACGAGCCGGATCCCCTCGATGCCGAGTTCCGGATCGACGCCCTTGAGCATGTCCCAGAGGGTCAGGCAGGCGACCGAGACGGCGGTGAGGGCCTCCATCTCGACGCCGGTGCGCGCGGTCGTCGTGACCGTCGCCGTGACGACGACCCGCCCGGAATCCTGCTCCGGTGCGATCTCGACGTCGAGAGCTTCGAGCGGAAGCGGGTGGCAGAGGGGAAGCAGGTCAGAGGTGCGTTTCGCCGCGAGAATCCCCGCGAGTCGGGCTGCCGCCGCGACGTCGCCCTTGGGGACGTCGCCGGCGACCATTGCCGCGAGCGTCGCCGGCGTGGCGGTGAGCTGACCGCGCGCGACGGCCCTGCGCGAGATGACCGGTTTCGCGGACACGTCCACCATGTGCATCGCTCCCTCGTCGTCGAGGTGGCTGAGAGACGCCTCCCGGGCCGACCGGCCCTCGCGGGTCACAGGGCCTCGCGCTTGGCCTGGATGTCCGCGACCTGGTCGTCGAGCCAACGCACGATGTCCTTCTCCCGCACCACCTCCTGGATGCTGCGCGCCCGCGCGGCGCGCTCGGCCGATGACATCGAGAGCGCCTCGTACAAGGCGTCGGTCTGGGCTCGAACATCGAAGGGGTTCACCGAGATGGCGTAGCTGCCGAGCTCCTCGTGTGCGCCCACGTTCTCCGAGAGGATCAGGACGCCGTCGCGTTCGTTCACCAGCGGGGCTTCCTTGGCGACGAGATTCATGCCGTCGAAGACCGCGTTGACCAGTAGCACGTCGTAGTGCTTGTAGAGGGCGACGGCGGCGTGGATGTTGCTCTGGATCCGGAGATCGATGGGCATCCAGTCCGTGTTGCCGTGCTTGGTGTTGATGTAGCTCACGCGCTGACGGATCTTCTCGAGGTAGGTCGCGTACTCCACGACGTCCTGGCGGGAGGGCTGCAGGAGCGCCACGAAGGTGATGTCCTCACGGAACTCCGGGTGCTCGTCGAGCAAGGCGTCGTAGGCCTTGAAGCCGCGCAGGATGTTCTTGGACAGGTCTGTGCGGTCGACGCGCACGATCAGATGCTGGCGGCGACGGCGTAGCAGCGGGGCCTCGTGGGCCTTCACCTCCGTGCTGGCTGCGAGGTCGTCGAACATCGGCGCGTTGACCGAGATGGGGTAGCTGCGGATCCAGACAGTGCGCCCGTCGACGCGCACCGAGCCGCGGTCGTAGCTCACCGGCAGGCCCAGGAGGTCCTCGCAGGTCATGAGGAAGTTCCGGGCGTACCTGCGGGTGTGGAAGGCGACGATGTCGCAGGACAGGAGCCCGCGCACGATGTGCTCGCGGATATGGGGCGGCAGGACGCGCCAGTAGTCGGGCTGGCTCCAGGGGATGTGGACGAAGAAGTGCAGGAATGCGTCCGGATGCGCCCGGCGCACCTCCTCCGGGGCCGTGTAGAGGTGGTAGTCGTGCATCATCACCAGCGCCCCGGGCTGGGCGTCGAGCTGGGCGATGATGGCGTCGGCGAACGCGGTGTTCGCGACGAGGTAGCCATTCTCCCAGGCGTCCAGCTCCTCCTGGCGGATGTCCGGATGGTTCGACAGGTCCCACAGGTAGTGCTGGATGAACCAGAGCAGCGGATTGGCGACGGTGTTGTAGTAGAGGTCGTAGGCCTCCTCATCGATGTCGACGAGCAGGCCGCGCGTCTTACGCCCGATCTCGTCCATCGGGAAGCCCGCCGCGCCGTGGTCAGAAGCGACCTCGCGCTCCTCTTCGGTGATCGCGGCGGAGATCCACAGCGCCGGTGCGTGCTCGAGCAATCCGAGCAGCGCTGTGACCAGTCCGCCGCCCCCGCGCTCGCGCGTCGGCTCGCCCGAGGCGTCGCGGTCGAACGTGATCGGCCCCCGATTCGAGACCAGGATCAGGGGAGTCTCGTCGACCGGAGGCATGACTCAGCCGGCGCCGATGTCGCTGAAGAGCTTGAGGTAGTCCCGCAGCAGCCGCGGCATGAGGAAGTTCTGCCGGATGTGTTCCTTCCCGCGGAGCGCCATCTGCGATGCCTCAACCGGGTCGGTGATGATGGTCACGCAGCGCTCGGCGGCCTGCTCGACGGAATCGACCAGATAGCCGGTCTCACCGTCGATGACCTGGAGCGGAATCCCGCCCACGTCGCCCGCCACTATCGGCCGACCCTTCCAGAGGGCTTCGCTCACCGTCAGACCGAAGCCCTCACGGATCGACTTCTGCAGCACGACGTCCGCGTGTGTCTGAAAGGCGTTCACCTCAATGGCGCCGACGTTGTCGAGGTTGGACATGATGAAGATATCCGGGTCCCCATTCGCGTGCGCGACCGTGCGGCGATAGAACTCCATCCCCTCAGGATCGTCCGTCGCCATGGATCCGACCATCGCGAGCTGCACGCCCGGGATCTGCTCGCGGACGAGCCGCCAGGCGTCGATCACGCCGAGCGGGTCCTTCCAGGGGTCGAAGCGTGAGACCTGGAGCATCAGCGGCCGGTCGGGGTCGGGGCCGAAGAGCCCGACGATGCGCCGTGCCTCATCGGGCGTGAATGCGATGTTCTTGGGCGCGAGCGCGTCGATCGCGGGAGGCATGATCACGGGTTTCGGCAGTCGCGGGTCGTCGGGAACGTACTCCTGCATGTGAAAGATCGCGGCGTCATAGTCGGTCGTCATCGGCAGCAGGTAGTTGAGGTAGTCCGTGTTCGGGGCCGAAAGATCGATGTGGATCCGCAGCACCCAGTGATCGGCGATGTCGGCGGCGTACTCGCGGATTCCCGCCGGTTGGGCGTCGTGGATGACCATGACGTCGTACTCTCCCTTGAGCCCGCCGGCGTTGAGGGCGCTGTAACGCTCGTAGATCTTCTTCTCGTCGTCGTTCAGCGATCGCTCGTCGCCCTGGAGCCCGTTGTGGATCGCCTTGGTCACGTTGAAATACTCGTCGCGCCCGAAGAGGACGTTCCAGTCGACATCCAGGCCGATGTCCTCCATCAGTGGCGCGAGGGCGTAGAGGATCTCGGCGACGCCGCCGCCGAAGGCGGTGGCGTTGATGTGGTTCACGCGCAGCCCGTTGAGCGGCGCCGCCAGATCGTGGAGCTCCTCGAGCAGGCCAGGGCTGACGATGCTGTTGTAGTCGGACAGGCTGCGGCTGCCGAAGTTGATAGACGTGAGCACGTGAGAGACTCCAGGAACGAGGGGCTATTGAGTTCCATCGGGCGCGGACCGGCGAACCTTAGCGACGGCGCGCCATCCTCAGGAGCAGCGTTCGCCGCGGGGTCGGGGTCCTGCTGAATCTGGGCCTCTATCGAACGGCATGGTTGATCGCCGCCGTGGGCCTCGTCGTGGCGCTACTGACCCTCCGTCCCCTGGAGATCCTTCCCGACCCTGCTCTGCCGGCCGGGTTCGACACTGGTGCGGCCGTCGACGTGGCCGGTGAGTTCGAGGCGGGCGCCGCCCGCCCGCGGCCCGCGGGTTCGCCGAACAACTCCCGCACGGCCGACTTCATGCGTCGTCAGTTCGACCGCATCCCGGGCAGCGCCGTCAGGGAGCAGGAGTTCTCCGGACGCGATCCTGGCGGGAACGTGCTGCGTATGCGCAACGTCTTCATGAGCCTGCCGGCCCCACGCGGCTCGGGAGTGCCCGGCGGCATCCTGGTGGTCGCGCCCCGCGACACCCCGGCTGAGGTCAGCGGTGGCGCGTCGGCGTCGGCCATCCTGGTCCAGCTCGCACGCACGTCGGCGACGGTCGACCGCCGCCGACCCATGATCTTCGTCTCGACCGACGGTAGCGCCCTCGGAAACGCCGGGATCCGGTTCTTCCTGTCGCGATTCAATGACTTCCGCGTGGCCGCCGCCATCGTGCTGGACGCCCCCGCTTCCGGGGAGGGCGACGAGATCCACATCTGGTCGACGTCGACGGGCGCGCGCTCGGCTCCCGACTTGGCGGCGTCGGCCGCCCGTGCGGTCGAGCGGGCCAACGGCGCGCCGCGGCAACGGACCGGCCTGGCGCGTCAGGTGCTGGACCGCGCGCTCCCGCTGGTCTTCGGCGACCAGGCCGCGCTCAACGACGCCGGGATCCCCGCCGTCACCCTCGCGCGGCGGGCGGAGGCACCACTGGGCGCGACGACCTCGTGGACGTCAGACCGCATGGCGATCGCGGGGGCGAGTGCCCAGAATCTCCTGGGCGCGATCGACGCCGGCGACACGCCACCCGATCCGACCACCGCGCTGGTCTTCGGTGAGCGCGCGATCGAGGGAGCCATTCTCCGGGCGGCGGCGCTCCTGCTCCTGCTGCCCGTCATCGTCGGGGCGATCGACATGGTCGCCGCTCTCCGGCGGGCCCGCGCGCCCCTCCGCCCGGCCGTGCGTCGCGGGATGCGACTGCTTGTCGCGGTCGTCGTCGGGGCAATCGGCGGACGCGTCGTGGCGCTCACCGGGATCATTCCCGGCGCCGCGGCGGGGAATCCGGCGTTGCCGTCAGAGGTACCGCTCGACGCGATGGCTCTGCTCGTGTTGATGCTGGGCTTCGGCGCCGGTGGTCTGACCTGGTACCTGATGAGCCGCGCCGCGCCGCCACCGGCTCCGCGCCGCGTGCGGCTCGTGGCGATCGTGGCCTGGACCGTCGGACTCATGACTGTTCTGTGGTTCGCGAACCCGTTCGCGATGGTCGCGCTCCTCCCGTTCGCGCACAGCCTGCTGCTCGTCACCGCCGCCCGGCGCGGCTGGCAGGCGGCAGTGCTGGCCGCCGCGGCAATCCTCCCGCTGGCGTGGCTCCTGCTCAGCGGCGCCGCGCAGACCGATCTCTCGGTCCCCGGGTTCACCTGGTATCTCCTCGAAACCTCCGCATCTGGCGCCCGTGGCGTGGCCGTGCCCCTGCTGGTCGCCGGTCTGCTCGCGCTCGCGCTGCTCGCGGCGGTCGATCTGTTGCGCGCCGCGGCGCCCCGCGTCCGCGGCCGGGCGGCATCCGCCCGCACATGAGCCTCAAGGCAGCGCTGCCGCTCCCCGCGGCCGGGATTCTCATCGGCCTCGCCCCGATGCTCACCTGGTTCGTCGCGCGCCCGCCGCAGGACACGGTGACCGCCCGCGGCGTGCCGACCGCCGGTGAGCTCTGGACGTTGATTCCCCTCGGCCTGTTCCTCGTCGTGTGCGGCGTCGCACTCCGGCGAACCCCGGTGGGCTCACCCGGGGCGTTCTGGGCGGGGGTCGGAGGCGCCGTCGCTGGAGTCCTGGCCGCCGCCGTCAGCCTCGTGGCCGTCCTCACGCGCCCGGCGACACTCGTGGTCGTACAGGCGGGCCGCGACGTGGTCACCGGAGCCGCGGTCGAGGTGGCAACGCTCGGCCCGGCGGTCGCCTTCGCCGGCGCCGGGCTGGCCGTCCTCGCCGGCCTTCTGACCGCCCGGCGGTCGTTCCCCCCGCACTGAGGCGGGAGACCGGCTCAGGGCGTCGGAGGCGGGTCCGGCACCGCGGGCGGCGGCGTCGGAGCGGGCGCCGGCTCGGGCGCCGGCTCCGGTTCGGGCGGCGGCTCGGGCGGCGGATCGGGGGAGGGCGCCGGTTCGGGTACGGGCTCGGGCGCGGGCGCCGGCTCCGGGGAGGGCGCCGGCTCGGGCGCGGCAGGCGTGGGGGCCGTCGGCTCCTCGGCCTTGGCCTTCTCCCGCTCGCGCTTGGCCTTCTCCCGCTCGCGCTTGGCCTTCTCCTCCTCCTCTTCCTTCTTCTCTTTTTCGGCCTCGGACTTCTCCTTCGCCTCGGCGGCGATCTTGGCCGCGGCTGCGGCGCGCGTGAACGAACTGGAGAACGAGGACCAGTTGACCGGATTGCGCGGCAGGGGGAAGCCGTCGGCCGGCTCGTTGAGGTGGTCCAGCGCCGGTTGCATGAACGCGCCCCAGATCGCGGCGGGGAATGTGCCGCCGGCCACCCGTTGGCCGTGGACGGAGTACATCGAGCGCTTGCTGCCGTCATCGTTCGGGTAGCCGACCCAGACGGCGGTGACGTAGCGGGGGGTGTAGCCGACGTACCAGGCGTCGACGAAGTTGTCGGTCGTTCCCGTCTTGCCGGCTGTCGGCCGATCGATGCGTGATCGCCCGCCGGTGCCGGCCCGGACGTTGTCCTGGAGTATCCGCGTCACCTCATAGGCGACCCCGTCCGAGAAGACGCGCTCGCGCGAGGGTGGCTCGATCTGCTCCTCGGTGCCGTCGGGCCGCTCGATGCGTGAGATGGCGATCGGGTCGACCCGCAGCCCACCGTTGCTCAGGGGTGAGTACGCGACAGCCATGTCGAGCGGAGCAACCTCGCCCGAACCGAGGCCGAGCGACGGGACGGCCGGCAGGTCGCGCTCGCTGGGGATGCCCATGCGCTCGGCGACGCCCTTCACGTCGCTTGGCCCGACATCGAGGGTGAGCTGCGTGTAGACCGAGTTGTCCGAGCTGAGCGTCGCGCTCGAGACCGGCACCGGCCCCCGGTAGCTGTTGGAGTAGGTGCTGACGTCGATCGGGCCCCACTGCGGGTCCGTGAACTTCAGCCGCTTGCTGTCGTAGATGGTGCGGTAGGGGTTGATCCCCTCCTCGATCGCGCGCGTCAAGACGAAGGTCTTGAAGGTCGACCCCGGCTGGCGGAGGGCCTGGGCGGCGAAGTTGAACTGGCTCCCGTCGCCGTAGGGGACGCTCGAGGCCATCGCCCGGATGAAACCGGTCCGGGAGTCGATCATCACGATCGCCGCCGCCGGGTCATCGTCCAGGCCGAGCTGGTTGTCGATCGCCTCCTCCGCGAACTGCTGGAGGTCGGGGTCGATGGTCGTGAAGACCTGGAAGCCGCCGCGCTGGACCTCTTCTTCGCCGTAGCGGTCGATCAGCTGCTCGCGCACGTAGTCGAAGACGTAGCCCTCGCGCTGGATCTCATAGGCCCGGCCGCGCTCGAGACCGAGGGGCTTCGCCTTCGCCACCCGGGCCTCTTCACGGGTGATGTAGTCCTGCTCGCGCATCCGGTCGAGGACCTCGTTGCGCCGCTGGGTGGCGGTCCCGGGGTTCACGAACGGGTCGTAGGCGCTGGGGGCCTGGGGCATCCCCGCGAGCAGGGCGCCCTCGTGGAGCTTGAGTTTTGTCGCCGGCTTGTTGAAGAAGGTGAGCGCCGCGGCCTGGATCCCGACGGCGTTGTTGCCGTAGAAGATGCCGTTGAGGTATTTCTCGAGGATCTGATCCTTGGTGAACTGGCGCTCGTACTCGCTCGCCAGACATGCCTCGACGATCTTGCGCTCGAAGGTCCGCTCCTCGCCGCCCTCGGTGAGGTTCTTGGCCAGCTGCATGGTGATCGTGCTGCCACCTTCGCGCGCGCTGCCGCTGCGGGCGTTGCGCCACGCGGCGCCGAAGACACGGACGACATCGACGCCGTCATGTTCGTAGAAGCGCTGGTCTTCCACGGCAACGTGTGCCTGCCGGACCGTCTTTGGTATACGGCCGAGCCGGAGCTCGGTCCGGTTGGTGATTCCGGCGACGCGGCCGAGTACCTGCTTCTTGTTGTCGCGGATAACCGTGTTCTGCCCCAGGCGGATCTCCTTGATGTCGCCCTCGGAGCGGACGGCGTCGCACACCGAATCGACGGCCTTGGCTCCGCCCAGCAGCAGGGGACCGGCCACGAGGGCGACGATGCCTCCGGCCAGCAGGAGACGGGTCGTGCGGTCCTGCCTGCGTCGCCTGCTGCGGCGACGCCGTCGGCTACGGCTGCTCACGAGGCCTCCACGGGGCGGATGTCCCAGGCGGCCCGGCCGCTGCGATAGTCGAGCAGTCCGACCATCTGGCGGGGCCCGTCATTGACGCTTCCCCAAACGACCCAGCCCAGCGATGACAGAGGTGTGACGGTCTCCTTGCTGGCGGACGGTGCGACTCCACCGGGCGGGATCGGAGCCGGGAACGGTCCGTCCTGGTACACGAGCTCCACGGATTCGGCACGCGCGGGCGGGCCGGCCCAGCCGACCTTCGCGCTGTCGAGCGCGACGCTGCGGGTGCCCAGCTCGGCCGAGCGCGACTCCGTGATGACCTCGTACAGAAATGTCCATCCTTCGTGCGGTTTCGCCGGGTGGGTCCCGACACCTCCGGGTCCGTCATCGAACTTCTCCGCGGCGATCCCGGGGAGGACGACCATCGCGACCAGCGCGAGGCCGACGATGCTCGTGACGGCGGTCCTGCGGCGGATGGCGAAAGTCCTGGAAGATAGAGAGCCCGTTTCTGGCGGCGCGACTATAGCGCCGGACCCCCGACCTGCCGAGCAAGCAGGTCACGACCCCGGCCCGCCGGGCTATCGTGGCCGCGATGACGGTCGTGACCCTCGACGCATTCGACACGCTGATCGCCCTCGAGCCACCTGTACCGCGGCTCGTCGCCGCGCTCGAAGGTGTCGGGCACCCGCACCCGCCCGGCGTCGTCGCATCCGCCCTGATGGGCGAGATCGCCTTCTACCAGCAGCACCACCTGCGTGGTTCGGACCCCGTTGCGCTCGCTGAGCTCCGACGTGACGCCGCCGCCGTCCTCGCCGAGGGTCTCGACGATCCGCCGCCGCTCGACCTGCTGACCGAGATCATGATCGCGGCCCTTCGCTTCCGCCTGTTTGACGACACGGCTGCGGCACTCGATCTGCTCGCGGCCCGCGGCGTCAGACTCGCGGTCGTGAGCAACTGGGACTGCTCGATCCCCGAGGTTCTCAGCGGCCTCGGCATCGGGCGTCGCTTCGAGGTGATCGTCTCGAGCGCCGAGGTGGGCCTCGCGAAGCCTGCGGCCGAGCCCTTTCTCGCCGCGCTGGGCAGGATGGGCATCCGCCCCTCCGAGGAGGTGGTCCACTGCGGTGACCAGATCTTCGCCGACGGCGACGGAGCCCGGGACGCGGGTCTCACGCCGGTGATCCTCGATCGCGACGGAGGACTCGCGGAGCAGGCCTCCGTCGCGGGCTATCCGCGTGTCCGCCGGCTCACCGAGCTGGTGGACACCCTCTAGTTCAGACCGAGCTGCTCTTCCATCTGGGCCTTCGGCATCGCGCCGACGACGTGGCGGGCGAGCTGGCCGTTCTCAAAGAGGGCGACGAACGGTATGCCCTGCACGTTGTACTGCTGGGCGATCTGCCCGTGCGCGTCGACGTCGAGCTTGCCGACCTTCACGCTGTCGGAGCGCTCTGTCGCGATCTCGTCGATGATCGGGGCGATCATGCGGCACGGGCCGCACCATTCAGCCCAGAAGTCGACGATCACCGGCGTCTCGCTCTCGAGCACCTCGGCGGTGAAGTTGTCGGCGGTGAATTCGTGAACGCCTTCTGCAGCCATAATGTGGCTCTCCTGTCTCGTTTCAGACGGCCGTCGCCGCGTCCCCGGAGGGGGCGGTCTCGGCCCGGTTCTCTTCCAACCACCGCTCCGCGTCGATCGCGGCCATGCAGCCGGATCCGGCGGCGGTGATCGCCTGTCGGTAGATCTTGTCCTGGACATCGCCGGCGACGAACACGCCCTCGACGGAGGTCCGGCTCCCGTCGGCGACGATGTAACCCTCGTCATCGAGTTCGATCTGCCCGGCGAACAGACCGGATGTCGGGAGATGGCCGATGGCGACGAACATCGCGGCCGCAGGGATCTCGGACACCTCGTCGGTTTTGACGTCGCGCACCCGCACGCCGCTGACCTTCTCCTGGCCCACCACATCCTCGACGACCGCGTTCCAGCGGACATCGATCGTGTCGTTGGCCAGGACCCGGTCAGCCATGATCTGCGATGCCCGGAACGCGTCGCGGCGGTGGACGACGGTGACCTTCGAGGCGATCCGGGAGAGGTAGAGAGCCTCCTCCATCGCGGAGTCGCCGCCGCCGACCACGACCATTTCCTGATCTTTGAAGAAGAAGCCGTCGCAGGTCGCGCATGACGACACGCCGAAGCCCCTGAGGCGGGTCTCACCCGGAAGGTTGAGCCAGCGCGGGGTGGCGCCCGTCGCAATGATCACGGTCTCGGCCCGGTGCTCGTCGTCGCCTACCCAGACGCCGAACGGGCGCGCGGAGAAGTCGACCTTCGTGACGTCGACCTGCTCCAGGTCGGCGCCGAAGCGCTCCGCCTGGCCGCGCAGTTGGACCATCAGCTCCGGGCCCATGATTCCCTCGGCAAAGCCCGGGTAGTTCTCGACATCGGTCGTGTTCATGAGCTGGCCACCGGCGGCGAACCCCTCGAACACCTTGGGCGCGAGGTTCGCCCGGGCCGCGTAGATGGCCGCCGTCAGGCCCGCAGGCCCGCTGCCGATCACGATCACGTTGTGGGGTGTAGCGGGCAACCCTTCTCCTTGGCGCGTGGTGTGGACGGGGCCGCCGGGGACCCTATGACATATTCCGTCGAGCTCCTCGCACTTAAGTGGCGGGAGTGCCCGCCGCGTTTCACCGCTCCGCCCCGGCGCTCCAGACCAGCCGTCGCGCGGCTCCGGTAGGACTGGGGCCGACGGAGTAGTAGCGTCGGCCCTCGTCTTCCTCGATTCCGGCGATGCGTATCGCATCGCGGCGGGTCGCCAGCCCGACGGCGGCGATGACGCCTGCGATCGCCGCTTCCACCAAGCCACCGCGGCCGAGGATCGCGATCAGGAAGAGGCACATCGCCACGGATCCGCCGAGCGTGATCGCCAGGCAGATCATTCGCCAGCGGCGCCAGTCGTCGGCCGTCGCCTCGGCGGCTGTATCGCCGCCCGCGGGCTCTGCCAGCCCCAGCCTCGACGACGGGGCGGCCACCCCGCCCATCAGCATGTAGCCCACGGCCCCGGTCGCCAGGGTCCCGAAGAACGTGACCATGAGCCAGCGTCCGTCCACGCCATCGTCGGTGCCCGCCTGCACGAGCGCGGCCGCGCCGAGGACGACGGGGACCGCGGCCAGGAGCGCCGTCGACCAGATACCCGCGATCCGCCCATAGCGCCAGCGTCTCTCGGCGGCCACGCTACCGCCGCTTGGGCAAATAGAGGTCGGTGATCACGCCCTCGGCCGCCTCGGCGGCAAAGGCCACGGTCTCCGAGAGCGTCGGGTGGGGGTGGATCGTCAGGGCGATATCCTCGGCGTTCGCCCCCATCTCGATGGCCAGGGCGACTTCGGCGATGAGGTCGCCGGCGTTGGGGCCGGCGATGCCCGCGCCGAGGATGCGTCGGGTCCCGGGATCGACCAGGAGTTTGGTCAGGCCCGCGGAGCGGCCCAGCGCCAGCGCCCGACCGGACGCCGCCCAGGGGAACTTCGCCGTCTCGTACTCCGTGTCGCCGGCGTCGGTCTCTGTCAACCCGGTCCAGGCGATCTCGGGGTCGGTGTAGGCCACGGACGGGATGGATCGTGCATCGAAGGCGACGTCCCGTCCGGCGATGACCTCAGCGGCGACCGAGGCCTCGTGGGTCGCCTTGTGGGCCAGCATCGGGTGTCCGACGACATCGCCGATCGCGTGGATGTGACCGACGTTGGTCCGCATCTGATCGTCGACGGTGATGAAGCCCTTCTCGTCGACCTCGATGCCGGCGGGCCCGACCTCGAGCAGGTCACCGTTCGGACGCCGGCCGACGGCGACGAGGACCCGGTCGTAGACGCCGCTCTCCGGCGCGTCGGGCCCGTCGAACCCGGCCGTGATGTCGTCCTCTCCGAGGCTCAGGGATGTCACGCGGGTGCCGAGGTGAATCGCCGCGTAGCGGTCGCTGATCCGTTTCTGGAGCACCTTCACCAGATCGGGGTCGCAGCCGGGAACGAGCTGGTCGGTCAACTCGACCACGGTCACCTCGCTGCCGAGGCCGTCGTAGACGCAGGCCATCTCCAGTCCGATGATCCCGCCGCCGATCACCAGCAGACGCTCGGGGACGTCAACGAGCTCCAGCGCCCCGGTCGAGTCGATGATGCGCTCGTCCTCCGGGAGGTCGGGCAGTGCGACGGGGCGGGAACCGACCGCGATGATCGCGTGGCGGAAGCGGATCTCCTCGTCGCCAACCGCGACGGCGTGGGGAGAAGTGAACCGCGCCTCACCGGTGACCACGCGGACGGAGCGGCGCTTCGCCAGCCCCACGAGTCCGTCGGTGAGGGTGCCGACGACGTCGCGCTTCCATTCGGCGAGCCGTGCGAGTTCGATCTCGGGCTCGCTGAAGCGGATTCCGAACTCACGCGCCTCCTCGCTCTCGGCGATCACGCGCGCCGCGTGCAGGAGAGCCTTGGACGGGATGCACCCGACGTTGAGGCAGACCCCTCCCAGCACCGGATCGCGTTCGACCAGAACCACCTCCAGTCCCAGGTCCGCGGCCCGGAATGCCGCGGTGTACCCGCCCGGACCCGAACCGATTACCACGACATCGACCGCATCGTCGTCGGCCGCCGGTGTGTCGTCGGAGGTTTCCCCGCGCGCCACGACCTCCTCGCCGGGGGCGCGATCATCCGGCTCGGCGGATATCGCCCCGGCGCCCTCGATCGGCCCGACCTCCCCGCCGCCGCCGTCGGCGAGGGTCGCGATGGCCGTACCCGCCGAGACGGTGTCGCCGACGGCGACCAGCAGCTTCTCCACCGTTCCTGCTGAGGGGGCGGGGATCTCCATCGTCGCCTTGTCGGACTCGATCACGATCAGCGGGTCCTCGGCCCGGACCGCGTCTCCCGCACCGACCAGCACCTCGATCACCGGCACGTCGGCGTAGTCGCCGAGATCCGGAACCGTCACCTCGCTCACAGCAGTGCCTTGCGGATGTCGCCGAGCAGCTCGACGAGATGGGTGATGAACCGCGCCCCGGCGGCCCCGTCGACGGCGCGGTGATCGTAGGAGAGAGACAGGGGCATCATCAGCCGCGGCACGAACTGCTCGCCGTCCCACTCGGGCTGCATACGGTTGCGCCCGACGCCGAGGATGGCCAGCTCGGGAGCGTTGATGATCGGAGTGAAATGCGTCCCGCCGATTCCGCCGAGCGAAGAGATCGTGAACGTGCCGCCCTCCAGCTCCTCCCGGCGTACCTTGCCGTCGCGGGCCCGTCCGGCCAGCTCGCGCAGCTCGGAGGAGACCTCGAGGATGCCCTTCCGGTCGACGTTGCGGATCACGGGCACGAGTAGGCCGTCCGGCGTGTCGGTGGCGAAGCCGATGTTGACCTCGGATCGGACGATCAGGTCGGTCCCGTCCAGCGTCGCGTTGACGTGGGGGAACGCACGCAGCGTCGCCGCGCAGGCCACCATAGTCAGGGCCACCATCGTCACCCGGGCGTCGCGCTCGGCGTTGAGGTCCTTGCGGAACTTCTCGAGCTCGGTGACGTCCGCGTCGTCGAACTGGGTGACGTGGGGTATCTCCTGCCAGTTGCGCGTGAGTCCGGGCGCGGCGATGCGCGTGAAGCGGGCGAGCGGTACCCGCCGGTCTCCGTCCCGGTCCCCGTCGGGCGACGGCCCCGGCTTCTCGGCCGAGGCGCCCTCGAGATCCTCGATCGTGATCCGCTCCTTGCGGCCGGTTCCCGTCACCGTCGTCAGATCGATGCCCTTCTCACGGGCGAGTCGCCGGACGCTCGGACTCGCGTACACCGGACCGTCACCGCCGACGTCGGCCTCCCGCGACGGCGCGGTTCCCCTCTCATCTCCGCCACCCGACTGCCCAGCGTCTTCGGCGGGCTCGCCCTCCTCGTCGGCCGACGGCTCCGGGCCCGCCGGGCCCGCATCCCCCTCGTCCGGCGCAGGGGCGTCCTCGTCAGCACCTTCGGCGGGGCTGACCGTGACGATCAGCGTTCCCTGGGACACCTCGTCGCCGACCGACAGCGCGAGGTGCTCGATCACCCCGGTCACGTCGGCCGGCACCTCCATGGTCGCCTTGTCGGACTCGAGGACGATGAGCGGATCATCGACGGTCACCTCCTGGCCCTCGGAGACCAGCACCTCGATGACGGGGACGTCGGTGTAGTCCCCGATGTCGGGAACGGTGACCTCGCGGGATGAGGCCATCAGATCGTCGCCGGATCGGGTGCGTCGGGGTCGATCTCGTAGCGGGCGATCGCCTCGGCGACGACGCCGGGGTCGATCTCCCCATCCTCGACGAGCGCCGACAGGGCCGCGACCGCGACGTGGCGGCGGTCGACCTCGAAGAAGGAGCGGAGCGTGCGCCGCCAGTCGCTTCGACCGAATCCGTCGGTTCCGAGCGCCCGGTAGGTCGCTCCGACCCACGGACGGATGCCATCGGGCAGGGCCTTCATGTAGTCGGTCGCGGCGACGACCGGCCCCGCGTCCGGCGGTAGGCACTGCTCGACCCAGCACAGCTCGCGCTCGCGATCGGGGTGGAGCATGTTGGTTCGGTCGAGCGAGATGCCCTCGCGACGGAGCTCGGTGAAGCTGGTCACGCTCCACACATCGGACGCGATGCCGAAGTCGTCACGCAGCAGGTCCGCCCCGGCGAGCACCTCGCCGAGGATCGCCCCGGCGCCCAGCAACTGGACCCGGGCCCCGTCCGTCGTGCGGACCCGGTGCATCCCGCGCAGGATCCCCTCCTCGGCGCCCTCGGGCATCGCTGGCTGGGCGTAGTTCTCGTTCTCGACGGTGATGTAGAAGAAGACGTCCTCCTGCTCGCCGACCATCCGGCGTAGGCCTTCGTGGATGATCACCGCGATCTCGTAGGCGTAGGCGGCGTCCCAGGACACGCAGTTGGGGACCGTGGCCGAGATGAGGTGGCTGTGGCCGTCCTCGTGCTGGAGTCCCTCGCCGTTGAGGGTCGTGCGTCCGGCGGTCGCGCCCACCAGAAAGCCCCGTGTCCGGTTGTCGCCGGCGGCCCAGAAGAGGTCGGCCGTGCGCTGGAAACCGAACATCGAATAGAAGATGTAGAAGGGGATGACGGGCGCGTCGTGGTTGGAGTACGACGTCCCGGCCGCGATCCAGCTCGAGGCGGCGCCGGCCTCGGTGATGCCCTCTTCGAGCATCTGGCCCTCCTTGTCCTCGCGGTAGTAGGCGAGCTGGCCCGCGTCTTCGGGCTCGTAGAGCTGGCCGACGTGCGAATAGATCCCCAGCCGGCGGAACATGCCCTCCATGCCGAACGTGCGTGACTCGTCGGGAACGATCGGCACGATCCGCGCCCCGAGGTCGTCGTCGCGGAGCAGGGTCGAGAGCACGCCGACGAAGCCCATGGTCGTCGAGTTCTCCCGCTCGCCGGTGCCCCCCAGCTGACTGTCGAAGGCGTCCAGCGGGGGTACCGCCAGCTGTGTGGAGCTGGACGTCCGGCGGGCCGGCAGGTGCCCGCCCAGCTCCCGGCGCCGGGCGTGTAGGTACTCCATCTCGGGCGAGTCATCGGGCGGGCGGACGTACTCCAGGTTCTCGATCTGTTCCTCGCTGAGATCGAGATGGAATCGGTCCGCGAACGTCTTCAGGGCCTCGCCGTCCATCTTCTTCTGCTGGTGGGTGATGTTCTGACCCTCGCCGGCGTCGCCCATCCCATAGCCCTTGACGGTCTTGGCCAGGACGACCGTCGGCTGGCCCTCGTGGTGGACCGCGGCGTCGTAGGAGGCGTAGACCTTGCGCGCATCGAGGCCGCCCCGGTTGAGGCGCCAGATGTCGCGGTCGCTCATGTCCGACACCCGCTCACGCAGCTCGTCGTACCTGCCGAAGAACTTCTCGCGCACGAAAGCGCCGTCGCGGGCCTTGAAGGCCTGGTACTCGCCGTCGACCGCTTCCTCCATGCGGCGAACCAGGAGGCCGTCGTGATCGTCGGCGAGAAGCGGGTCCCAGCGCGAGCCCCAGATGTTCTTGACGACGTTCCAGCCTGCGCCGCGGAAGACCGTCTCCAGCTCCTGGATGATCTTGCCGTTCCCGCGCACCGGTCCGTCGAGCCGCTGAAGGTTGCAGTTGATCACGAAGATCAGGTTGTCGAGCTTCTCGCGCCCGGCGAGTGAGATCGCCCCGAGCGACTCGGGCTCGTCGGTCTCGCCGTCCCCGAGGAAGACCCAGACCTTGCGCCCATCGGTGTTGGCGATGCCGCGGTCGGTGAGGTAGCGCATGAAGCGCGCCTGGTAGATGCCCATTATCGGCCCGAGGCCCATCGAGACGGTCGGCACCTGCCAGAAGTCCGGCATCAGCCACGGGTGGGGATACGAGCTCAAGCCGTTCGGTGCGGCGGAGACCTCCTGGCGGAATCCGTCGAGCTGGTCTTCTGTCAGCCGGCCCTCGAGGAAGGCGCGGGCGTAGATCCCGGGCGAGGAGTGACCCTGGATGTAGATCAGGTCACCCTCCCGCTCCGTGTTGGTTGCCCGCCAGAAGTGGTTGAAGCCGACTTCGTAGAGATGCGCCGCCGACTGGTAGGTCGCGATGTGGCCGCCGAGCTCAGAGGTCTCGCGGTTGGCGCGCAGCACCATCGCGATCGCATTCCAGCGCATGATCGCGCGCAGGCGCCGCTCGATGTCGAGGTCGCCAGGGAACGCGGGCTGCTCGCTGACAGGGATCGTGTTGACGTACGGCGTGGGCTGGCCGGCCCCGCTGATCGCCGCTCCACGCGAGTTGGCGTGGGCGATGACCTGCTCGATGAGGGCGTGAGCCCGCTCGGGACCGTCGTGGCGGACGACCGCGTCGACGGCCTCGAGCCACTCCCGGGTTTCCTGTCGGTCGATATCGGATCTGCCCATTGCAGACGTTTCTAGCAGCGCCACGCCGTGCGTGTCGTCTTCGTTCGGCCCGCTCGGGCGCTTTCGCGGTTGGCCCGGCGGCAGTAGCGGGCCGGGAGGCGCCTACACTCGGCCGGTGGCACCCCCGTCTCCACGCTCACGCCTGCGCGCGACGCGCGCGGGCATCCGGGCCCTGCCGCGCTGGCGGTGGGCAGCCCTTCTGGTCGTCGCCGGGGGGATGATGATGTCGGTCATCAACATCTCGATCGTCCAGATTGCCCTGCCCGACATGAGCGACGAGTTCGGCTCGGACGCCAACGCGATCGGCTGGGTCGTGACCGGGTTCCTCGCGACCCAGGCCACGCTGTTGCCGATCGCGGGCCGCGCGGGAGACCTCTACGGTCGGTACCGCGTGTTCGTGATCGGCTTGGCCGTACTCGTGGCCGGTTCGGTCCTCTGCGCGCTCGCCTGGAACACCCAGAGCATCATCGTCTTCCGGATCATCCAGGGAATCGGCGCCGCGACCATGGCCCCAACGGCCTTCTCCACCGTGGCGGAACTCTTCCGACCGCGGGAGCGCGGCGCGGCCATGGGTCTGGTTGTGAGCGCGATCAGCGTGGCGCCGGTGATCTCTCTCCTGCTCGCCGGGGTTCTGGTCGCCGCGTTCGGATGGCGTGCCGTGTTCTGGTTCACCCCCGTGATGGGCGCGGTCGTCCTGGTCGGCGTCGCCCTCGTTCTGCACGAGGCTCCCCGGCGGGCGACTGACACCCGCTTCGACCTCCCCGGCGCCGGCCTGCTGGGCGCCGGCCTCTTCGCCCTGTTGCTCTTCCTGTCCCGCGGTGAGGCCTGGGGCTGGACCTCGCCGGCCTCCGGCGCGTTCCTGCTGCTGGCGACCGCGGCGATCGCCGCGTTCGTCAGTTGGGAGCAGCGCGCTGCCCAGCCGATGATCGACCTCAGCCTCTTTCGTCTGCGCTCCCTCACCACGGCCAACCTCGCCTCATTTGCCGGTGCCGGGACCCTGTTCGGGGTGCTGCTCGCCTTCCCGTTCTACCTGTCCGGAAGCCTCGCGTTCGGTCCGCTGGCCATCGCCCTGGCCACCGTCCCCGTCGCCCTCGCCTACACCATCGTCTCGCCCCTGGCCGGCCGAATGGTCAACCGGGTCGGCTTCGACCGCCTGGCCATGTCCGGCTACGCCGTCGCGGCGATCGGCGCGGTCTGGCTGGGGGCGACGGCCGAGGAGCGCTCGATTGCTCTGCTGAGCCCCGGGGTCGTCCTCCTGGGGGCCGGTCTGGCTCTCGCCACGACACCCATCACGACGCTGGCCATCAGCGAGGTTCCGCCCGAGCGGATGGGCGTCGCATCGGCGTTCCCGAACATCAGCCGCTACGTGGGCGGCGCTCTCGGTGCGGCGTTGCTGGGCGCGGTCCTGACGGCTTCGGTCCCCGGCGCGCTCGATGGCGAGGCGTCGACGACACTTGTCAGCCGGGCGGGCGTCGCCGAGGGCTTCAGCCGCGCCAGCTACGTGAGCGTCGTGTTCCTGGCGCTCGCATTCGTCGCGGCGCAGCGCATGCCGCGCTCCACCAACAGATGACCCGCGGCGCCTGGGCGGCGGCCTTCGCCCTGTTGGTGCTCACGATGGGCACGAGCATCATCACGCCGCTGTTCCCCCTCTACCAGGATCGGTTCGCGCTCTCGAACGGCGAGATCACGCTCCTGTTCGCCATCTACTCGCTCACGGTCGCCCCCACGATGCTGCTCATGGGAAACCTGAGCGATGTGATCGGCCGCAAGCCGGTCATCCTGCCCGCCCTCCTCGCGATGGCGCTCGGCAGCCTGGTCATGGGCCTGGCCGACTCGGTACCGGTTCTCTTCGCCGGACGGATCCTCCAGGGCCTGGCGATCGGGGGCATGCTCGGCGTCGGCACCGCCTTCGTGGTCGACCATGCCCGGCTCGAGTACAAGGCACGGGCATCGGAACTCGCGGGCCTGGCATTCCGCGTGGGCTTCGGCCTCGGACCGGGTCTTGGCGGCCTCGTGGCGGCCAACCTTCCCGACCCGGTTCATCTCCCTTTCCGGATGCACGCCGGCCTGACTGCCATCGCGGTCATCGTCGTGCTCCTCACCCCGGAGACCATCCGGCGCTCGCGGGGGGTGATGCGGATCGGGGTCGGTGTCCCGGCCGGTCAGCTGTGGGCCTTTGCCAGCTTCCTGGCCCCGGCGATCTTCCTGATGAGCTTTCTCGACGGGACGCTACTGTCGGTCGTGCCGCTCTACATGAGCGACACCCTCGGGGTCGAGAGCGTGGCCCTCATCGGACTCGTTGGTTTCCTGATCCTCGGCATGGGCGGGGTCAGCCCCTTTCTCTTCAGCGGCCTCGATCCGCGCCGCGCGGTGATGATCGGCGCGGGCGCGGCCGCGGCCTCCTCGATTCTGATCGTGCTGGCCGCGGGTGTCGGCTCGGTGCTGGTCGTCGTCGCGGCCGCCGGCCTCATCGGTCTGCTCAACGGCCTGATCCTCCAGGGGGCGACGACCATCTGTGGCATATCGGTGCCGCTGCGCGAGCGCGGGAAGCTCATCTCCGCCCTCTACATGACCGCCTACTCCGGCACGGTGCCCACGATCGGGATCGGGTACCTGTCGGAGTCGATCGGTTTGACGGCGGCTCTCGGATGCGCCGCACTCGCCGCCCTCGCCCTCGCCTCGATCGTGCTGGGCCTCGGGCGCCGCCTCTACCCGGCGGTCATCCCTTACGCGTATCCCGCGTGAGCGGACGGCGCGAAAGGAACCGTTAAGGACTGGCCAACAGCCCGGAAAGAACCGGCGGAGAACGTCTTCGGGTCAGCCAATCCACCCCGGAGGACACACATGACGCTCGCATCCCTTCCCACGCTGCGGCGGTCACGTCGCACCGCCGCCATAGTCGCCCTGCTCGGAGTCACGGCGCTCGGCGTCGCGGCCTGTGGCGATGACGATGACGCCGGCGACGCCCCTCCGGCCGCCTCGGCCGATGAGGCCGCCAGCTACGAGGTCACGATCCGCAATCTGACCCCGGGTCAGCCGCTGACCCCGCCGGTCGCCGTTGCCCACGTCGAGCAGAACCAGTACTTCGAGGTCGACGCTGAAGCCCCCGCCGGCATCCAGGCGATCGCCGAGAACGGCGACAACTCGGTCGCGCTCGGCGCCTGGGACGGATCGGTGCAGGGTGGCGACACTCCTCTGGTCCCCGCGGGAACGCCCGGGGCGGAGATGTTTCCGGACGCGGTGACCTTCACGGTCGAGGCGGACGCCGGTGAGACGTACCTCTCCCTCGTGCAGATGCTCATCTGCACCAACGACGGGTTCACGGGCGTCAACAGCCTCGCGCTTCCTGCCGCGGGCGAGAGCGTGACCCGAGAGGTCGTCGGCTACGACGCCGGAACCGAGAACAACACCGAGGCCTTCGTCGACATCGTGCCGCCCTGCCAGGGGCTCATCGGCGTCACCGGCGACTCCGAGGGGACGGGCGAGTCGAGTCCGGACCTCGCCGAGGGGGGCACGATCGGGGAGCATGTCGGCATTCAGCAGACCGCCGACCTGACCGACGTTCACGCCTGGGACGGCCCGGTCGCGGAGATCACCGTCCGCGCCGGCTAGTCCGCGCCGCCCTCGGGCCCGCCGGGGCGGGGCGGGCACCCGGGAACCCTCTCCGCCCGGAGGGCCGTGCTTCGCACCCCCGGTGTGATTCCGGCCGGTACGGTGGCGTCATGAGCGACGTCGCCCCGCCAGCCGGCCCCGCGGTCTCCGCCTTCTTCGCGCCGGTTCACGACACCCCCGAGCACATTCGTCTGGCCGAGGAGCTCGGTTTCGAGTCGGCGTGGGTCTACGACTCACCGTTGCTCTACAACGATCCGTTCATCACGCTCGCACGGGCGGCGGAGCGCACATCGCGCATCCGGCTCGGCATCGGCCTGATCGTGCCCCGGCTACGGGTACCCGTCGCGACGGCGGCCGCCCTGCGCACGCTCACCGCCCTCGCTCCGGGCCGGGTCCGTGCCGCCGTCGGCGCGGGTTTCACCGGCCGCTTCACGCTTGGCCTCGGCCCGGTCCCGCTTGGCGCACTCGAGGCTGAGGTCGGCGAGTTGCGGGCCCTGTTGGCCATGCGCGAGGCGCCGCATCCCGAGGGAGGGAACCCCGTCCTGCCGACCCCGGTGCGGGGCGCGGCGAAGGACGGCGACGTCGAGATCGTGATCTCCTGTCGCGGCGTCAAGGCTCAGGCCCTGGCCGGGCGGCTCGGCGACGGCGCGCTGACGGGGATCTTCTATCCGGGCGGCCTCGGGGAGTTGGTCGCCGGGCTGGGCCGCGAGATGCCGGTGACGGTTCACGCGGTCGGGGCGGTCGCCGATCCCGGGGAGCCCCTTGACTCGGCGCGCCTCACCGCGGCGGTCGGGCCGGTCGTGGCGGTGGCCTTCCACGCCTTCGCCGAGCAGCCCTGGCGCATGGAGGGTCTCCCGCCCGACCTGCGGGCCCAGGCCGAGGACTACGTCGCGCGGATCAGCGCCGCCCTGCCCGGCGACCGGCGCTACCAGCAGCTGCACCAGGGGCACCTGGTGGAGATCGTGCTCCCCGAAGACCGCGCGATCCTCACTCCGGAGAACGTTGCCCGCTTCTCCTTCACCGGGACCGCGCCCGACCTGCGGGAACGGGCGCGTGGGCTCGCGGCCGACGGCGTGACCGAGCTCGCCGTCCAACCCGGCGGCGACATCCCGCGAGAGCTCGGCCGTCTCGCCGAGGCTCTCATCGCCTGATGGACGTCGCGCGGCTGACACGCCTGCTGGAGGGCTGGGGCGAGCCGGCGTACCGAATCACCCAGGCCCGGCAGGCCCAACGGGCCGGCGCGGTCTCGTGGTCCGACGTCACCGCCTTCCCGCGCGTGTTGCGGACCCGCCTTGATCAGGAGCTGCCGCTGTGGAGTGGCGAGATCTCCGCTCGCGCCGAGTCGACGGATGCGACGGTGAAGTGGGGCCTGCGCGGCGAGGACGGCACGTTCTGGGAGGCTGTTCTGATCGCCCACGCCCGCGGTCGCCGCACGCTGTGCGTGTCGAGTCAAGGGGGATGTGCACTCGCGTGCCGATTCTGTGCCACCGGCGCAATGGGCCCCGGCCGTGACCTGGCGGCCTCGGAGATCATCGACCAGGCGCTCCTCGCCGCCGTCGAGGCCGATGCCCAGGGCTCGCGTCTCACGAACGTCGTCTACATGGGGATGGGCGAGCCGCTGCAGAACGCCGACGCCGTTCTGGATGCCGCCCGCTGGCTCACCGCCGCCGACGGGCTCGGTCTCTCCGCGCGGCGCGTCGCCATCTCGACGGTGGGGTGGGTGCCGGGAATCTCGCGTCTCACACGCGATCCACTGCCCGTGCGCCTGGCCATCTCGCTCCACGCGGCCGACGACGAGACGCGTTCGGAACTGATGCCGATCAACGTTCGCTACCCGATTGCGAATCTGCTGGCCGCGTGCCGCCGCTACCGCGACACCACCGGGCGGCGTGTCTTCATCGAGTACCTCCTACTCGACGGCGTGAACGACGATCCGATCGATGCGCGCCGACTCGCGGCGCTGCTCCGCGACGGTGACTTCCACGTCAACCTCATCGAGTACAATCCGACCTCGGGGCCGTATCGGGCGAGCCCTCCGGAGCGCCGCGAGCGCTTCGCCGAGGCTCTCGCCGCGGAGGGCCTGCGACCCTCGATCCGCCACTCGCGCGGAGCTGACATCGCGGCGGCCTGCGGTCAGCTCGCGGGCGACGGCTGACCGAGGCCATGGCCCGAACCGATCCCGCCGGGATGCGCCGTGACTATCGCGGCCACGCTCTGGAACCCGACGCCCTCGACCCCGAACCCATGGTGCAGTTCGGCCTGTGGTTCGCGGAGGCGTCTGCGGCCGATCTGCTCGAACCGAACGCGATGACGTTGGCGACGGCGGACGCATCCGGTGCGCCGTCGGCCCGGACGGTGCTCCTCAAGGCCCACGGCCGGGAGGGGTTCACGTTCTTCACCAACTACGACAGCCGCAAGGGGAGCGAGCTCGCTCAGAATCCGCGCGCGGCTCTCGTCTTCCTGTGGCTGCCGCTGTTCCGCCAAGTGACCGCCCGCGGAGTCGTCCACCGGCTCCCGGCGTCGGCGTCTGAGGAGTACTTCGCCTCGCGTCCGGAGGGCAGCCGGCTCAGCGCCGCGGCGAGCCCCCAGAGCCGCGTCGTAGCTGACCGGGCCGCGCTCGACGCGCTCCGCGAGCAGCTCGTCGCACAGGCCGGCCCCGCCGGGCCGGAGCGACCGGATCACTGGGGTGGTCTCTGCCTGGTCCCCGACGAGGTCGAATTCTGGCAGGGCCGCGAGGATCGCTTCCACGATCGAATCGTCTATCGCCCTGGCGAGCGGGACGGATGGCGCCGCGAGCGCCTGGCCCCCTGAGTCAGCGGGAGCAGGCTGACAGCGCGCTGAAGTACGCAGCCTCGTCGGGCATCTCGCTCGGCACGTCGGTCCGGAACGCGCCCTGGACGATGCCGCTCTTGTCGATCACGAAGGTCGCGCGGCCGGAGAAACCGGGACCGTCCATGTACGTGCCGTATTCCCGGGCAACCGCACCCTTCGGCTCGAAGTCCGAGACCATCAGGACCGAGTCGCCGATGCCCAGCGCGTCCAGGAACGCGCTCTGGGCGTGATGGGAGTCGACGGACACCCCGATGACCTGCGCGTCGTCGCCGGCGTAGCGGGAGGCGTTGCCGCCGATGGCCGTGAACTGGTCGGTGCAGACCCCACTGAACGCCGCGGGGTAAAAGACCAGGACGACGTTCTGGCGACCCGCAAACGACGAGAGGGCGACCTCCTCGCCGCCGCGGCCGCGGAGGGTGAAATCGGGTGCGGTGTCTCCGACGCTGATCGCCATGTCTTGCCTCCGGGTGCGGGTGGGTGGACCTGGGCCCGAGGCTACAACCGTGTCGGCGGTCTGCGCCCGTCCACTCCGGTAACGTGCGCGCCATGAGCGTTCCTCCGCGCCGCCGCCGCGTGATCGTCCCGCCTGAGACCGGCTGGGACCTCGGGGCCGCGGGGCTGCCGCGGGCCTTCTGGGCTGTCATGACCGGTTTGATGCTGGGTCTCGCGGCGCTCCTGTTCGCCACCGGCTATGTGGGCTACGGGGGCATGATCCTGATCCTCGCCGTCGCCGCGGCGGTGAACCTGGCGCCCCGGCGGTGACGCCCGGCGAGCTGGCCGAGATCCTGCGGGCGGCGCACCCCGACGCGGATCCCCTGTCGGTCGGCGTGGACGCGGTCATCGAGTGGTCTGAGGAGGCGGGGGCCGGTTCTCCTGATGACCAGATGCTCGCCGCAACGCTGGTGGCCTGGTCCGAACTTATTGCGTAGTCCTCGTCAGTCGGCCGTCCGTGTGTCACGGTGAGACTGTGCAGCACCGGCGCACCAAGATACTCGCCACCCTCGGGCCCGCCAGCATGGCACCCGAGACCATCATGAGCATGATCCAGGCCGGCGTCGACGGCCTCCGCATCAACGCCGCCCACGGGAGCCCCGAGGACTGGCGCGAGCAGGCCAAGCGCGCCCGGCACGCGGCCGATATCACCGGCCGGGCGATCGCGATCGTCTTCGATCTGGCCGGGCCGAAGATCCGGCTGTCGCCCGACGTCGAGACGCGGGCGATCGCGCAGGGCGAGGAGGTCGTCTTCACCTCCGGCGAGTCCGACAACGGCGCGATCGAGGTCGAGTGGCCGGAGTTCGCCGCCGCCGCGACGCCCGGGGTCTCCGAGATCGTCATCGGTGACGGCACACCCCGGTTCGCGGTGACGGCGACCGAGGCGCCCCTGGTGATGACGCGCTGCGAGCGCCCGGGGATGCTCGGTCCCCGCAAGGGTGCGTTCGTCACCCACTCGTCAGTTGGTGCCGCGGCACTCACCGGGAAGGACCTCGACGACCTCGAGGTCGCCGCCGAAATCGGCGTCGACTTCGTGTCGCTGTCATTCGTGCGCCGTGGGGAGGACATTGATGACCTCCGAGACCGCCTGCGCGGTCTCGGCAGCCACGCGCGCATCATCGCCAAGATTGAGAAGCTCGAGGCCGTCGAGGCTCTCGATGAGTTGATCCAGGCGAGCGACGCCATCATGGTCGCCCGCGGCGATCTCGGCGTCGAGGTCGGAGCGGCCCGCGTGCCTCTGCTGCAGAAGGAGATCATCCGCAAGGCGACGCGCGCCGGAAGGCTGGTCATCACGGCGACCCAGATGCTCGAGTCGATGATCGACAACGCCGAGCCGACGCGAGCGGAGGCCAGCGACGTCAGCAACGCGGTCCTCGACGGCTCGTCGGCGGTCATGATGTCGGGCGAGACCGCCATCGGCGCCTACCCTGTCGAGGCCGTGCAGGCGATGGATGAGATCGCCCGAGCTGCCCAGGCCGGCGAGCTCTTCCACCGCGAGATCACCGCCGAGCCCGAGTCGGCCGCCGAGGCGGTCATCCAGGCGGCGGTGCACCTGGCGAGTCAGCTCAACTCCGCCGCACTGGTGATCCCGACGCGCTCGGGAGGGTCGGCGCGGGCCGCCGCCAAGTACCGCCCCTCACGTCCGATCGTCGGGCTCGCGGAGAACGCCACGATCGCCCGCCAGCTCAGCCTTGAGTGGGGCGTGATCGCGGGTACGCTGCCGTCGCATCCCGGCAGCGTCGAGAATCTCGTCAACGACGCTCTCTGGTCGGCCCGCTCTGTCGCGGGTCTGCGCAACGGCGACCGCGTGGTCATGGCGATGGGCCGCTTCAGCACGGGCTCGGGCAACACCGACCTGATCACCGTCCGCCGTATCGGCGAGGCTCCGCCTCCCGACCACACTCAGGGCATCGACCCGGCCTTCGGTTAGAGCGCTCCATCTCCGGGCGCCTCGGTCGTTACTCGGCTCCGGACACGTTGAGCCATCCTGACGTCCTCCCCCCGGAAGGACGGGGCTGTTCCTCGGCGAGCTCCGCGATCAGCGCGCGGACCTTCTGTTCGATCTCGTCGCGGATCGGGCGGACGGCGTCGATGCCTTGGCCGGCAGGGTCCGGGAGGGGCCAGTCCAGGCGGCGGACGCCCGGGTAGACCGGGCACTCGTCCCCGCAGCCCATGGTCACGACCACGTCCGCTGCGCGGGCCATGTCGTCCGTCCAGCGCCGTGGCCGGTTCCGGGTGATGTCGATGCCGACCTCACCCATCGCCGCGGCGGCCGCCGGGTTGATCTGGTCCGCGGGCTCCGATCCGGCCGACCAGACGCCGATGTCGTCTCCGGCCAGATGGCGGAGCCAGCCGGCGGCCATCTGGGATCGGCCGGCGTTGTGGACGCAGAGGAAGAGGACGGAGGGTCGGTCGCTCATGCGGGCGTCGCGATCTCGGCGAGCGTGCCGGGTCGGAGGTCGAGGTCGAGGCGCGCGGCCAGGGCCACCGCCAGACGGGATTCGATCAGAGTCCGGTCGGGGTTGCCGCCCTCGTTCACAATTGAGGTCGCAGCGACATCCGGCGCGCCACATGCGCTCATGAGCTCGAACCAGCCCAGATCCGGATCGCGGTTGAGCGCCAGCCCGTGGTACGCGACCCCGCGGGTGACCCGTAGCCCGACGCTGCCGAGCTTCCGTCCCGCGACGTACACACCCATGCGCTCCGCATCGACCTCAGCGTGCTCCAGACCGCTGGCCTCCGCCATCGCCTCGAGCTGGGCGAGTACGAAGCGTCGCACTCCGTGGCGGCGAAGATCGGCGATCACATAGCCCGTGGTCTGGCCCGGCCCGTGCCAGGTCATCTGCCCGCCACGATCGGTCTCGACGAACTCGGCGCCGCGCTCGGCCAGCATCTCGTCGGAGAGGAACAGATCCTCACGACGTCCGTGGCGTCCGGTCGTGAAGACGGGCGCGTGTTCGAGCAGCCAGACCAGATCCTCGATCTCGCCCTCGCGGCGGGCCCCCGCGAGCCGACGCTGGAGGTCCCAGGCCTCGCGGTAGCCGATCGTCCCGGTGCGAACGAGGCGTCCCGGCGCGGCGCTCATCCGGAGATCTCCTCGGTCAGGTGGAGCTCGAGGAGGGCCACGTCGCGCCAGCGGCCTGCGGCTTGCGCATGGGCGCGGTGGATGCCGACCTGCCGGAAGCCGCAGCCGGCGGCGAGGCGCAGGCCGGCGGTGTTCTCGGGCAGGATCATCCCGACGAGCTTCCAGTAGCCGTGACCCGGGGCGATCGCCACCAGGGTCTCCAGGATGACGCGGCCCACGCCGGCGCCCCGCCCGCTCTCGGACACGTAGACGGTGTACTCCGCGACGCCGTGGTACCACGGCCGGTGCGAAACCGGAGCAAGGGCGCCCCAGGCGACCACGGCTTCGTCGTGCTCGGCTACCCAGACCGGCGCCCGCTCGTCACGGGCGGCGAGCCAGGCCCGCCGCTCGGCGGCATCGTGAACCCCGGTGGCGAACGTGGCGTTTCCGCCCGCGATCCCCTCGTCATAGATCGCGCCGATCGCCGCCGCGTCGACGTCTTCGGCGGGGCGCAGGGTCAGATCGGCCACGTCCCAACGATGCCCGCTGGGAGTGGCCGTCTCAAGGGCTCAGCCGACGTCGTCGGGTCGGTCCCCCAGGGTCACGGTGACTTGGCGTTCATCGCCGCCGCGGCGCACGGTCAGCGTGATGTCATCGCCCACGGCCTTGGCCGAGATCGCCTGGATCAGCTCGTCGAAGTCCGAGACGGGCGCGCCGTCGGCGGCGACGATGATGTCACCCTCCTTGGTGACTCGCTCGTTCTCGCCCTCGCCGGTGAGTTCCGTCGGCACGAGACCGGCCGCCGCCGCGCCGCTGTCGCCGTCAACCTCGACGACGATCACACCGCGCAGATCGCCCAGACCCAGCTGGTCGGCGGTGTCCGAGGTGAGCGGCGTGCCCGTGATCCCGACGTAGGCGTGCTCCGGCTCGCCCGTGCGGATGATCGCGTCGGCGATCGGCTTGAGGGTGTCGATCGGCACCGCGAAGCCGATGCCGACATTGCCCCCACCAGCGCCGGAGGCGATCTGGCTGTTCATGCCGATGACCTCGGCGCGGCGGTTGAACAACGGTCCGCCGGAGTTGCCGGAGTTGATCGCGGCGTCCGTCTGGATCACGTTGGGGATCAGCTGGCGGTTCGGTGAGGTGATGCGTCGCTTGACCGCGGAGACGATGCCCGCCGTGGCGGTCCGCTCCAGGCCGAAGGGGCTCCCGAGGGCGATGACCGGGGCGCCGACGATCACCCGGGCGCTCTGACCCAGATCAACCGGTGATGCCGAATCGGGGATCTCGGTGACCTTCAGCACGGCGAGGTCGACGGTGGGGTCGGTGCCGAGGATGCGCGCCTCGCGAGTCGAACCGTCATCGAACTCCACCTCGGCGAGCTGTGCCCCATCCACGACGTGCTGGTTCGTGAGAATGTGGCCGGTCTCGTCGACGAGGAAGCCCGATCCCAGGCCGACGCCCGGGACCTCGACCTTCACGACGCCCGGCGCGGTTCGCTGGACGATCTCGGAGACGCTGAGGGCATCGGTGCCGACATCCGCGGCGGTCTCAGGACCCTCGCCCTCGTTGTCGGCGGTTGTCGGCGGGGTGATCGCCTCGGTCAGCGGCCCGGACGACCCGGCCGAGGGCAGGTTGGCCGGCGCGTTGGTTCCCGCGACGGGGACCTCATCTCCGCCGAGGTTGCCCGTGACCGCGGCGCCGCCGAGCGCGACGACGCCACCGGCGAGCGCGGCGGCGAACGGCATGCCCAGGCGCGACAGGCCCCGTCGGCGCGGCGGCGGTGCGACATGGGGTGCGGCGGTGAACTCGCCGCTCGCGTCGAGGGATGGAAGCGGCTCCGTCTGCTGTGCCCGTCGCGGTGGGTAGGGGTTGTCCATCTTCGACATGTGGTGATCCTGCCCCGGTGTTGGTCGTTCCCGTCGGCGTCTGCCCACCGACACCATCGGGTTAAAGCGGACCCGGGTTAAAGCAGACGCCTATCCCGTGTTAAGGCGCGCCCCCGCAAGCGCCACCGTGCCCTCATGCCGGAGCGATAGCGTGTGGGTCGTTCCGGTGCACTTCCAAGGCAGGTCGCATGAGTCAGCGCATTCTCGTCGTCGATGACGAGCCCTCGATCCGCAAGATCGTCCGCCACGCCCTGACCGACGTCGGCTTCGAGGTTCTCACCGCCGACGACGGCGACTCTGCGCTCAAACTCGTCGAGACCGAGAAGGTGGATCTGGTCGTCCTCGACCTGATGCTCCCGGGGATCGACGGACTAGAGGTCTGTAAGCGGATCAGGGCGGAGCGCGCGACGCCCATCATCATCCTCTCGGCCCGGGGCGAGGAACTCGACCGCATCCTCGGCCTCGAGCTCGGCGCCGACGACTATGTGCCCAAACCCTTTTCCCCGCGCGAGCTCGTCGCCCGTGTGAAGGCCAACCTGCGCCGCGCGGACCTTGACAACGAGCGGGGCGCGACGCTGCGATTCGGTGAAATCGAGCTCGATCCGGTCGCCCACACGGTGACCAAGGCCGGCGCGCCGGTCCGGTTGACCAAGTCCGAGTTCGAGATCCTGCACAAACTCGCCGGTTCACCGCGACGCGTGTTCACGCGCGAGGAGCTGATGAACCATCTGTGGGACGGCTCCTTCTTCGGTGACCTGCGCAGCGTTGATGTCCACGTCCGCCACCTCCGGCAGAAGATCGAGGACGATCCCTCCGAGCCGGTCCTCATCCGCACCGTGCGGGGCGTCGGCTACGCCCTCGGATCCGAGGACGCGCCGGGATGAGAATCCCCGGCTCACGCCGGATCGGACTCCAGGTCTGGATCGGCCTCGCCACCGTGGCGGTGGGCTTGCTGGCCTGCCTGACGCTCGTGCTGGTGATGCTCCCGCGTCTCGAGTCGAGCGTCCGCAACGACACCGCGCTGCGCGACGTCGCCCAGCTCCGTGAGCAGGTGCTCGCCGCCGGGCCGACTCTCGCCGCGAGCGGTTCCCCCGCGGAGTTCGGCGAGGAGGTCCGCCGGCTTTCGCTCGATCTGCGCGCGGACGTACGCGCCGAGGCGAGCGGCCTCGTCGCCTCCTTTCCGGACCGGAGCCGGTACCTGGATACCAACGACACACTGCTCAGCGCGCTGCTCGAGAGCGGCGCCCCGCAGGCGCGCATTGCCGATCGCGGTGACAACGTCCGGATCTTGGTCGTCGCCGTGCCCATGTTCAGCGAGGGCGGGGCGACCGTGGGGTCGATCGAGGCAGCCGCACCTGCGGGCGATCAGGCGGAGATCGGCCTCATCCGCAGCCGGGTCTTCCTCGCCATCGCGGCGGTCCTGGTGCTCGCGTCACTCGCCGGGTACGTCATCGCGCGCATGCTCGGTCGCCGGATCGCCGGCCTGGCGACGGCGGCGTCCGAGCTCGCCTCCGGGAACCTCGCCGCGCGGGCGCCCGATGTCGGGCCCGTCGAGCTCACGACACTCAGCTCCGGCCTGAACTCCATGGCCGGGCGCCTCCAGGGCCTGGTGGCCGAGATCACCCACGACCGCGACCGCGCCGAGGGTCTGATCGCCCGGCTCCAGGAGGGCGTCATCGCGGTGGACGCCGAAGGCCGGGTGACCCTGGCCAACGCGCCCGCCCGGAGGTACCTGGGCCTGCAGCCGGACGGCTCCCCGGAGGGAACCCCTCCGGGTGAGCTCATGGACCTCGTGCGGGCCGTCCTGGGCCCGGGCGGGGGACGCCAGGTCACCGGCGAAATGCGGGTGGGCGACAACTGCGAGCTCGACGTGCACGTCGCCGCGATGCCCGACTCCGCCGCGGGCGCAGTCGTGACGCTGCGCGACGTGACCGAGGAACGCAAGCTGGCGCGCGCCCGGCGCGATCTGGTGGCCAATGTGTCCCACGAGCTCAAGACACCACTGGCGGCCATCAAGGGTTTCCAGGAGATCCTTTCGGAGGGGAACCTCAATGAGGAGGACCGCGTCGAGTTCCGCAGCCTGATGGATCAGGAGATCGTGCGGCTGGAGCGACTTATCGAAGAGCAGCTCCAGCTCGCGCGCCTTGATTCGGGGGCGTTTCCCCTTGACCCCGAGCTGTTCGATCTGGGCGAGCTGGTGGAGGAGGTGGCCGCGCCGCGCATCGTCCTCGCCGAGCGCGAGGGCGTGGTGATGCACGTCTACGTACCGCCCGACGGAATGGCGGTGACCGCGGACCCTGCGCGCGTCGAGCAGATCCTCCTCATCCTCCTCGACAACGCCCTGCGCCACACGGCCGAAGGCGGTCGCATCCGGATCTCGGTCGCGGATGCCGGCGACGGGCCTGAGGTCTCGGTCGCCGACGACGGCGAGGGCATTGCCGTCGACGACCAGCCCTTCATCTTCGATCGCTTCTACCGTGGAGATCCGTCGCGGGTCGGCCATTCGGCGGGTCTCGGCCTGGCGATCGCCCGTGGGCTCGCCGAGGCCCATGGCGGCACGATCGAGTTGAAGTCGATGGAGGGCGTCGGAAGCACGTTCACGCTCCGGCTGCCCGCCGAGCCCATACTCAGCGGCGTCGCGGGGGATGAGCAGGAGGAGAATCGTGGCTGACAGGGGTGGTGTGGCGTTCATCACCGGAGCGGGGCGCGGTATCGGCCGCGCATGCGCTCAGCGGCTGCTCGCCGACGGCTGGGTGGTGGTCGCCGGTGTGCGCGATGTCGACCGGGCGCAGGCCGACCTCGGAGCGCTCCCGCGCCTGAGGATCGTCCGGTGCGACGTCACCGATCCGTCATCGGTGAACGCGGCCGTCGCCGCCGCCGAGCAGGCGGGACCCGTACGGGCCCTGGTCCTCAACGCGGGCCACGCGATGTTCTCCGCGGTCGAGGAGTCCGACCAGGAGGTCGCCCGCGAGATGTTCGAGGTGAACGTCTTCGGCGCCGGGAACGTCCTGCGCGCGGCCCTGCCCGGCATGCGGAAATCCGGCGGTGTAATCGTGATGGTCTCCTCGATCGCGGCCCGCGGTGCTTCGCCGATGCTCGGCTGGTACAGCGCGAGCAAGGCCGCGTTGACTTCCATCGGCGAGTCTCTGTCGAGCGAGGTGGCCCCGTTCGGGATCCGGATCGCGATGCTCGAGCCCGGCATGGTGGCGACCGAGTTCTCGCAGGCCACCCGGGTGTCCGGCGCCGCCACGTCCGGCGAGGGTCCCTACGCGCCCCTGTTCGGGGGGATGCTCGGCGCCTTCGGCCGCTGGCGCGAGCGCTACTCCTCGACCGCCGACGACGTCGCCGCAGCGGTGTCGGCGGCCATCGATGACCCGGACACGCCGCTGCGGGCCCCGGTCGGCGACGACGCGCGCGAGTTGATGGCGATCGTCGCGGCCTCGCCGGAGCGGGAGGCCCGGCGGGCCACCCTTCACGACTTCCTCGGCGTCGACTGGGGGTCCTGATCCTCCGGGTGGTCGTCGCTCCCGGTCCTTTCAAGGGCGCCGTGGGCGCGGCCGATGCCGCGGCGGCCATCGCAGCCGGCCTCCGGGACCGGGGGCTTGAGGCGATCGAAGTCCCGGTCGCCGACGGCGGCCAGGGGACGCTGGACGCGTTGCTCAGCGCACGCGCGGGCCGGCGACTCACCGTTCGGGCGCACGATCCGCTCGGGCGGGAGATCGATGCGGATTTCGGGATCCTCGAGGACGACCGGACCGCCATCGTCGAGCTCGCCCAGGCCTCCGGCTACGAGCGCCTGACGCCCGAGGAGCGGGATCCTGAGCGCACGAGTACGTTCGGCACCGGTCAACTGATCGCGGCGGCGCTCGACGCCGGCGCACGCGAAATCCTGATCGGGGTAGGGGGCAGCGCGACGACCGACGGCGGACTCGGGGCGCTCCGGGCCCTCGGCGCCCGCCCGCTCGATGCGAGCGGCGAGACGCTCGGCGGCACCGGCGCCGATCTTGCCCGGTTGGCGTCGGTCGACCTCACCCGTCTCGACCCGCGGCTGGCCCGAACCCGGTTGCGGATCGTCGCCGACGTCGACAACCCGCTCTGCGGCCCGTCAGGCGCCGCGGCGGTCTTCGGGCCGCAGAAGGGCGCCGATCCGGCCGCGGTTGCCCGCCTTGACGGCGGCCTGCAACGCTTTGGCAGCATCATGGCCGCCGACCACGACGCCGACGTCGCCGCCCGAGCGGGGGCGGGAGCCGCGGGCGGTGCCGCCGCGGGCCTGGCTGGTCTGGCCGGCGCGCAGATCGAGGCGGGCGCGGAGGTCGTACTCGACGCGGTCGGTCTGGACGGACTGCTCGCCGGCGCTTCGCTGTGCATCACCGGCGAGGGCGCGCTCGACGGACAGACCGCCGCGGGCAAGGCGCC
>JAHEIS010000009.1 GCA_024639225.1 Actinomycetes bacterium | reverse complement strand
TTGCTGAAGCCGCAGAACCCGCAGCGGAAGTAGCACTGGTTGGTGTAGTTGATGTTCCGGTTGATCACGTAGGTGACCCGGTCCCCGACCGCGCGCCGTCGCAGCTCGTCGGCGACCGCGGCGATCACCTCGACCTCCTCCGCGCGCGCGCCGAACATCAGCTCGACCTCGTCCCGCAGAGGTGGCGTCCCGGCGAGGGAACGCTCGAGGATGGCGGCGACCGCCGGCCGAGCGGCGCCCAGATCGGTCACGGCGTCCCCCGACCGCCAGCGCTCGTCGGGCCACGCGGCCGACAGCCGGCGCTCCGGCACCGGCGGGGCCATGTCTTTGCCGGGAGCCCACTCGTACCGTGGTCGGGCCGCGGAGGTCCCGTCGACGAGGTCGAGCCAGGCCTTGAAGGACGCCCGGTCGAGGGCCGCGCGCGCGTCGTCGATCTCGGTTCCGATCGGGAAAGCCGTGCGCTCGGCAAGATGCGCCGGCGAGAGGGCCTCGCGCAGATCGGCGACCGCTTCGTCATCCCAACCGTCCAGCACGAGGTCGCCCACGCCTGCCCGGACCGCGGCGACGGCGTCGTCCAGAGAGGAGACCTCCTGGGATACGACCGTGGTGACCGTCGGCAGGGAGGCGAGCTGGACGGCCTCCGCGGACCGCTCGGCGCTCGTGCGCAGGAATGCGGCCTCGGCTCGCACGATGGCGTCGAGCACCTCGGCGCGCCGCCCGTCGTGGGTCACGGTGATCCTCCAACCGCCGAGGCCGTCCGCGGCGGCAGCGATCGCATCGGCCGACGACAGGACACGCGCCGGCGCCGCGTCATCGCCCGGGCCGTGGACCACCGGCGTGAGCCCGGCGGCGAGGGCCGCGGCCAGGTCCGCCGAGGCGCCGCCGTCCAGCTCACGCACAGTGTCGGCCGGCCCGTCCCCGTCTGCGGGGGACCGGCGGAGGAAGGTGACTCTCATGCGGCGGTCGTCTCCGGGTTCAGTTGGTCATACATGCCGCGCACACGGGTGCGCAGCCGCGGGTCGAGGAATCGGTCGTCCGCGGCGTACTCGGGATAGACGGTCAGACGCTCGCGCAGGGTGTATCCGGCGTCGGCGCACAGCTCGCCCAGGCGGTCCAGGTCGGGCCAGGGTGCCTCGGGGTTGACGAAGTCCGGTGTCAATGGCGAGACGCCCCCCCAGTCGTTGATCCCCGCCAGCAACAGCGGTCCGTAGTCGGCCGTCAGGTTCGGCGGCGCCTGGACCGACATCTCGGGCCCGAGGACGAGGCGCGCCACGGCACAGGTGGTCATGAGCTCCACCAGCCCCGGCTCGCCGGCGGCCGCCATCGGCGTGTCCGGCTTGGCCCGGAAGTTCTGGACGATGACCTCCTGGATGTGGCCGTACTGCTCGTGGAGATCGCGGATCGCCAGTAGCGCCTCGATGCGCTCCCGCACCGTTTCGCCGATTCCGATGAGGATCCCCGTCGTGAAGGGGATGTCGAGCTCACCACAGCGGGCGATCATCTTGAGGCGCGTCGCCGGCCGCTTGTCCGGGGCCTCCTCGTGGGGCATCCCGGGGCCGGTGAGACGGTCGGAGACCGTCTCGAGCATCATGCCCTGGCTCGGCGAGACCTCACGCAGCTCCTCGAGCTCGCGGCGGGAGAGGATGCCGGCGTTGGGGTGGGGAAGCAGGCCGGTCTCCTCCAGCACCATCTCGCACATTGCCCTCAGGAAAGACGAGGTGCTGTCGTGGCCGAGCCGCTTGAGGCGTTCCCTGTACGCGGGCCAGCGCGCCTCGGGCCGGTCTCCCAGGGTGAAGAGCGCCTCCTTGCAGCCCAGCTTCGCCCCGGCCTCGGCGACCCGGAGGACCTCCTCCGGGCTCATCGTGTGCGCCCGCGGGCTGGGGTCGTCCTTGGCGAACGTGCAGTACGTGCAGACGTCGCGGCAGAGGTTCGTGAGCGGGATGAAGACCTTGCGCGAGTACGTCACGGCGCCGGGGCGCGACTGGTCACGCAGCCACGCGGCCGCGGCCCACAGCGCGGGCAGCTCCGCCCCGCCGGCCCCGACGAGGGTCAGCGCCTGGGCGTTGCTTACGCGACCGCCGTCCAGCGCCGTCTCGACGGCGTCCCGGAGGGCGGGTCGCAGCGATGCCGGGTCGGGCGCCGCGACGGTCGCCATCAACCGGGCTCCGGTCCGGCGCCCTCACGGAACTTGCGCCAGTCGGCGCGTCGCTTCTCCTGGAAGCTCGCAATCCCCTCCTCGGGCTCGGGCCCGTAGAGGTGGTTGAGCGTCTCGATCTCGGCGCCGTAGGCGTTCGAGGAGTACAGCTGATCGGTGAGCGTGTTGAGTCCGATCTTGGCGGCGCGCAGGCCCTGCGGCGACAGCTTGAGGATGTCCTCGCACCACGTGTCGCACTCGGCGTCGAGCTGGTCATCGGGGACGACGGTGTTGACCAGGCCCATGTCGGCCGCCTCCTGCGCGGAGTACTTGCGTCCGAGAAACAGCATCTCGCGGGCCTTCTTCTCGCCGACGAGAGCCGGCAGGTACTGACAGCCCCACCACAGCGCCGCCGCCCCGATTTCGGCTTCGGCCATCCCGAAGCGCGCCGACTCGGAGGCGATCGTGAGGTCGCTCAGCATGTGCAGCTCGTGGCCGCCACCCACACACCAACCCTGGACGCGGCAGATGATGGGCATCCCGTTGTCGCGCATGGCGACGCCCAGCCGTTGGTGGGTGCGCATGAGGTGGCGCTTCTCCGCGCCGGTCGTCGTCGGGGAGCCGATGTCGCCGCCGACGCAGAACGCCTTCTCGCCGGCACCTTGGAAGAGGACGACGCCGACCGAGGGGTCGTCCGCCGCGGCCTCGAACGCCTGCGCCAGCTCCTCGACGGTCTGCACGCGAAAGGCGTTGAGCTTCTCCGGCCGGTTGATCGTGATCGTGGCACGACCATTGGCGACGTCGTAAATCAGATCCTCGAACTGCACGCGTGAGGTCCCTTCCTCTGCGGTTTGGGGACGCGCATCCTAGTCACGGCCCGAGGCCCCCGCCTACCACATTCTGGCCGCTCGTCTCGTATAGAGAGACAGCGTCTCACATAAGTTGATCTGGCCTTGCCACTTTCCGTGGCCGCGGGCTAAAAAAGAGTTCGTGACATCAGTAGCGAAACGCATACTCACGATGCAAGACACGCGAAGCGCTCATGGCTGAGGCGGTCTCCGCGGTCCCCGTCTCCGAGGCCCAGAGCGCGCCGAGCAGCGGCCGCTACCGTATCCAGGCGATCGAGCGGGCGGTCTCCATCCTCAACGCCTTCAGCGCCGAGCATCCTGAGTATGGCGTCACCGAACTCGCCGACGAGCTCGGGCTCCACAAGTCAACCGTCCATCGCTTCCTCGTCAACCTCGAAGCCGCCGGCCTGGTCGAGCGCAGTCCCCGGACCGGGCGCTTCCGGCTCGGCCTGCGCATCCTCGAGCTCGGCGGCCTGGTCATGCAGCGCCTCAGCCTCTGGGACGAGGCGCTGCCCTTCCTCGAGAGCCTGGTGCGCGACACCGGCGAGACCGGTCATCTGGCGGTCCTGGACGGCGGCGAGGCGATCTACATCGAGAAGGTCGAGACCAACCGCGCTCTGCGCATACCCTCCGCGGTCGGACGCGGCTATCCGGCACACGCGACGAACCTCGGCAAGGTGCTCCTGGCGCACTGCTCCGGAGAAGAGGTGGCTGAGATCGTCGGCGCCCGCGGGCTCGATCGGTACACGCCGCAGACCATCACAGACATCGACTCCCTCCACGAGGAGCTCGGGCGGATCCGCGATCAGGGCTACGCCGTCGACGATGAGGAGTACGACGAGGGTCTGCGCTGCATCGGCGCCCCGATCGTCGACCACCGGGGAGAGGTAGTCGCCGCCATGGGCGTCGGCGGCCCTGTGACCCGCGTGACCCCCGAACGCGTCAGCGAGCTCTCCGACCTGGTCATCGCGGCGGCCGAGGGCCTCTCGCGCCGACTGGGCGCCGGCTCCTCCGGGCCCTACTCGACCGCGTCACTCAAGATTCGGACTAACACCGAAGACCGCGTGCTTCCGGCATCCGCCGGGTTGCGCGCACGGCCGGCTCGGTCGGCCGGCCAACAGCAAACGACCTGAGACACAAGGAGAACCCGCGATGGCGACATCCGCGTCCAACCCCCTGCGCCTTTCGAGCCGCACCGACCACTTCGTTCTGCCGAAGCAGTGGGCGGCGATGCGGAAGGCCAAGCAGCAGGAAGAAGAGTCCGGCAAGGCGATCATCCATTTCGAGAAGGGTGACTTCCAGGGTGATGACCTCAAGCCCGCGGACAACGTCATCGAGGCCGCCCAGAAGGCCCTCACCGATGGTCATGTCCGCTACGTGCCGGGTCCCGGCCTGCCGGAGCTTCGCGACGCCATCGCCGAGGAGGCCACCAAGCGCGGTCGTCCCACCGAGCGTGAAGAGGTGCTGGTCACGATGGGCGCCAAGCACGCCCTGACCCAGTCGTTGCTGACGCTCATCGACACCGGCGACGAGGTCATCTTCCCCAATCCGGGCTATCCGCCGGACGAGTTCTGGATCACCTACGCCGGCGGTCGCGTCGTCTACGCGCCGCTCGTCGAGCCGGACTACAACTTCGACCTCGACTCGCTCAAGAACCTCGTGAGTGAGAAGACGAAGATGCTGATCATCAACAGCCCCCAGCGTCCGAACGGCATGGCCGTCGGCGACCTGGACAAGCTGGCCGAGATTGCGATCGAGAACAACATCATCGTCCTGACCGACGAGATCTTCAGCCACATGGTCTACAACCCGGACGGGCACCAGACCATCGCGGCTCAGCCGGGGATGGCCGACCAGTCGATCCTGGTCGACACGTTCTCGAAGACCTACAGGATGACCGGTTTCCGGATCGGGTGGTGCGTGGCCAGCAAGGAGCTGATCACGACCATGGACATCTTCCAGCAGAACTCCGTCACCAACGTGCCGGCCTTCGTGCAGTATGCGGCCCTCGAGGCCATCACCGGCCCGCAGGACCACGTCGGCGAGATGGTCGAGACGCTTCGCCGCAAGCGCGACTACACCGTCGAGCGGCTCAGCAAGATGGACGGCGTGGAGTGCCAGGCGCCGGACGGCTCGTTCTACGTCTTCCCCGACATCCGTGGGACCGGAATGAACTCCCAGCAGTTCGCCGACTACATGGTCGAGCAGCACCAGGTGGCCGTGGTCGCCGGCGTCGCCTTCGGCGACCAGGGCGAGGGTCACATCCGGCTCACCTACGCCCTGCCGGACGACCAGCTCGAAGAGGGCCTGGACCGCATCGAGCAAGGTCTGGCGAACCTCTAGTCCGACCCCTGGGCGCCTCGGCGCCCACGTCTCTCAACCGGCCCCCGGAGCGCGTCGCCCCGGGGGCCGGTGCGTCCTCGGGGCCCGGCTCGACGCCGTGAGACCGCCGCGGGATGCGCCCCGCCGACGCGGCCTGCACCGCACCCGCAGGCGGAAACCGCCGGCCGATCCGTCGCGAACGCGCGCGGGGCCCTATCCTTGGGCCGTATCGACGAAACCCCGGCGCCGACGCCGGGCCGATCTGCTGAGGAGAAACCGCGTGTCAGACAACCGGCTGTACTGGGAGGACCTGAACGAGGGAGACGAGTCGATCTCGGGTGGTCGCACGATCACCGAGACCGACGTCGTCAACTTCGCCGGCCTCTCCGGCGACTTCAACTCGTTCCACATCGACGAGGAAGCCGCCAAGGCATCATTCTTCGGCAAGCGCGTGGCGCACGGCATGCTGATCGCGTCCGTCACGACCGGCCTTCAGGTCGGCCAGATGGAGCCCAAGGCCCGCACCGCCGCGTTCCTCGGCCTCGCCGACTGGCAGTTCCGCGGCGCCGTCTTCTTCGGAGACACGATCCGCGTCAAGCGGACCATCGGTCCGAAGAAGGAATGGAAGAACCCCAAGCAGGGCTTCGTCGAGTACCACATCGAGGTTCTCAACCAGGAGGACAAGGTCGTCCAGAAGGGCGTGTGGAACATGCTCATCTTCCGGCGCGACGAGGGTGAGGCCTCCTAGGCTCACGCCACCCGCCACCGGTTTCCGGGCCGCCCCATGCGCGCCCGGCCAGACGCCCCGCCCGTCGCTGACCGGCGGGGCGTCTGCATTCGGTCACGGAGCCCTCGCCGCACGGTATAACCCCCCGACACGTCGACCTATCAGGAATGCCCCGATGACCGATCTGACGCTGATCAGCTTCGACATCTGCCCCTATGTCCAGAGGAGCACGATCGTGCTCGAGGAAAAGGGTGTCCCATACGAGATCGAGTTCATCGATCTCGCCGACAAGCCCAACTGGTTTTTGGAGATCTCGCCCCACGGGAAGGTGCCGGTCCTCCGGGTCGGTGACGCGGTGCTGTTCGAGAGCGCCGTCATCCTCGAGTACCTCGACGAGATCCATGAGCCGCGCCTGCATCCCGACGACCCTCTCGAGCGGGCACGCGACCGCAGCTGGTTCAGCGTCGCCGACGCGCTCGCGCAAGAGGTCTTCCTGATGATGATTGCGGAGGACCGCACAGCGCTGGAGCAGCATGCGGAGGTCGTCCGGCGAAACCTGGCCGCGCTGACCGGGGAGTTGGGCGGCCCTCTGTGGCGCGGCGAGGATGTCTGTGCCATGGATGCGGTCACGTACCCGGCCCTCCAGCGCCTGGGCTGGCTGGACGAGATCTACCCCGAGCTGGACCTCTTCGGCGGTGCCGGGGCGATCCGCACATGGAGAGATGCGCTGGCCGGGCGGCGCTCGGTCGTCGCATCCACGGTGCCCGATGTGCGCGAGCGCTTCATGGCGGCCATCCGCGAACACGGCGCCGTGCACCGCCGGGCGGCCTGAACGCGGCGCAATCGCTCGGTAGGGAATTACGCCAAAGACCCCGCCACCGTGTGCCGATTGACCGCTACCGCGAAGGAGCTCGGCCGCAACCGGGTCGAGGTCGAGGGCGTGCTACTCGATCAGCTGCCGGAGAGCGCCGTCGAGACCCTGAACGGGGTGCTCACTGCCTGAGGCCGTCTCGGGAGGTCGTCGCCCCCCTGAGGTCAGCGGACGTCGACCAGGTCGACGACGAAGACCAACGTATCGTTCGGGGCGATTGCGGGCGTCGGTGAGCTCGCGCCGTAACCCATGTCGGGCGGGATGATCAGCAGTCGGCGGCCGCCGACCTTCATCCCGGGAATGCCCTCGGTCCAGCCGGAGATGACCTGGTTCAGCCCGAAGCTGATCGTCTCGCCCCGATCCCACGATGCATCGAACTCTGCGCCACCGTTGGTCCAGCTCACGCCCACGTAGTGCACCGTGACCGTCGCCCGGGCGGGGACCTCGGCACCGTCGCCCACGGTGAGGTCGAGGCTCTGGAGGCCGGCCGGGGGCCCGCCGTCGGGCAGCTCGATGGACGGCTTCTCGTCCGCCGCTCCGCCGACGGTCACTCCGTGGTGTGAATCAGACACGAGAGGCTCCTGGGTGGTGGTGAACGCGGGGCGCTACTCGGCGCTCACGAGGTCGATGACGAAGACCAGCGTGTCATTCTCGGCGATCGCCGGCGTGGGCGGCTGGGCGCCGTAGGCCAGCTCGGGCGGGATGATGAGCAGGCGACGGCCCCCTTCGCGCATGCCGGGGATCCCCTCGGTCCAGCCGGGGATCACGCCCGAAAGGGGGAACGTCGCGGCTTCGCCGCGGTCCCACGAGGAGTCGAACTCCTGGCCGTCGTTGAGCCAGGAGACCCCGACATAGTCCGTCGTGACCGTCGCCCCCTCGGAAACCTCGTCTCCCTCCCCCTCGAAGAGGTCGACGACCGTGAGCTCGGCCGGCGGTTCGTCATCGGGGAGGGTGATCTCGGGCTTGCTCCCGGGATCGCCGTCGACGACGACCCCCGCGGCGCCGCCGGCCGCCGGGGCCGCATCGGTCGACGCGTCCTCCTCGTCGTCACCGCAGGCCGAGGCCAGCAGGGCGAGCGCGAGGATCAGAAGGAGGGCGGGAAGGCGGGCACGCACGAAGTCAGACATGGCGAGCGAAGGTAGCACGGCGCTGGCCGCCGCCCGTCGCTCGCCTGTCGTCAGCTCCTGAGGGGCGGCTTTCCGTCCGGACCGACGATGTCGGGGTGCCAGCGGTTGAAGTGCTGGTGGTGCTGCTCGGTGCAGGCTCCCGGCGGGTAGTACTCGTCGTAGAAGTCCGGGTCGACGTGCTGCGCCTGGCAGACCAGCCGCTGGTACATGGCGTCGAGGGTCGCCGGGAAGCGGCCGTACTCCTCGTACACGTACTGGCAGTAGTCCTTGACGATGGCGATCGTCTCTTCGTCCGGCCGCGGGATGTTCTGTGTAGCGCGGTCCGGCTCCAAGTACGGCTTGGGCATTTCCTTGTCGTACTGGGACCACTTGGTCTCGAGGAAGGCGTCGACCGCTTCGTGCATGTCGGAGTAGTACGGCGGGCAGAAGGCCTCGAAGTGGCCGTCCACGCCCACCGGAGTGCTCGGACCCTCCTTGGGCTCCACGAAGCGGAATCCCAGGCCGGGCACGTCCTCGCCGCCCAGGACGAAGCGAGAGATGAAGCCGGTGTAGGTCCAGCCGCCCAGACCTATCGCCTGCATCGCCATGTTCAGGTTCTGGCAGATGAAGGCGGACTCGACGACCTGCATCGACAGCACACGCTGTTCGAGGTCGATGATGCCCATCCGCCGTGCCGGGTCGATCCGACCCTTGTCGATCCAGCTCTGCATGCCCGCGGACTGCCAGTTCTTCTGCTCATCGACGATGGAGAAGCGGTACTCGTCGGAGAGATAGATGAACAGGAGATTGATGTACTCGAGGGTCATGTTCGCCACGGGGACGAAGAGGTGAGTGCCCGGCTTGTTCGCGTTCCAATGGTTGAAGACGAAGAGTCCGGGGAGGTCGTCCGGCAGCTGCGCGCGTCCGGGCGAGAGCTCCTTCTTCGCCCGCCGGGTCAGCTCGATCATGAAGTCGGCCTGGGCCTCGATCGACTTGCCCGAGAGCGTGTTCAGCTCGTCGGGTTCCGGCATCAGGCTCCACATGTCCAGGAAGTAGAGGCCGTCGTCGTTGGTGAAAAAGAGCTCGGTGCCGTGGTTGGAGCAGGAGCTGGGCCAGGTGCGGTTGGTCCACTGGCACAGGGCCTCGGCGCCGTGTGAGGGATCGATGTCCGCCAGGTTGAGCCCGGTGAGCCCGGTGGCGGCCGTCAGCAGGAGTGCCTCTTCCAGCTCGCCGAGCGGCACCGGCTCGTACGGGCTCGTGTACTTGAAGAACTCGGCATCCAACTCCATGCCGAGCGACATGCGCCGACTCTTGCGGTCGAAGACCGACTGGAAGTACGGGTAGCCGAGGGCATCAACCAGTCCCGGCGGCGCCGCCGCGAGGACGTCCTGGGGGCTTCCGCCGGGCGGTGGTGAGCTCACAATCCCAACTCCTTGCTGATGATCAGCTGCTGGATCTCGCTCGTGCCCTCGGTGATCGAGGCGAGCTTGGCGTCGCGGTAGTAGCGCTCCACCGGGTACTCGGTGATGTAGCCGTAGCCACCGTGGATCTGGACCGCCTCGCGGCACACCTCATCGGCGACCTCCGCCGAGAAGTACTTGGCCATGGAGGCCTCCTTCACGCACGGCATGCCGTTCGCGTAGAGCCACGCGGCCTTGTATGCCAACGATTTCGCGGCCTCGATCTTCGTGGCCATCGTCGCCAGCTTGAAGCGGATCGCCTGGAACTTCCCCAACGCGCGGCCGAACGCGACACGCTCGTTGGCGTACTTCAGAGCCTCGTCGAAAGCGGCCTCGGCGATCGCCGCTGACTTCACGCCATGGGAGACGCGGCCCGTGATCAGGGCCTCCATCAGGGCGCCGAACGCGCCCTCCTTGCCACCGAGCAGGGCGTCCTCGCCGACCTCGCAGTCCTCAAAGGCCAACTCTGCGGTGTCCGAGGCGCGGTGGCCCATCTTCTCGACCTTGCGGGTGACCTCGAAGCCCTTGGTGTCCCGGTCGACGATGAAGACGCTGATCCCCTCGCCGCGAACCTCTTTGTCGGTGTAGGCCGCGACCAGGCAGTAATCACAGAGGGTGCCGTTGGTGATGAAGTTCTTGCGTCCGTTGATGACGTAGCCGCCGCCGTCTTTCTTGTCGGCGCGCGTGGTCAGGCCCGCCGCGTCGGACCCGGTGTCCGGCTCCGTGATCGCGTAGGCGCCGATGATCTCGCCGGCGATCGAGGGCGGCAGGTACTTCTGCCTCTGCTCGTCGGTGCCGAACTTCGAGATCGGGAACGCCGCCAGGTCCGCATGAGCGTTCACCGACGCGGTGATGCCGGCGGAGACCTTGGACATCTCCTCGACGAAGATGCACTCGGTGATCTTGTCGAGCCCGAGGCCGCCATACTCCTCGGGAAAGACGATTCCCAGCAGTCCGAGCTCCCCGAGCTTGGGGATGATCTCGACCGGGAACTTCTCATTCGCCTCGGCCTCTTCGACCAGTGGCAAGACCTCCGCCTGGGCGAAGTCACGCACCATCTCGCGCAGGTCTTCCTGCTCCTCAGTGAACGCGTAACTCAGAGACATCGAGGACCTTTCTTGCGGATGACACCGGGATAGGGACTCACGGATGCGCCGGAGGCGGGTTCGCAGTGGCGCGTCCCGTCATTGTAGGCGGTGGCTAAACTTCGCGCCGGAATGTCTGACGCACTTCGACTGGACGGTCGCACGGTGATCGTGACCGGCGCCTCGCGTGGGATCGGCGCGACTGTCGCCGAACTGGTCGTCGCGCACGGCGGAGGGGTGGTCCTCGTCGCCCGGACCGAGTCCGCTCTGGCCGAGGTCGCCGCCGGCCTCGACGGGCCCGTCGCGACCGTCACGGGGGACGTCTCCGACCCGGCTGTCGCCGACGCCGCGGTCACGGCCGCCTCGGGCCTGCCCGGGGCGCTGTGGGGCCTGGTGAACAACGCGGGCATCAACCCGCACTACGGGCCGGCGACGGACACGTCGCACGAGTCCTGGGTCGAGGTGGTCCGGGTCAACCTGCTCGGTGCCGCCGCCTTCGCCCGGGCCGTCGGGGCCGCGCTCGCCCAGACCGGGTCCGGCCGGATCGTGAACATCAGCTCGATCGCGGGGCTGACCGGGCTTCCCAACATCGTCGCCTACAACGCGACGAAGGCCGGCCTCGACGCGATGACGCGGACGATGGCCGTCGAGCTCGGGCCGATCGGCGTTCTCGTCAACTCCGTGGCCCCGGGAACCATCTCGACCGAGATGGTGGCCGAGCTGCTCGAGGCCAACGCTGCTCTGCGGGAGAAGCTCGTCGCCAAGACGCCGCTCGGGCGCGTCGGCTCGCCCGCCGAGGCCGCCTGGCCGATCGTCTTCCTGCTCACCGACGCAGCCAGCTTCATCACCGGCGAGGTGCTCACCGTCGACGGTGGCCGTCTGGCCGCCGGCTGAGGACTCCGGCGCCGTGAGGATCGTCATCTGCGGAGGGGGCACGGCGGGATGCGTGGTGGCCGCGCGCCTGTCGGAGGAGCCGGGCTGTGAGGTGATCCTTCTCGAGCGGGGGCCGCACTACCCACCCGGCGCGTGGCCCTCCGAGCTCAGCCACGCGTTCCGCATCATCAAGGAGACGCACGACTGGCAGTGGTTTGCCCGGGCCGGCGCGTCTCCCCGTCTCGTCCACGTTCCCCGGGGACGGGTCGTCGGCGGGTCGTCGGTGACCAACGGCGCGATCGCCCTGCGCGGGCATCCCGAGCACTACGACGAATGGGACGAGTGGATCGACGGCTGGGGTTGGGAGTCCTGGCTTCCCTGGTTTCGCCGACTCGAGGCGGACCGGGACCACGGCTCCCAGCCGTACCATGGCGCGGACGGCCCGATAACGATCAGCCGCTGGCCGCGCGACACCTGGTTCGAGCTCCAGGAGCGCTTCGCCCAGGCGGCCCAGGCGGCCGGACACTCCTGGGTCGACGATCACAACGCTCCCGGGGCGCTGGGCATCGGACCGGTTCCGCTCAACATGGTGGACGGCGTCCGTCAGACGCCCGCCGACCACTACCTCGCGCCCGCTCTCGCCAACCGAGACAACATCTCCCTGATCACCGGGCTCACCGTCGATCGCATCGAGATGGACGGGGACCGCGCCGTCGCCGTCCACACCATCGACGAGAGCGGTGCGACGGCTCGCCACGGGGCCGACGCCGTCGTCATGGCGCTCGGCACCTACGCGACCCCGGCCGCTCTGCTGCGCTCTGGCATCGGCCCCGAGGACGAGCTCTCCCGCCACGCCATCACCCAGCGGATCAACCTGCCGGTCGGCCTGGGGATGCAGGACCACCCGAAGATCTCCTACCGCTTCGACATCGGGCTGCCCGTGCCGGAGTGGCCCAACCCCTGGTTCCAGTGTCTGCTGACCGGTGAGGTCGAGGTGGCCGGCGAGCGCCGGGTGTACCAGGTGATGCCGTACTCGGGGCAGAACGAGGCGGGCCAACGATTCACGGACATCAACGTGCAGGTCTCCGATGCGCGCTCGCGCCGGGGGCGCGTCCGCCTGGGATCGCCGGACCCCTTCGGCCAGCCCGCCCTCGAGATGGGGTGGCTCGAGGACGACGGCGACCGCGCCGTCGCCGTCGCCGCGGGCGAAAAGCTGATGACGGTGTCCCGCACCGCACCGCTGGCCGACGTGCTGTCGCCCTGGGCGAACATCGCCGACCCGGACCAGGTCCTACGGACGGTCGAGACCTTCCATCATCCGGTCGGGACCTGCCGCATGGGCCGCGCCGACGATCCCGGGGCCGTGACCGACGGCGACGGGCGGGTGCGCGACTGCGACGGCCTCTGGATCATGGATGCGTCCATCATGGCGCGGGTGCCGTCGGCGAACACCCACCTGGCAGTGATCGCCATGGCGGAGCGTCTTGCCGATGGGTTCCGCTCCACCGTCCCGTCCTGATCATCGGCGGGCATCTCGCCGCGCGTTGCTGCTTCAATCACCATGAACTGACCACGCCACGGAGGACCGATGCCCGAGCTGCCACCGCCCGCCGACACGAACAAGACCTACAGCGCCGTCTTCGACACGAGCGCAGGAGAGATGCGGGTCGCCCTGTGGGCCGAGGAGGCCCCCCAGACCGTCGGCAACTTCGTCGGTCTCGCCCAGCAGGGCTTCTACGACGGCCTGATCTTCCACCGGGTGATCAAGGACTTCATGATCCAGGGCGGATGCCCCGACGGCACCGGCACCGGCGGCCCCGGCTACCAGTTCCAAGATGAGATCAACTCCGAGAAGCTCGTGCGTGGCGTCCTGGCGATGGCGAACGCGGGCCCCGGAACCAACGGGAGCCAGTTCTTCCTCATCACCGCTCCGGCGACGCCCCACCTGGACGGCCACCACACCGGCTTCGGCAAGATCGTCGGCGGGGAGGACGTGCTGGACGCCATCGGGACCGCTCCGACCGACCGCCGGGACCGTCCGGCGGAGCGGATCACCATCAACTCGATCACGATCGAGGAATCCGCCGACTGACGTGGGCGACACCGCGCCGAATCCGCCCGCTCCGGACGCGCCCCTGTGGCAAGCGACGCTGCTCCGGCGCGCCGCGGGCGCGCGCGCGGCCTCCGTCGCTGGGCGGGCGGAGTTCCACGCACCCGACATCGACGCGGCACGGGCCGCGGCCGAGCTGGAGCTGAGCCGGCGCGCGGACGGGGACGAGGGCTGGACCATCGGCCTACTGCGGCCGCTCACGCCCCGGGCCCCGGGCACCTATCTCTACGAGATCGTGTTCGCGCTCTGGACGAGCGTCGGGGACCGCATGGAACGGCGGGATGTCGCCCACCTGCACGCCTGGGCCCAGGACGCGGCGACGGCTCGGCGTATCGCTCAGCAGGACATCCAGGAGAACGCGAGCTATCTGCCGGCGTGGCGTATCCGACGGGTCAGCCGGGTCCCCGAGGCGTCGACGGGCCCGCTCTAGGCGCCATCCCCGGCATTCCTACCGGGGAGGACTCACTCTGTCGGGTGCCGCGATCCGTCCTGCGTGTCGGGAGACGCGTGGACGGCCCCGAGCAGACCCTCCCAGCGATCGGCGCAGGCGTCCCAGGACCAGTTCGCGGTCCACGCCGCTCCCCGGGCGCCCATGTCCGACCGACGCCCCGGATCCTCGAGACGGCGCAGAGCCCGCCCGTAGTCCTCGTCGCTGAACCACAACAGCCCACCTCCCGAGCGGGCCGTCTGGGCGGCGAGTACTTCGCTGGCCGCGTTGGCGAGCGTCGGCACGCCGGCGCGCCAGGCCTCGAGCGCGACGAGCGAGAGGCTCTCGTGGCGGGACGGCAGGGCCACCGCGCGCGCGCCGGCCGTGATGTCGCGCCGGTCCTTCTCCTCGAGAAAACCGAGCGCCCGGGCGCCGGTCGGCAGGCTCACGCCGTCGGTCGCGCGCCCGCCGAGGATCAGCGGCAGGCGCCCGCCGTCCCGGCGGTAGGCGTCGTGTGCCGCGATCAGGCTGAGCACGCCCTTGGCGGGATCGACCCGGCCGAGGTAGAGGACGTAGTCGTCGGCGCCCACGAGCCGACGCCCTCTGTCCGGGTCGCCGACGGGATACTCGTCGATGCCCGCCCCGACGATCATCTCCGCCCGGGGATCCGGGTCGTGGATGTCATGGACCAGGCGCCGTTCCTCCGGCGTCAGGAAGGCCAGCCCGTCAGCGATCCGGACGACTCCACGGCTGAGCGTCGTCCGGAACGGGGGCTCATCGTGGGCGAGCGGGACGAGCACCGCCCGCCCGCGCGTCAGCGGCAGTCCGAGCTGCGTCGTCGCGTACAGATAGGTCCAGAAGACGACGACATCGGAGGTGTCGGCCTCGAGCTCCGCGAGCAGGCCGGGGCAGACCGGGCCCTGCGCCCGCGCCCAGTCGTTCTCGGTCGCGGCGTCGCCGGGCGCCAGCGTCAACGCCCGCGTCAGATCCGCGGCCCGCTCGGGATCGGGCTTCTCGGCATCGAATCGTCTGACCGGTAGCCCGTCGACCTCGCTCCGCCCTTCGTCGTAAGCGGGTTCCCACCGCAGGTAGTCCCGTGCGGTGGTGGTCAGGATGCGCAGCTCGGCTCCGCGCTCGGCGAGGGCTCGCGCGGTTGACCGCGCCAGCGCCTCGGCCCCTCCCGCGACGTCGGCGCCGTAGCGCTGGACCACGAAGGTGATCCTCATCGGGCCGGCAGTCGGTCAGTCGCCGGCGCGGCGATCGTCCTCGAGCGCGCTGACCCGGGCGCGCAGCGCGGCGAGCTCGGCCCGCGTCCGCGCCCGGTCGCGCTCGAGCTGACCGAGGAGGTCGCCGAGCACCGGCGTCATCACGCGGAGGACGAGCGCCCGGATTCGGGTAACCGCCGCACCGCGCAGGCCGCGACGGGCCGACGGGGCGGGCGCCGACAGGCCGAGCGGGGCGAGGGGGGGCGGTCCGGCGGCATCGCGCAACTCGGCCAGCAACGCGTCGGGATCGCGGGAGTCGGCGCTCACCAGGCCCCGCGCGAGAACAGGATTGTCGGGATGGTCCGGAGGATGATGGTCAGGTCCATCCAGATCGACCAGCTCTCGATGTAGAAGAAATCGAGCCGGACGAGTTCGTCAAAGGACAGCCCGGAGCGCCCGCTCACCTGCCAGAGGCCCGTCATGCCCGGCAGGACGAGGTAGCGCTTCTTGTGGAGATCCGAGAGCCGACCGTAGTCGCGCAACGGCAGGGGGCGCGGGCCGACCAGCGACATCTCTCCGCGCAGGACGTTGATCAGCTGGGGGAACTCGTCGATCGAGAAGCGTCGCAGCACGCGACCCACGGGCGTCACGCGCGGGTCCTTCCGGATCTTGAACAATGCGCCGTCTGCCTCGTTCTCCTGCTCGAGATCGTCCTGCAGTTCCTCCGCCCCGATCTGCATGGTGCGCAGCTTGAAGCAGGTGAACTCGCGTTCGTTGAGCCCGACCCGTCGGCTGCGGTGGAGCACGGGGCCGCGGTCGGAGGCCTTGATCGCGATCGCCGCGATCGCCATCAGCGGCGCGACCACGATGGCGATGAGGCTTGCGACGACGAGGTCGAAGACCCGCTTGACCCAGAAGGCCCAGGCAGCGAACACCGGCGGGCGCAGGTCGAAAAGGGGTAGCCCGGGCGCGGGCACCGCGTGGAGCGAGTGGGTGAGCAGCTCCGCGGTCGTCGGCGCCAGGCGGACGGGAATGCCGCGCTGGCGGCAGTACTCCAGGAGCGTGACGACCACGTCGCCGTCGCCGGTAGCGCCGGTCAGGATCACCTCGTCAACGCGATCGGGATCGACGGCCTCGCGCAGGGCCCGCGCCTCCGGCGTGTCAGCGGCGGGATCGGCTGGCATTTCGTGCGCTCCCGTGACCCGATAGGGGACGCCTCCGCGGCTCTTGCTGCGACCCAGTCCCTCCCCGATCTGGGTCGTCAGCCGGGACGGCCCGACGAGCAGCACCCGTCGCTGGAAGTCCATCGCGTCGAGGGCCGTCGCCGTGACGCTGGCGTAGCTGGCGCGCAGCGTGACCGCCATGATGCTCACGAAGAACCACGACGCGTAGAAGATGTAGAAGCTGTCAAAACGCCACCCGCCGATCAGGACCACGGCGGCGACGATGATCGCGGCCAGCGCGACCGAGGAGAGGATCCGCGCCGAGCCACCCCGCTGCTCGCGCGGCCGGTACAGGCCGTTCTTGGCGAAGATCAGCACGGTTGTGAGAGCCGCCAGCGGCAGAGCGCGCTGCTCAGCCGCCCAGATGGCCGTGGCGTCGACCGCCTCGCCGGAGAGCAGGAGCTTGACGGCCAGGGCAGTCCATATGCCGAGGATGACCGCGGTCAGGTCGACCGCGACCAGCAGTGCGACCGATGCCGCGCGCCGGATCATCGCGTTGCCCGCGGGCCCGCGCAGGACGGGTGCGGAGCGGACGTCGCCGGCGGTGGGCGGGGCCATGCGCCCGGGAGGTGTCCCCGGCGATGCCGTTGACGCCTGGTGGCGGACGTCTATTTGACGCGGATCCGGAACGATGGGCTCGCTCGTCGGGCAGTCGTGCCCGTGCGGGTCTTGCCCCGCCAGACGACACGGTAGCGCGACGTCGCCGAAGGGCTCAGGCGGGCCCGGAAACTACCATCGGCGGATGTGCGGAGCGGCCCGACGTTGATCCAGCGCCCCGGGCGTCGACGCTGCACCTGGACCCGGGTCCGGCCCGTGGCCGAGCGGATCTGGCCGGTCAGCGTCACCGAGTTCCCGGCGCGGATCACCTTGCGGTTGGTCGCGGCCGGCAGGGCGTAGGCCTCGAACGCCCGCTTCGGGCTGCCGTCGACATTCAACAGGCCGGACTTCCAGTCGTTGTTGTCCTGCCAGATGTACCAGGTGAAGATCCCGACCCGGTTGCCCGGCCGGACGCGGCGGAAGGCGTCGACCAGGAACGACGCCTGCTTCGCCTGGCTGAAGAAGAGCTTGTACTGCGGGACCGATTCGGTCGAGAAACCGAATTCGGTCAACCAGATCGGCTTGCCCCTCAGGTAGCTGCGGTCGATCGCCGTGATGAGGGCATCGAGGTTGTAGAGGTCGACATAGCTCGCGTCCGCGAAGTTGCGGTTCCGCGGCTTTGTGATCGGGTACGGGTGGTGGCAGATCGCGTCCATCTTCGGGCGACCACTTCGCGCGAGCCGGGCGTAGAAGTCGAGCGGCGCGATCCGGCTGTCCGTGCTGGAGGGGACCGGATCACCGGCCGGCGCGGTGACGCCACCACAGATCCGGGCGGATGGCGCGACCGCCTTGGCCTCGCGGTAGAACGACTTCAACATCTTGGCGTAGAGCGCCGGTGAGAACGGAACGAGCCGCCCGTTGCGCTCGACGTACTGCGGGCGCATGAACAACGGGATGTTGGGCTCGTTCCAGGCCTCCCAGTGACGGACGCCGCGCGGGCGGTAGCGGGCGATCGCCGCCGCGCCGAACATGCCGAAGTCCGTGGCCGAGAGCGGTCGGGTGGCGAACGCCGGGAAGGACGGGTCTGCCGGCACCCGGGGATCGGCGGCCCACGTCGGCGTGCCCCACACCGTGAACATGAGGTTCATGCGATTGGCGCGCGCCGCATCGACGATCCGGTCGTAGGCGCTCCAGTCGTAGGCGGGATCCGCCGGGTCCCGCGGTGCGGCAGGGCGGCGCGTGGCGATCAGATCCCAGCGCATGTCGACCCGGACGAAACGCGCGCCGAGTGCCGCCATTTCCGCCATGCGCCCCTCCACATCGACGCCCGGTTGGTAGAGGCGGTCGTCCTGGATGGCGGGCGTCACGGCCCGGCCCGGCGAGAGCGGCTCGAGCTCGGCGGCGGCCGCACCGCCGGCGGCGAGCAGCACGAGCGGGGCGGAGGCGGCTGACAGAGCGCGCCGGAAACGGGCAACCGTGATCGGGTTCATCGGCCGTCGGAGCCTAGTTCACCGGGGCCGGGGGTCGAAACGCCCCGGTGGTCGGTTCCGAGGCGCAGCGGCCACCAGGCCGGCGCGCCGAGATCCGCCACGAGCGCCGGTATGACCAGCGTCCGGACGACGAAGGTGTCCAACAGGATCCCCAGGCCGATGACGACGCCGATCTGGATCAAGCTCGTCAGCGGCAGGACCATCAGCGCGCCGAAGGTTCCGGCGAGCACCAGACCGGCCGCGGTGATGACGCCGCCCGTCGTGCCGAGCGCGCGCAGCATGCCCTCGACGGCCCCGTGCTCGCGGCTCTCCTCGCGGGCCCGCACGAGCAGGAAGATGTTGTAGTCGACGCCCAGCGCGACGAGGAACACGAAGGCGAAGAGGGGAAGCGCCGGACTCTCGGCGGACATGCCCAGCGCCTCGAAGATGAGGGCGCCGCCTCCGAGGGCCGCCGCCCACGACAGCACCACGCTCGTCAGGGCAAGCGCGGGCATCGCCAGAGACCGCAGCAGCGCGACCAGGATCAGGAAAACCACCAGCAGGACGAGCGGGAAGACGACCAGTTGATCGCGCGTCATCGCCCGGCGGAAGTCGTATTCCTCGGCGCTGGCCCCACCGACGAGCGCCCCGCCCTCGATGAGGGCCGCGTCCCCGGCGATGCGCCGCAGTTCAGGCACCGACTCCCAGGTCTCCCGGCTGAACGGGTCGGACGCCGGCCGGGCGGTGACCAGGGGAAGGGGTGACGTCGCCGGCGGCGTCACCACAGACTCGATGAGGGGAGATGCCCGGAGCGCGTCGGCCACGGGCGAGAAGGATCCCGGGTCGGTCATCAGGACGTCGGCCGGACCCGCCCAGCCCGGCGGGAACGCGGCCTGGAGATCCTCCAGGCCCTCGACGGACTCGACCGGCGCGCGGAAATCGTCCGGCCCGGCGAGGTCGTTGTCGAGGCGGACGATGCCCGTCGCGATCACGGCCAGCACGATGACGCCGCCGATCCAGACGGCACGGGGACGGGGACGGATGAACGCGGCGATGCGACCGAACGGACCGGGCCCGGGCGCGCGCTCGCCGACTCGTGGCACCAGCGGCCAGAAGACCCTCCGCCCGGCGATCGTCAGCAGCGCCGGCAGGAGGGTGAGCATCGTCAGGAGGGTGACCGCGATTCCGAGGGCCGCGATGCGACCCAGCCCGGCCGTCCCCTCCACGACCGCGACCGAGAGAACGAGCAGCGCCGCGATGTTGGTCGCCGCCGACGCGAGGATCGCCGGGGTCGTCCGCTCCAGCGCGACGGCCATCGCCCGGTGGTGGTCGGCGTGTTGCCGTAGCTCCTCCCGGTAGCGGGACGTGAGAAACAGCGCGTAATCCGTGCCCGCGCCGAACACCAGAACGAGGAGAATTCCGGCGGACTGCCCGTTCACCGCGAGCCCCGCCTCGGCCAGACCGGTGCCTCCGGCGCGCGTGGCGAACTCCGCGGCGAACACCGCGATCATGGGCAGGATCCAGAAGACCGGGCTGCGGTAGGTCAGGATCAGAAGCAGGAAGACCAGACCCGCCGTCGCGGCGAGCAGGCGCGAGTTCACCGCGCCGAACACCTCCTCGGTGTCGGCGGTGAAGCCCGCCGCACCCGTGACGCTCACGCGCAGGTCCTCCGCGGCGGATGCGTCGACGATCGCTCGCACGTCGCCGACCAGCTCGACGATGGCGTCGCTGCCCGCCGGGGCGAAACCGTCGAAGGTCGCGACGAAAGTCGTGCCGTCGTCCGACAGGGTCGCCGAGGAGACCGCCCCGATCCTCTGGCCGACCCCGAGCGACGTCTCGATATCACGCAGGAGGCCGACGAACTCGTTCTGCCGGCCGTCGAGGGGGCCACCATCGACGCGCCGGTAGACGATCGTCACGCCGGTCTCGTCCCGCTTCGCCGCATCCCGACGCTCGCGGATGACCTCGACCGACTCCGAGTCGCGGGGCAGGAAGGTCTCGGGATCGTCGCGCTGGACCTCCTCGAAGCGCAGGGCCCCCGGGGCGATCACGACCAGCGCCACGACCCATGCCGCGAGCACGATCCATTTGCCGCGTCGGTCGGCGCCCAGCCTCAGGAGTCGCACGGCGGCGCTCCCACGGCCGGCGTCAGGAGGTGCCGTCATCCCCGACGGCGGCCTCGCGGAGCCACTCCGGCACGGGGATGGGCGTCCGTGACTCCCGGTCGATGCAGACGTGGACGAGTCGTCCCTCGACCACCGTCTCGCCGTCGCGGGTGAAGTCGTGCCGGCTCTCAAACGAGGTCGTGCCGATCCCGCCGACGTGCGTCGTCAGGACGATCTCGTCGTCCAGCAGGACACGGGCGATGAAGCGCGCCCGGCTGTCGACGATCGGCACGCCGGGGCCCTCGGCCAGGAGCCGCGTGAACGGATGCCCGATCGCGGCGAGCCACTCGGAGAGCCCGCGATCCATCCAGCGGTAGATCGCCGTGAAGTGGATCTGGGCGGCATCGACCTCGGCCATCACGATCCGGAAGGGAATTCGGTGCACGTACGGGGGCACGACCCAAGGCTATCGCCGCCGCCTGCGCTCCCGGATCAGGTGTCCGTCGGGCTTCGCGCCGTCAGTCGTCACAGGTGCGTGACCTTCGTGATTCATCCGCCATTCCCATCTCAAACGTTGCCAGTCCCAAACCTTGAGTTTTTGGGTAGATTGGCCGCTCGCATGGACAGGCCTTCCACCACCGCTACCCCACCCGATGCCGATGCACGGCGTCGTGCCGTCGCCCGCGCCCTCGGCCGGGCGCCGACGTTCCTGCGGTACGCCGCCCGCTACGCACCGAGCCCGGAGGACGCGGAGGACGCCTACCAGCAGGCGATGGAGATCGCGCTCCAGTCCGCGCCGTCGGCTGAGCCGCGGCGCTTCGACGCGTGGTTCTACACCGTCGTTCGCAATGAGGCTCTTGCCGCGGCTCGCCGGCGCCGCCGTGAGGCCCCCGAGGCCGCGGGCGATCTGGCCGGTACCGATCGGACCGTGGCCGCCGACGCGCGGCGGCCGGATGTGATCGCCGAGTGGCGTGAGCGCCACGCCGACGTCAAAGAGGCCCTCTTCGGTCTCAGTGAGACGCAGCGCTCCTGCCTCATCCTCCGCACGGCCGGACTCGGACACGAGCAGATCGCCGAGCTGACCGGGCGGCCGCTCCGGCAGGTCGAGCGCGCGATCTCGCGCGGTCGTGCGCGCGTGATCGAGTGGGAGACCGCGGTCGCCTCCGGAGCGGCCTGCGAGCGGCTGCGGGCCGCGATCGATCACGTGGCCCGGGGCGGCGGGCGCCCGGTCGACCGGCGTCGCGTCGCCAACCACGTGGGCCGCTGTGCACCCTGCCGCCAGGTTCTGGCCGCGCGTCGGCGGCTCGACCCCCAGCTCGTCGCGCTGGTGCCGGCGGCGCTGCTGCCGACCGTCGCGCCGCCGACCGGGGATATGAGTCTGCTGGCCGGGTACCTCGATCGTCTGGCGGCCGCCGGCGGGGCGAGGGTGGCGCAGATCGGCCAGCTGGCGATGGACCTCCCGGCGGCGGGCGCGGGCCGGCTCGGCGCCAAGGGCCTGGCCCTGGCCGCCGCGGCCGCCGCCGGTCTGCCGTTCGTGACCGCCCATGTCGATGCGCCACCAACCCCCGAGCCCGTCGTCGCGACTGCCCCGCAGGCGCCCACGAGCACACCGCCATCGCCGGAGCCCGCACCTGCTCCCGATCCGGCACCGGCGACCCGCCCCTCCGCGACGCCTCGGCCCGTACCGACGCTTGATCCGCCACCGACCCCTGATCATGTCGCGGGGCCTGCCGCCGCCCCGGTCTCCCGCCAGGCACGGGCTCCCGTGCGTGTCGCCGCGTCGCGCTCCGCTCCGCGCCCGGGCACTGCCGCCGCGGAGTTCGGCCCCTAGGCCGCCGCAACGCCCGGGGGACGCTGGACCCGCCGGATAGTCTCACGGCGATGGCGGTCCTTCTCGATGCCACGCCCCTGGCCGAGGGGCACGCCCGGAGGGGCATCGGCATCGCGGTCACGGGTCTGCTGTCCGGCCTCGCCCAGCTGCCCGAGGCCGAGCGGCCCGTGCTCCTCGCCCGCGAGGAGCAGCACGTTCCCGACGGCTTCCGAGTCCGTCGGGTCAGCTGGCGGTCGCGATCACTGCCGCGGCTGCCCGACACCGGCCCGCGCCGCGTGGGTGCCCGCGCGGCGCGGGACCGCCAGGAGCGGGTTTTTCATGCCACCCGCCACGAGCTGATCCCCGAGGGGCCGGGTGTGGTCGCGACGTGTCACGATCTCATTCCGGCGCTCTTTCCGACCCAGTACCTCGGGGGCGCCACCCGGATCGCCGAGCGGGCCGCCTACCGTCACTTCCTCGACCGTCTCGTCGGCGCCGAGATGATCGTCGTGCCCTCCCACGAGACCGCGGCCGACGTGGTCGCGCGGCTCGACGTTCCCGAGGAGCGCGTGCGTGTCATCCCCCATGGGACGCCGCCGTCGGCGCTGCCGGCGGGTGAGCGGCCACCTGGCCCGTACCTGCTCTACGCGGGCGCCCTCGACCCGCACAAGAATCCGGAGCTGGCCGTCGATGTCCTCAGCGCCGTCGCCCCGGAGGTCAGGCTCGTTCTGACGGGCCCCTGGGCGCCGCGCCGTCTCGCCGCCCTCCGGCGCCGGGCGCAGGCGATGGGCGTGGACGGCCGCATCGAGTGGCGCGGCTGGCAGCCCGACGGCGCCCTTGCGGCGCTCCGGGCCGGCGCGACCGCGGCGCTGATCACCTCGCGCAAGGAGGGCTTCGGCCTGCCGGTACTCGAGGCGATGCAGGCGGGGACGCCGGTGATCGCCTCCGACATCCCCTCCCTGCGAGAGACGGGGGGCGAGGTCGCCCAGTACTGCGACCTCGGGCTGGTCGGGGAGTGGGCCCGCGCCGTCGAGCTGCTCCTCGATGATCCCGACGCCGCCTCCCGGGCCGCGGCGGCCGGACGCCGGCGCGCCGCCGAGTTCACCTGGGCGCGCACGGCCGATGCCCTGCGCGCAGTCTGGCGGGAGGCCGGGGATTACTGACCAGCCGCTGGTGATCGCCGATGGCCGGATGGCCCGAAGGCGCAGGACCGGCATCGCCACGTACATCAACGAGCTGGCGGGGGCGCAGGCCGCCGTCGGGGAGCCCCCGGTCCGCGTCGAATGGGTGTGGGGCCCGCCGGGCCTGCCCCGACGCAACCGGCTGACCAGTCTTGGCAATCTCCTGATCGATCTCATCTGGAGTCACGCCGTCCTCCCGTTGATCGCCCTCCGCCGCGGCGCGTCCGCGATCCACGTGCCGATGAACTGGGGCCCGTGGTGGTCACCGGTGCCCGTCGTGGTCACGTTCCAGGATCTGGCCTGGGAGCGCCGACCCGACGACTTCCCGGCGGGCTTCCGACGCTGGGCGCGTCTCTTCGGTCGCCGCTCGGCGGACACCGCCCGTGAAGTGATCACCACCTCGGAGTCCACCGCCGCGGATCTGGTCGAGCTGTACGGAGTACCCCGTGAACGCATCACGGTGATCCCCATCGGGACGGAACTGCCCGCGCCGGGTGACCCGCGCGCGCGCGAGCCATTTGTTCTGGCGGTCGGTGAGTTCGAACCCCGCAAGCGGATACCCGCGCTGATCGCGGGGCATCGCCGCTACTGGGAGGCGGCGGCGGATGATCCCGAGCGGTGCCGCCTCGTCGTCGTGGGTCGGGGCGGTTCCGAGGAGGCGCAGGTCCTGGCCTCCGCGGGACCCGGGTGCGAGCTGCGAGGATTCGTGAGCGATGAGGAGCTCGACGATCTCTACCGCCGCGCGCGCCTGCTGGTCTTCCCCTCGGCGTTCGAGGGCTTTGGCCTACCGGTGATCGAAGCGATGGCGCGGGAGTGTCCGGTCATGCTCGCTCGCAACTCGTCGCTCCGCGAGATCGGCGGCGACGCGGCGATCTGGCTCGACGACGTGACCGCCGAGGGCATCGGTGAGGCGCTCTCATCGGCGCTCTCCGACCCCGGTGCCCTCGCCGAGCGGGGTCGTCGCGCCCGGGACGATTCCCAGCGCTTCGCCTGGCCGGCGGCCGCCGGGCGGACCCTCGATGTGCTGGCGACGGCGGCGCGATGAGGGTCACCGTCGACTGTCACATGCTCGGAGCACCGTCCGCCGGCGATGCCGGCAACGGGCGCTACGCCCAGATGCTCGTTGCCGCCCTGGCGGCGACCGCCGCCCCGGGTGACGACGTCGTGGCCCTCATCTCCCACCCCGCGGCGCGCGACCATCTCAACGGTGCCGGGGCGGTGATGGTCGCCGAGGGTGGCCCTCGGCGGCTGCTGCACCACGGCCCGGGGGCGATGGCGAGCCTGCGCGCCGCGGCCGGGTTCTTCCACTACGTCGCGCCTCCGCGTCCGACCGCGCCCAGCCTTCTGATCGTCCACGACGCCTCGTTCATTCACGACCCCCAGTGGCTCTCGCGCCGGGCGGTCCGCATGCTGCGGGCTCTGGTGCCGCGCTCCGCGCGCCGGGCGGCGCGCGTCGTCGCGGTGTCCGAGACCGCCGCCGCTGACATCTCCGCCGCCCTCGGCATTCCGGCCGACCAGATCGACGTGGTCGTCACCCACGCGGCCGCCGCCTTCCGGCCACGCGAGGGCGCTCGCGCGCGCGTCGCCGATCGCCTCGGGCTGTCCGACTTCATCCTTGCTGTCGGCGACCTGGGACCACGGAAGAACATCCCCGCCCTGGCGGAGGCCGTCGAGCGGCTGGGGGGACCCGAGCTGGCGATCGTCGGGAAACCGGGCCACGGCGGCCTGAGCATCCTGGCCGAGGCCGGGGGCCGCTGGCTCGGCCCCGTCGAGGACGACCTTCTGGCCGAGCTCTATTCGGCCGCGTCGGCGGTCGCGGTGCCCTCGCTCTACGAGGGCTTCGGCATCACCGCGCTCGAGGCCATGGCCTGTGGCGCCCCCGTCGTCGTGAGCGACCGCGGCGCCCTGCCCGAGGTCGTCGCCGACGCCGGGCTGGTCGTGGCTCCGACGCCCGTCGCGCTCGCGGACGCCCTCGCCGCCGCAATCGAACCCGCCACCGCGGAGCGCCTGCGGTCGGCAGGTCCGGTCCGGGCCGGCGCCTTCACGCGCCGGGCGACAGGCGAGGCGGCGTGGTCCGTCGTCCGACGGGCGGTCGGATGAAGATCGCCATGTTGGGCACGCGCGGCATTCCCGCGGCCTACTCCGGGTTCGAGACTGCCGTCGAGCACCTGGCGGAGGAGTTCGCCGCCCGCGGGCACGAGGTCGTCGTCTACTGCCGGCCGCACATGGTCGAGAGGCGGGCCACCCATGTTGGCGCCCGGCTCGTCCATCTACCGACGGTCGCCAACAAGTACCTCGACACGCTCGTTCACACGGCCGTGTCGACCGCCCACATGGCCACGCGCGACCGGCCGGACGTGGCGATCTACTTCATCTCCGGCAATGCCCCGGTCGTGCCGGCGGCCCGCCTCGCCGGAATCCCGACCGTCTTCCAGATCGACGGGCTTGACTCGCAGCGGGCCAAGTGGCCGGCCGCGGCCAAGCGCATGCTCCGCCTGGCCGAGCGCTTTGCCCCGAGCGCGTCAACCGTCACGGTCACCGACTCGGAGTCGGTCGCCGACAGCTTCGAGCAGACCTACGGTCGCCGGATCGCCGCGATCCCCTACGGCGCGTCGGTCCCGGATCCCGGCGACGCCGGCCACCTGCGAGAGCTCGGTCTCCGGTCGGGGGAGTACGTGCTGTTCGTCGGCCGCCTCGTGCCGGAGAATAATGCCCATCTGCTGATCGAGGCCCATCGCCGCCTCGCTCCGGACTGGCCACTCGTAGTCGTCGGAGACGCCCCCTATGCCGAGGAGTACATCGCCGGGCTGCGACGCGACGCGTCGTCCGGCGTGTTGTTCCCGGGCTACGTATTTGGCGAAGGGTACCGCGAGCTGCTGCACAATTGCGGCGTGATGTGTGTCCCGACGGAGGTCGGCGGCACGCACCCGGTGATCGTCGAATCGCTGGCGGCCGGCGCGCCCTTGATCGTCAGTGACCACGCCCCGAACCTCGAGGTCGTCGGCGACGCGGCCCGCACCTTCTCGCTCCGCGACGGCGCCGAGTCCCTCGCGACCGTGCTCGGAGAGCTCATCACCGATCCGGATGAGCGGATCGCGCTCGCTGCCCGCGCGACGCGACGCGCCGTCGAGCGCTTCAGCTGGGGCGCCTGCGCCGACAGCTACCTGCGACTCTGCGACCGGGCGCGGGAGCGCGCCGGCCGGCCGCCGACCTCAGCCGGCGGCTGATTCCAGGGCGGTGCGGTAGACGTCGGCCGTCTCCGCTGCGGTGCGACCCCATGTGAACCCGCGCGCGTGCACCAGGCCCCGGTCGCGGAGGTCAGTGGCGACCTGTGGTGAGAGCAGGACGCGCTCGAGGGCTTCCGACAGGAGATCGGGGTCGGTCGGGTCGACGCGCAGCGCGGCATCGCCGACCGTCTCGGGCAGGCTCGCGCGGTCGCTGGTGATGACCGGACACCCGCAGGCCATCGCCTCGATCGGCGGGAACCCGAAGCCCTCGTACAGCGACGGGAACGCGAAACAGGCGGCGGAGCCGTAGAGCCGGACCAGCTCCTCGTCGCTCACGAAGCCCGCGCGGACGATCCGGGCGGTGGAGCGGTTGAGGGCCTGCTCGATCGCCGAGCCGGGTGCGGGTCGCGAGCCCACGACGACCAGCGTGTACTCGGGATGCTCGAGCTGGAAGCGCTCGAAGGCGCGCACCAATCCGACCAGGCCCTTGTGCGGTTCCTGCGTTCCGGTTGAGAGGACGAACCGTCCCGGTATGCCGAAACGGCGCGCGAGCCACATCGGCGTGCTCTCGACCGGCTGGAATCGCAGATCGAGGCCGAGCCGGGTCACCGAGATCTTGTCGCGCGGGACGCCGAGCAGGTCCACGACCTCCTCGGCGGTGTACTCGGAACCGACGATGATCCTCTCGGAGCGTTGGGCGCCCTGGCGGGCGACGACCTTGTGTCGCAGGACCGCGCGCCGCGAGAAGTACTCGGGGTATCGCCACGGCAACATGTCATGGATGGTCATGACGAGCGGCACGTCAAGCCCCTGTGGCAGGTGCGGGGCCGGGCAGTGGATCAGGCTGACATCGCTGCGTCCGGCCTGGCGCTTGAGCAGCCAGGGGTAGTAGACGAGCCGACGGGACGCGTGGCCGAAGGCCTTCTGCAGACGCCCGCCCGCCGCCTCGATCGGCGCGCTGAACCGAACGATGTCGATGTCCGGGAGCTGGTCCAGGGCCAGACCGAGATCGTTGATGTAGCGCACGACGCCGGCCGTCGAGACGGATGCGGGGGTCGTGTCGTAGCCGATACGCATGGCCCCGGCAGTTTCTCATGGCTGGAGCCCCGCCGGGGGCTGCGAAGCGTTGCATACATCCTTTTCAGGGAGCGCCGCCGTGACGCGCGCCGCTTGTGACGCTCTCGGCGCAGGCTGTTCTAGAGTCCCGGCCATGCTCGCCGCGCCCGCCGTCGCCTCCCGGCTCCTGTCGCACCGCCCGCTCTTCGACAACCTCGTCCGCCGGGAGGTACGCCAGCGCTACAAGGGCTCGGTCATCGGCCTCATGTGGACCCTGATCAACCCGATCATCATGGTCGGCGTCTACTCCGTCGTCTTTCGGTACCTGCTGCGCTTCGACTCGATCAGTCCGTACGCGTTGTTCCTCTTCGTCGGACTCACCGTGTGGACGTTCTTCTCCGGTGGCGTCCAGGTCGCCACATCAAGCCTTGTCAGCAACAGCCACCTGGTCACCAAGGTCGCGTTCCCGCGCGAGATCGTCCCGCTCGCGGCCATCACGGCGAACGCGTTCACGGCCGCGGCGATGCTCGCCATCGCGCTGCCCCTCTGCCTTGTCTTCGCGCCACTCGACGGGTATCAGCCGCTGGTGATCCTGCCCGTGCTGATCGCGCTGCTGGCGGCGCTCACCGTCGGCCTCGGCCTGCTCCTGGCGGCCCTGAACGTCTACTTCCGCGACACCGAGTACCTCTACGGCGCGCTGAGCCTGCCGTGGTTCTTCCTCTCGCCGATCTTCTACACGTACGAGGTGCTGTCCGGCGTCGACAGCTGGGTGATCAACGTCCTGCACTACGTCAACTTCGCCTCACCCTTCATCCTCTCGCTCCAGGACGTGCTCTTCTTCGGCCGCTGGCCCGACCCGATCGACGTCGCGTACATGGCGGTGGCGTCAGCGATCGCCCTCGGCGTCGGCTGGTGGGCCTTCCGCCGCCTCGAGCGCGACATGGCGCTGCAGCTCTAGGCCGCGCCGTCGCCGAAGAGGCGATCCCAGGCGACCGCCAGGTCATACTCCGCCTCGCCGAACTGCGAGTCGCAGGCGCGGTTGCGACTCATGGGGATCGGGGCGATGTTTCGGTCTGTGTCCGCGAACGAGGCGACGATCAGGCCGTCGCCGCTGAAGGACTCCGCGACGCTGTGCTCCGCGATGACATGGCCGCCGTGGTCGCGTACCCACGCGAGACAGCGCTGGTGGGTGAGGGGATCGCCGCTGATCGAGTGGTGATGCGTCGAGACCACGCAGAACCGCAGCCGCCCCGCCGCGACGAACTCGGCACTGCCCTCCAGCGCCTCCAGTTCAGCGCCCTGGACGTCGGCCAGCAGCAGCTCGATTCGTTCAACCCCGGCACTTTCGGCGAGCGATGCCACCGAATGCCGGGGGATGCGGACGCGGGCACCGTCGCTCTCGCGCACGAAGTCGACCGCGGTCGCCGGCGTCGCGCCCACGACGGCGAGATGAAAGTCAGCGTCCAGCCCGTTGCCCGCGAAGGTCGCGCGACCGACCGCGAGGCTCGGCTCGTCGGCTTCGAGCAGGACGGCCCGCCCGCCCGGGACCGTCGACACGAACCACGCTGCGTAGTAGCTCCAGAAGGCACCGAGTTCGACCATCGTGCTCCCCGGCGCACAGTGGCTCAGGACCTCGGCGAAGAGGAGTTCCTCCTGCGGCTCATGGTGCCCGCGCAAGCGGCGGATCACCTCGATCATCCAGTCGCCGTGGTACCCGCCCGCGGGTACCAGCAGTCCGTTGTGCATCACCTGCCAGAGCTCCCCCTCGCGCTCCACGATCGTGCCAGCGTCCGCGACCTTGGGGAGTCCGTCGCAATCACCGCACCCCACGGTCATCTCGACCCGGGCCCGTACCTCGGGTGGGAAGCGGTCGGCGTCAGGTGGGGTGTCGTTCATCGGCACGTCGTGGTCACTCGGGTTCGCGGAAGGCCGGTTGCCGAGGATCGTGCCACTACAATCGCACGATGGAACCGTTGCGCCCCGGGGAAATCCGGGTCTCGAACGTCCACCGGAGCTATCGCGTGCTCCAGGACCAGACCCCGACGCTCAAGGCAACCCTCGTCCGCCGGGAGCGGCCCCGCGCCCGGGAGCACGTCGCCCTGCGCGGGGTTGATCTGACGATCAGCGCGGGCGAGGCGGTCGGGATCATCGGGGCCAACGGCTCGGGCAAAAGCACCCTTCTCAAGCTGATCGCCGGGATCATACCCCCCGACTCGGGATCGGTCGCGGTCGGTGGGAGCATCGCCGCGATGCTCGAGCTCGGCGCCGGTTTCCACCCGGACTTCTCCGGTCGTGAAAACGTTCACATGAACGCGTCGATTCACGGGCTCTCCCGCGCCGAGGTCGACGAAAGGATGGATGAGATCGTCGCGTTCGCCGAATTGGCGGACTTCATCGACGCACCGATCCGCACCTATTCGAGCGGCATGCAGATGCGTCTCGCCTTCGCCGTGTCGAGCCACGTCAACCCTGACGTCCTCCTGCTCGACGAGGTTCTGGCCGTCGGCGACGAGGCCTTCCAGCGCAAGTGCCTCGCGCGGATCTTCAGCTTCCGCCGGGCCGGCGGGACCCTCGTGTTCGTGTCCCATGATCCCGCGGCCGTCGAGCGGGTGTGTGACCGGGCGATCTTGCTGGATGGGGGCCTCGTCGCCGAGGACGGGGATCCGGCCAAGGTGCTCACGGGCTACCACCGCCGCCTCACCCAGGCGGAAGGCGACGAGAGCGCGCCTGCGACCCCGGTCGGCGGGGACGATGGCGCCGCCCTGGGCCGGGGTGATGACCGGTCCTGGGGCTCGGGTGATGTCATCATCACGTCTGCCGGGCTCCGGGGACCCCACGGTCCGGCCGACCGTTTCCTCGGCGGTGAGCCGATGACGATCGAGATGACAGTCCTGCCGCGGCAGCCGGTCGAGACCCCGCTTTTCGGGATCGGCATCGAGACCGTCGAGGGCATGCAGTGTTATGGCACCAACACCCGGCTGGATTCGCTCGAGGTCGGCCTCATCGATCGCCCCCGCGTCGTCCGCTTCATGATTCCGAGCCTCCCACTCCACGAGGGAAGCTTCCTGGTCCGCCTGGCGGTCGTCTCCCACGACGAGTCGGTCGTCTTCCACTGGCTCGACCGCTGGCTCGAGTTCACCGTGTTCGCGCGCGGCACCGGAGTCGGCCCCATCGACCTCTCCGGGAGCTGGTCGGTCGCGGCGGAGAACACCCCCCTCGCGGCCGATTCCGCGAGCTGACCGGTCCGGGCCGCGGGACACGGAAGCTATGCTCAGCCAGTGAGCCGAGACGGTGCCCAACAGCCCCCGGCGGTCGACGTCGAGGCGCTCATGAACGATCTCCGTGCCCGGATCGCCGGCAGGAAGGCCGAGGGCCTCTACGTCACCGATGACCTCGCCGCGGACCTGCGCCTGTCCGACGCGGCCTGGGACGCGGAGCAGCTGGAGCGGGCGCAGCTCGTCTCCCATGTGACGCCCGGTCTGATCACGAGCCCGTCTGGCTCGCCGCTCGTGGGCAAGGCGCTCGAGCGGGTCAAGCAGCAGATCGTCCGCGCCAATTGGCGCAACCTCGCCGACCTCGCCGACCAGCTCAACGCCTTCCATGCTCAGATCACCGCCTACGCGACATCCCTCGGCGCCGAGGTCCAGCGGCTGCGGCGCGATCTCGCCGAGGTCCGGGCCGGCCAGGACGGGGGAGGTCTGGCGTCGCTCGAGGCCCGAATCGAGCGTCTCGCCGGCATGGTGACTGACGACGCGGCTCCGGCATCCCCGCCTCTCGAACTCCCCGAGGCCGATTCCCCCGCCGCACTCGGCCCGGCGATCGCCGGCGAGCTCTCGGCGGCCCCCGGCGAGGGCCTGCTGATCGGCTGCGGCCGGGGCGAACTGCTGGACGCGCTGGGCGACGGGATGACCGGCATCGATGCGCGCCGAGGCCTCGTCGACGCCGCGGTCCGTGCCGGGAGAACCGCTGCGGCGGACGAGCCGCTCGCCCACCTCCGGACTTGCGGGACCGCCGGCCTTGGACGCATCGTGATCCGGGAGTTCGCCGAGTCGCGGCCCGTGGAGGAGACGGCCGCCGTGCTCCGGGAGGCGCGTCGGGTCCTCGGCGAGCGGGGAATGGTGGCCGTTGTCGTCCGCAATTACGCGGCGCCCGCCGAGCGCGAGGAATTCTGGAGCGATCCGTGGCGCCTGCGCCCGGTCGACCCGAGAACGGTCGCCGCGTTGCTGTCTGCCGCGGGCTTCAGTGCCCCCCGGACGGTGTGGGTCGGCGACGACGGTTCGTCCGCCGACGAGTCCCTGCGGACGAGCGCCCGCTGCGCCGTCGTCGTTGCCCGCGTCTCCTAGGCGCATCGCCTTCGTCGTACCTCGCTACGGGGCGGACATCCTCGGAGGTGCCGAGGCCCACTGCCGCGCCGTCGCCGAGGATCTCGCGGGCGCCGGGCACGAGGTCGAGGTCTTCACGACCTGCGCGGTCGACCACTTCACCTGGGAGGACCATCATCCTCCCGGCAGCGTCGAGACGGGCGGTGTCACCGTCCACCGCTTCCCGGTCGACGCCGACCGGGACAACGAGCTGTTCTTCCGATTCCACCACCAGATCGCCCGCGAAGGCGCCGTCTCCTACCTCGACGAGCTCCGCTGGATGGCCGCGAACGTGCGCTCCGCGGCGCTCAACTCCGCCCTCGCGTCGCGCGACGATCTCGATGCGATCTTCGCCATGCCGTACCTCTTCGGTACGACTCACGCCGCCGTCACGACCCGCCCCGACAAGACGATCCTGATCCCGTGTCTCCACGACGAGCCCTACGCCCGGACGCGCGTGGTCCGCGACATGCTGGCGGCGGCGCGCGGCTGCTTCGTGAACACCGGCGGTGAGGCACGCCTCCTCGCCAGCCTGGCCCCCCGGGCGCGAATCATGGTGGGCGGTGTGGGATTCGCTCCCCACGACGCCCCGCCGGACCCCGCGGACTTCTGCGCCGCGCGGGGCATCGACCCCGGCTACGTGCTCTACGCGGGGCGCCGCGAGGAAGGGAAGGGTCTCGGCGAGCTGTTCGATCTGTACGCCGGTTTCCGCCGCGAGCGCCACGATGTCCCGCCACTGGCCCTGATGGGGTCCGGCGACCTCAAACCGGCGCCTGAGCTCTCGGGCCACGTGATCGACCTCGGATTCGTGCCGGAGGCGGAAAAGGCCGCGGCGTTCGCGGGTGCGTCGGTCCTGCTGCACCCGTCGCGGCTCGAGAGTTTCGGCCTCGTGCTGATGGAGGCATGGCTGGCCGGAACGCCGGCCCTGGTCAACGGCGGTTCGGTCGTCCTGGCCGATCATGCGCGCGCCTCCGGCGGCGGGCTCTGGTACGAGGACCCAGCCGAGTTCCGGGCCGCCCTGGCGATGCTGCTCGACGATGACGATCTGCGCGCCCGGCTCGGTCGCGCCGGGGCGGCCTACGTGCGAGATCGCTTCAGTTGGGACGCCGTCCGGACCCGCTGCCTGGAAGCGATCGACGCGTGGGCATGACGCTCCACCAGATCGCCGCAGGAGTCGCGCCGCGCGATGCCATCAGCCATCACCTGCTCCGGTCCCGCGAGCTCCTGCGTGCCAACGGCTACGAGTCGGAGATCTACGCCGAACACATCCACCCCGATCTGGCGAATGTCATCCGGCCGGCGACGGCGATCGATCCCGCGCCCGGAGCCGCGGCGATCCTGCACTACTCGATCAACTCCGCCGCGTTCGACATCGCGCTCCGGCGCTTTGACCGGACCGCGCTGCACTACCACAACATCACGCCGGCTGAGCTGCTCTGGCGCCACGCTCCTCACGTCGCCCGCCAGTGTGCGGTCGGTCGCCGTGACCTCGGTCGCTTCGCCACCGCGGTCGATCATGCCTGCGCCGACTCGGAGTTCAACGCGCTCGAGCTGCGGGACCTCGGGGCGTCCGACGTCGAGGCCGTCGGGATTCTCCGCCGCGCCCTCGAGGTCGGTTCCGTCCACACGAGGGATGAACCCGATCCGGACGCGCCGATGCTTCTGTTCGTGGGCCGCGGCATTCCCAACAAGGCTCAGCACGATCTCATCCTGGCGGTCGCCGCGCTGCACGAGACGGGGTGCGCGGCGCGCCTGCAGATGATCGGCTCATGGGACGCGGCGCCGGCCTACGAACAGTACTGTCGCGGCCTCTGCGCCGAGCTGGGGATATCCGATCACGTCGCGTTCGGCGGGGCCATGTCCGACGGCGCCCTGCGCGAGGCTTACCGATCGGCTGACATCTTCCTCTGCCTGTCCGACCACGAGGGGTTCTGCGTCCCGCTGCTCGAGGCGCTGGATGTCGGGCTCCCGATCATCGGCTTCGATGCCGGCGCCGTCGCGGAGACGCTCGGCGACGCCGGCCTCATCCTGCCGACCAAGGAGCCCTCACTCGCGGCCGAGGCCGTGCGCGCGGTGGCCGGGGACCCAGCGCTTCGCGGGGCGATGCTCGCCGGTGCCGCCGGACGGCTCGAGAACTTCGCCGCTGACGCCGTCGGGGAACGCCTTCTGGCCTTCGCAACGCGGGTCGTCGCGTGATCGTCACCGGAATGGGCGGCTCGCCCGCGCTTGACGCGGTTCTACGCGCCGTCGCCGCCGCGGTTGCCGAACATGACGGGCGCGACGAGCGCACCATGTGGGTCATCGGCTCTCCCCGGGCCGCGGACTGGAACCTGGTCGCGGCCTGGAACGGGCCGGTGCGGGCGATCATCGTGCCTCACGGCATGTACGGTCCGGCGCTCGCCGCGCGGGCGGAGCGGAGTTTCGGCTTCGTGGCCGACGCCGATGATCTCGACCACGCCGTCGACGAGCTCATGCCCGTTCCAGCCGTCACATCAACGGGGCCTTTCGCCCCTCCGGCGCTCGGGACGCCCCTCGGAGACGCCTGGGTCCGGCGACACCGGCGCCGCGAATGCCTGCCGGAGACCTGCGGGGTCGCCTGGGTCGGAACCCGGGGTTCGACCGCCGTCGCCGAGGCTGTTGCGGCCTGGCGGCGTCAGCGGGCCGTGATCGTCCTCGCACAGACCCCGCCACCGCCCCTCGGCGGGGGCGCGGCGCTGATCGCCCGGAGCGTTCTCGAAGTCGACGAGGTGACGACGTTCCTCGCCGAGACGCCGCCGATCGCCCGGGCCCTCGCGCTCGAGGGCCGCCGGACGGCGGACGCGCTGCCGCGACCCGCGGACATCGCTGCGGCGATGTTGGGCGACGCGACGTTGGGTGCCCGCCCGGGTTCGCTGTAGTTTTCGGACAGTCCTTCCGCCCGGGAGTCCTCCTACTGCGCCTCGTGATCCAGATCCCGTGCCTCAATGAAGAGGCCACCCTCGCCCGCACTCTGGCGGATCTGCCGCGGAGCGTCCCCGGGTTCGATGAGGTCGTCTGGCTCGTCATCGACGACGGCTCGACGGACCGCACGGTCGAGGTCGCCCGCGAGGCCGGCGTCGACCACATCGTCAGCTTTCCGCGGAACAAGGGCCTGGCGGTGGCCTTCCAGACGGGGTTGGATGCGGCGCTCAAGCTGGGCGCGGACGCGATCGTCAACACGGACGCGGACAATCAGTACAGCTCGGCGGACATCGCCGAGATCGTGCGGCCCATCGTCGACGGCACCGCGGACTTCGTGATCGGCTCGCGCGACATCGCCAATCACGCGGAGTTCACGACGACCAAGAAGGTTCTGCAGCGGGTGGGGTCGTGGGTCGTCCGCCAGGCTTCAGGCACCGACGTCCCCGATGCGACCTCCGGTTTCCGTGCCTACAACCGCGAGGCGGCGCTGCGGGTGAACGTCGTGTCGGCGTTCAGCTACACGCTCGAGACCGTGATCCAGGCCGGCAAGGACGACATCGCCGTGGGCCATGTGCCGGTGCGGACGAATCCGACGACCCGGCCCTCACGCCTGTTCTCGTCGAAGCGGCAGTACATCCGCCGGTCCGCGACGACGATTCTGCGCATCTATGCGATGCACGAGCCGCTACGCGTCTTTCTCTACCCCGCCATCGTCTTCGGCGCCGTCGGCGCGCTTCTGTTCGCTCGCTTCGGCTGGTTCTTCCTCAACGGCGACGGCAGCGGGCACATCCAGTCCCTCATCGTCGGCGCCGTCGCCTTGGTGATGGCCGTGCAGCTCATCGCCCTGGGAGTGATCGGGGACCTGCTGCGCGCCAACCGCCTCATCGGCGAACGCACGCTCCGCCGTGTGCGCGGACTCGAACTCGCGGCGGGTATCCGGCCCGAGGGACGGGCTTCGGCGGAGGCGACGACGCCGCCCGCCTCCGGATCGCGGTCGCCCGTCACGGACGACCCTCCGGCCCCGCCGGGACGACTGCGATCCGGGGCGTGACCGAGTCGGGACGCAGCCCGTCCGGGCTCGAGAACCGCGGCGCGGACACTGCTTCCGGGCCTGCGGACACCCCGCAGTTGATCAGCTACGCGCAGAACCACGAGGACATCCTCCTCTGGCGCGCGTTCCGGGACATCCCGCGTGGTTTCTATGTCGACGTCGGCGCCAACTCACCGGCCGACTCGCTCACCGCGCTGTTCTACAGCAACGGCTGGCGCGGGATCAACGTCGAGCCCGTGACCTCATGGTTCCGGCTGATCGAGGCCGCACGGCCTCGTGACATCAACCTGAACATCTGCATCTCGGACTCTGACGAGGACGTCGAGATGACCGAGGTCGTCGACACCGGTCTGTCGACCGCCGATCCGGACGTCGCCCTACGCTACGAGGGCCGCTGGGAGACCCGCCCCATCCGTCGCCCTGCACGTCGACTCGCCGACGTCCTCGCCGAGCACGCACCCGATGAGATCCATTTCCTCAGCGTCGACGTCGAGGGCATGGAGCACGCCGTCCTCGCGGGGGCGGACTTCGCCGCGCACCGTCCCCGGGTGATCATCGTCGAGAGCGTCCGGCCCGACACCCACGAGCCCAGTCACGAGGACTGGGAGCCGATCCTCCACGCGGCGGGGTACGAACTCCTGGTCTTCGACGGCGTCAACCGCTTCTATGCAGCCTCCGAGCACGCGGCTGATCTCGCCCCGCACTTCCGCGTGCCCCCGAACTCGACCGACAACTTCATCCCCCGGGTCGAGCGGGACGCGACGCGCTTGGCGAGCGAACGCGGTGACGCCCTCCACGAGGTGACGCTCCTCCAGAAGGCGACCCATGAGGAGCTGACCGAGACCCATCGCAGACTGCGCGACGAGATGCTCCGCAACGGCGAGCTGACCGCCCAGCTGGACGGCCTTGATGCGGCCCTCGCCCAGATGCGCCGCAGCGCCTCGTGGCGATTGACCGCCCCCCTTCGGACCGTCGCCGCCCGCCTGCGTCAGATCCGCAACGGCCGACGCGGGGCCTGACGGCGACTCGGAGTCAGGCCCCGGCGTCGGACAGCCGGGCGATATCCGCGTCGACCATCATGCGGACGAGGCCGTCGAAGGTCACCTCGGGAGTCCAGTCGAGTACGCGGCGGGCCTTCGAGGCGTCGCCGACCAGGAGATCCACCTCCGCCGGGCGGATGAACCGCTGATCCATGCGTACGTATCGTTCGCGGTCGAGGCCCGCATGGTCGAACGCGATCTCGACGAGTTCGTCGACCTCATGGGTCTCGCCGGTCGCGACCACATAGTCATCGGGTTCGTCCTGCTGGAGCATGCGCCACATCGCATCGACGTAGTCGCCGGCGAAGCCCCAGTCGCGCTTGGCGTCGAGGTTGCCGAGCGCGAGTTCGTCGGCCAGTCCGAGCTTGATCCGGGCGACCCCGTCGGTGACCTTGCGCGTCACGAACTCGAGTCCGCGTCGGGGTGACTCGTGGTTGAAGAGGATCCCCGAGCACGCGAAGAGGCCGTAGCTCTCGCGGTAGTTCACCGTGATGTAGTGGCCGTAGACCTTTGCGGCGCCGTAGGGGCTGCGCGGGTAGAACGGCGTGGCCTCGCTCTGCGGGGTTTCGATCACCTTGCCGAACATCTCGCTCGACGACGCCTGGTAGAAGCGGATGCCGGTGTCCACCCGCCGGATCGCCTCGAGCAGGCGGGTCACGCCCACGGCGGTGAAGTCGGCCGTCAGCACCGGCTGGGTCCATGATGTCGGCACGAAGGACTGGGCTGCGAGGTTGTAGACCTCCGACGGCTGTGCGGCCTCGAGGGCGCCGGTCAGCGACGACTGATCGAGCAGGTCC
>JAHEIS010000177.1 GCA_024639225.1 Actinomycetes bacterium | reverse complement strand
ACGGAACGGCCAGCCTCACGGGGCGCACGGCAGCCGAGATCGAAGCGCTGCTCGTCGCGGAGATCGAGCGCGCGAGCTACGACCAGACGGTTTTCATCGACGAGCTGCGGCCCGAGCACAAGGGGGCCGGCGGCGACGCGCTCAGCGACGCGCTGCGCGCGATGGCCGCCAAGCCCTCCCCGAGCGGCGCCGAGGAGAACCTGGCGCGCCACGTCCACGTCTACCTCCCCTCCCTCGAGCTGCTCACCCACCAGCCCGCCGAGTGGGCCTCGGCATGGGAGGCAATCGTCTTGTCCGGCGGCGTCTGGCTCGAGGCCTATCGGGCACGACGGGGCATCCATGTCTGGCGACCGGAGGAGTGGATCACCTATGGCCGTACCTTCCCGGGCGAGCTCGAGCGCCGCGGCGGCGATCGCGCGCGCGTCCATTTCCTCATGACGACTCCCGGAATCGGCGTCCGCGCCTGGGCAAACGAGCCCGACAGCCAGGCCGAGCAGTGGCGGTGGGCCCGGACCGGCGCCGCATGTGGCGTGCTCGCGAACGGGCCCGGCACATGGCAGGCCATCGCGAGAAGGGCGAATCCCGATCCACCGGAGGCCCCGAAGCGGGCCGCTGAGTGGCTCAGGGAGTTCCGCGCCGTGTTCGGCGCCGGGCGTGCCCCCGCCGGCCCGCACGCCATCTCGTGCCTGCCTCAGGCGGTCCCGGCGCCGAGGCGCGTCGCGCGGTTGGCCATGGCGATAGCCGGAGCCGGCGGCACCCTTGCCAACCGGATCAGACTCACACACCCCGTCTGGGCCGGACGCGGCTCGGGGCCAATCGCCGTGATCCTCGGGCCTGACCCCGGCGGAATCGCACGTGCCCTCGAAATCGCCCCCCAGAGATTCTGGGGCTCCGCGGCTGCGCGCGTGGTGCTTCGCCCACCCGGAGGGTCGGCAAAGGCCTTCCCGCTGGGGAAGACGGGCAACGCCAGGATCGGGTTCCGGGCGGGACAAGCCGGGTTCGCCGAGCTGCGTCTGGTCATCCCGGGACGAGCTCTTCAGAAGGCGGTCTCGAATCAGCCGATCGACCTCGCCCTGGCACTGGCTCCTTTTCGGTCCCAGCTCGGCAGCGCACTCGACACGATTGCGCGCAAGCCCTCCAGCTGGGCACTTGTCATCCCCCTCGGGCGCGGAATCCGTGCTCGCGCGATCCCCGAGCCTGCGGCGGTGGCCTCCATCGTGACCTCACGCGTCGGGCCAGTCGAGACGAGGCGGCGTTGGAGACGGGACCCCAGGAAGTTCGAGGTCATCCGTCTGCGTACGCGCTCGCCGCACGGCGTCGTGCCCTTCGCGCCGCTGATGGTCCGTGGCCCCGGCAGCCGGGCTCGCCGCGTGCGCACCGACGCGGGCGGCCTGGCGTGGGTCGTCTACCGCAGAGTCGGGCGACGAATCCGCGTCGCCTCTGCCGAGTCCGGAACCCGGACGGTCACGGCTCTACGGCGCAGGTCGGTCGCGAGGAAGATCGGCATCCGTGATCTCGGGCGCCGCGTCGTACGAGCCGCGGGCCGCGATGCCCGCACGTGGCGACGCTTCGCGATCATCGTGCGAGGACGCCGGGGTGAGCGCGTTCCGATGCAGCCGCTGGTTGCCCGCTACGGCCCGCGGGCGATACGCCGCATCGAGACCGACGCCAGGGGGCGTGTCGCGATCTGGGTGCCGTGGAAGGTGAGCGGGCGCCTGCGGGTGGGAACCGCGGACCGACCCAAGATCCGCGCGGTGCGGCAACTCAGTCCGCGCTGATGACGACGTTCCACGGCACCACGCGCCACGAGGTCACGAGACCGGCTCGCACGTAGGGGTCGGCGTTCGCGAATCGCTCGATCACCGCGACGTCATCGGTGATGAACACGAAGGCGGCCCCGTGGGGCGGGTCGCCGAGGGCGCCGGCGGATACCAACTGGCCGCGGTCCTTCCACTCCGCGGCCTGCGCCAAGTGGGCCTCTCGATGCGGCCCGCGTCGTTCCAGGATGTCCTCGACGTAGTCGTAGAACAGGATCTGATGCTTGCCGGTCATGGGCGCTCCCCCTGAAGCCCCGCGAGCCTACGGATCAGCGCCGCTCGATCACCAGACGGTAGCTGGAGACGCCTCGGCGAGCACCGACGTCCACGTAGTAGATGCCGTTCCTGGGGGCGCGACGGGCCAGCGTGGCCACGGAGGGCGAGCCGCTCCTGCGCTTGCCACCGAGCGCGAGCAGCCCCTTGGCCCGCTTCGCCCGGGTGATCCGCCGCACGCCGGGTCGCCATGCGCGAAGCTCGACCCAGCCGCGATCGTGGGTCAGGCGGGCGCGCAACTGGTCGCCGCGGCGCAGGTAGACGGCATAGAGGTCCGTCGGATCTTCGTGCCGATCGACCGTCGCCTCAATCGTCCTGCGGCCTCCGGTGCGCAGCGAAAATCGTTGCGCCCGGGAGAGGGTGTCATTCACCTCGTAAGGGTCGTCGGGTGGCGCGGCGAAACGCGACGCGGCCTCCGGATTGACGATCCCGTATCCGGACGCGTTGTCGCGGCCCGGTCGGTCGATGTCGGTGGCGGTGTTCGTGAGCTGACGCCGCACCTGATAGGCGCTCAGCTTCGGATGGTTGGCGAATACCAGCGCCGCCGCGCCGGCCACGAATGGAGCCGCCATCGACGTGCCGTCTTTCAGGCCATAGCCGGGAGCGACTTGGCGGAACTTCACCCGCTTCGGCACCGAGGAGAGCACGTTCACCCCGGGAGCCATCAGGTCAACGGTGCGGTTGCGGTTGCTGAAGGCGGCGACGCCGTCGGGGTCGGACTCGCAGTCGGGAGTGCGCGGATTGCCGTCGCAGATCGCCCCCACGCCGACTACCCGGCGGTAGCCCGCCGGATAGTTCACGAGCCCCTTCGAGACGGCGCCTTCGTTACCGACGGATGCGACGATCACCGCCCCGCTCTCGGTCGCCCAGTAGATCGCTTCCTGGAACGCCGAGGAGTAACCCGGGCCCCCTGCGGAGATATTGAGCACTCGGGCGCCACGATTCACGGC
>JAHEIS010000087.1 GCA_024639225.1 Actinomycetes bacterium | reverse complement strand
CGCGCGCGACGGGTGCCGCTCCGGGCCCTGCCTCCTCGGCTGCGGGCGGGGGGGGCGCCGCGCGGCGCCCCTCGAGACTGCGGAGGGAACCCCGGATCACGAGCCAGATGAAACCGAACAGCAGCAACAGGAACGCCACCTGGGCGATGAGCAGGCCGAACTCGGTCATCAGCTCAACTCGACGATGACATCGGTCGTGCCGATGACCACGACGTCGCCGTCGGCCAGGGCGTGGCGGCGGACCTGTTCGCCATTGACCTCCACACCGTTGGTCGAGTCGAGGTCGACCAGGAAGTAGTCGAGCCCGATGTGGCGGATCTCGGCGTGGTTGCGACTCACGTTCGCGTCGGGGATCACCAGGTCGTTCCCGCGCCCGCGGCCGACGGTCGTCACGCGCCGACTCACGACGTGGCGCGCGCCGCCGGGCATGGTCAACGTCATCGTCTCGGTCGGGACGCCGGCGTCGCGGGCCTGATCCGCGGTGAAGACCTGGGTTCCGCTGATGCCCTCGAGCGCTTCGTGGACGGGTGGGGGCTCGACGGCTCCCGCTGCCGCGCCAGCGACCGGCTCCAGCGGGACCTCTGGCGCCGCGGGTGGCTCCGGCCCGGGAATGGCCGGTGGAGGATCGGGCTCAGGCACGGGTTCGGCGACGACCTCCTCCGGGTCGTCCGCGACCGCGGGCTCGTCCGCCCCATCGACGGGCCCGCTCTCCTCGTCGCCCTCGATCTCCGGGTCATCGTCAGCGGGTTCGGCCGGGCCGTCTTGGGCGGGCGCGTCCTCGACGTCGTCGTGCTCGTCGATCGTGTCGATCGGGGCCGACTCCGGCTCATCCTCCCCGGATGCTTCCTCGGCGGCCGGATGCTCCGGTCCGACCGGCTCGTCGGGGGCGTCCGCCGAGGAGTCGGCGACATGGGCGGCGAACGGATCGGCGCCGGCAGGCGCGGCAGCGGGAGCGGCCGCGGGTATCGCCTGCTCCGGAGCCACGACCGGCGGCGCGGCCCCGCCCGGCTGATCGGTCATGCGGCAGGCGATGCCGAACTCGCCGACGCGCAGATCGGCATCAGTCTCGAAGATGACCACCGCCTCGCCGACCATCGACAGTCCCTCGCCCCGCGCCTGCGCGTCGAGGTAGTTGGCCAGCTCGGCCCGAAGGCTGTGCTCATAGGAGGCGAACTCCTCGCGATCGGCCGAGGAGAGATAGACCGCGAACTCATTGGGGACGTACACCCGGGAGACCGAGACCGTCTTGTGCTGCTCCATCTCGCGCGACAGCTTGCGTGCCAGCTCAACCGGCTGGAGCTGGCTCTTGAAGGCCCGACCGAACGTCCGCTCGATCAGCCCTTCGATCTTTCGCTCGATGATCCGCAGCACGTTCTCTCAGCGACCCTCTGCCTCGCGACGACGGGGCCGACGTATGCGGCCCTCGCGGACCCGTGGGCGTGGCCCCGCGGGCGAGGCGGCAGCATAACCCAGCCGCGCGGGATCGATACCGCTGAGGCGGGCCGCAGAGACCATGTTCTGTCCGAACTGGCGGGCCGTGCGCGCGCGCGCCGCCTCCGCCGCCTGCATGAGACAGCGCAGGATCGGCGACGCGAGAGTGCGCGGGTCGGCCAGCGCGCCGGCCACGGCCGCGGCGCCGGCCACATCGGCCGTCTCCGCGGCCGCTCCGCCGCGCCCGCACGAGCCGAAGTCGACCAGGCGGGCCGCCCCGGAGCGGTCGAGGAGCACGTTGGAGGGCTTGACGTCACCGTGGCTGATGCCGCGCGCATGGGCGTGCCAGAGGGCACTGGCCAGCTGGACGGCGATGCGTGCGATCGAGCTGTCGTCCAGGCGGGCGCCCGCGGCGGCGAGCTCGCCGGCCGAGACGCCGTTGATGTGCTCCCACACGAGGCAGTGCCGCCCGGCGGCCCGCCCACGGTCCAGCAGCGGCGGCAGGCCGGGATGGCGTAGGCGTCCCGCCGCCCAGGTCTCGCGAGCGGCGGCCTCCGCCGGCTCCCCGCCGGGGGCGAAGATCTTCACCGCGACATCGTCGCCGGCGAAGAGATCACGGCCCCGCCAGACGCGCGCCGTGCCGCCGGTGCCCGCCGGCTCGATCAGGCGGTACCGGCCCAGCACGGTGCCGCTGTTTGCAGGCAGTACGTCCGGACCCATCGCAGTCTCGTTCGGGGGGGACGGCGCCCCTCCTGCCGTCGGGAGCCCGGTACGTGCGTGGTAGCATCGCCGCTCCTGCAGGGCAGGACGCCGGGGCGAGTGGTGGAATTGGTAGACACGCTAGGTTCAGGGTCTAGTGCTCGTATGAGCTTGGGGGTTCGAGTCCCCCCTCGCCCACTCCGACGACAATGAGCCCTTCTCGCGCTCCGCGATCGTGCGGACGCTCTCTCTGATGTCAGGTCGCGACGAATACACCGAGCCCGAGGCGCGCCCCACGCGGCGGCAGCGGCCGCCCTCGCGCAGGCGCCGACGTCCCCGCTCCGGCGGCCGCGGCGGCGGCCTCCAGTTCGACCGGCGCCTCCTGCTCCTGGCGATCGCCGCGGTCGTGCTGGTCGTCGTCCTGATCTTTGCGGTGCGCCAGTGCCAGCGGGATCAGCTGGTCAACTCCTACAAGGGCTACGTCAGCGACGTCACCGAGATCGTCGACGAGTCGACCGGCCAGTGCGAGCAATTTCGCACGACGCTCAGCAACGAGGAGAGCAAGGCCCCGGCGATGCTCCGCCAGGAGATCCGCCAGATCGCAGACGCCGCCGAGGCCACCCGATCGCGCGCCGAGGACCTCAACCCACCCGGCGCCCTCGACGCCGCCCATCGCAGCCTGTTGGTCGCGCTCGGTTTCCGCGCCGGCGCCCTGGGCCGCCTGGCTGATGATCTGCCGAGCGTCCTCCAGAACAACGACGAAGCGGTCGCCGCCAACGGCCTCGCCTCGGTGATGCAGCGCGTCCTGGCCTCGGACGTCCTTTACGAGGATTCGTTCCTCGCCCCGGCCACGACGGCGCTCGAGGCCGATGACATCGTCGGCGTCGAGCTTCCCCAGGGTGATGATCGCACCTCCTGCCTGCCCGGCAACACCACGCGCTACGCCTCGGCCCGCGGGGCGCTGGAGCTGTTGCCGGCCCTCCGACGCACCGGCGGCGATGGAAACACCACCGACCCCGGGGGCAACCTCAAGGGCGTCGCACTCGTCTCGGTGGAGGCCCTGCCGTCGGGCACCCGTCTGCTGCCCGGCGAGGAGGTTGCCGTGACCGCATCGTCCGAGCTGCGCTGGCGCGTGACGATCGAGAACGGGGGCGACTTCGACGAGACCGGAGTCAAGATCGTCGGCGAACTGAAGTTCCCCGGAGCGGACGAGGCCGAGATCCGCGAAAACACCATCGCGGAGATCCGCACGGGCGAGACCGCGTCGATCGAACTCGCCGGGCCTTCGCAGCCCCGCTTCGAGACCGCCGATCTCAAGATCACCGCCGGCCCCGTCCCAGGCGAGACGCGCACCGAGAACAACGAAGCCACATACAAAGTCAAGTTCAACTTCGGCTGAGCGTGTCTGACGTCCCCGTCTGGTACCTCGCGGTCGCCGCGATACCCGGCGTTCTCGCCCTCGGGATCGCCAGCTGGGTCCTGATGGCGCTCCGGGCGCACCGGCGCGGCCAGGCCGAGCCTCTGCCTGAGGGCACCCAGGCCGATCTCGCCGACCTACGCCGCGGCCAGGACGAGGTCGACGCCCGCCTGACCGGACTCGTCGAGGAGGTCGCCCGTCGCCGGACCGACGTCGACGCGCGCCTTCGCGCGTCGGTGCGCTTCCAAGGGCTTGTCCGCTACGACGCCTACACCGACATGGGCGGCGAGCAGTCGTGGTCGATCGCTCTGCTCGATGAGGCGCGTAACGGGACGATCATCACCTCGCTCCACGCGCGGGACCATGCTCGCGTCTACCTCAAACAGGTCATCGAGGGGCGACCCGAGCAGCGGCTGTCCCCCGAGGAGGAGCGCGCCATCGAGCAGGCGATCGAGGGCGGATCGGCGTGAGCGCCCGCGGATTCCTCGGTCCTCCCGGCACCTTCGCCGAGGAGGCGCTGATCGCCATGGGAAACGGCGCCGGGCGGCGGGCCTACGCCTCGATCGGTGATTGCTTCGCCGCCGTCGCCGCCGGTGAGGTCGACGAGGCGCTCGTGCCGATCGAGAACTCGATCGAGGGCTCGGTCAACCAGACCCTCGACGAGCTGGCACGCGCGGCCGGGGCGGTCGTCATCCGCGGTGAGACGGTTCACCCCGTGCATCACCACCTCATTGGCCGGCCCGGGCAGGCGCTGGCCGGCGCGGAGCGGGTCATCTCCCATCCTCAGGCCGTCGCACAGTGCCGGGGCTATCTCCGGGAGCACCTACCGGGCGCCCAGCTCGACGCTGCGAACTCCACGGCCGACGCTGTGCGTCGGGTGAGTGAGAGTTCTGAGCCGTGGATCGCCGTCGGAACCGAACGGGCCGCCGAGCTCTACGGCTGTGAGGTACTGGCCGCCGGGATCGAGGACGTCGCCGGGAACCGGACACGCTTCGTCCGCATCGCCCGCGATCGCCCGGAGGCCGTCGGTCCGGGCGCGTTCCGGACGTCCATCATCTGCGTGATCACCCGCGACCGTCCCGGTGCCCTGCTGGCGATCCTCCAGGAGTTCGCGCTACGCGCCGTCAACCTCAGTCGTCTCGAGAGCCGTCCGGCCAAGACCGGGCTCGGTCGCTACCGGTTCTTCATCGACATCGACGGCAGTATTGACCGCGACATGCCCGTCGCGGCCGCCGTTCAAGCGCTCGAGGACCAGGACGTCGCGCACGTGACTCACCTCGGGGCTTTCCCTGCATACGCGCCCCCCGACTAGGTTTCCCGCGTCCATCGGGTACGGCTAGACTTCCACGTCATGGAGACCGATCACGGGGTAGGCGACGCTCTCCCGGAGCCTGGCGCGGCACGGTTCTGATGGCCGGTCAGGTTCTCGTCCTCAACGCGTCGTATGAACCGATCAACGTATGCTCGCTCCAGCGGGCGGTCGTCCTCGTGCTCAAGGACAAGGCCGAGGTGATCGAGCAGGCGGCGCGACGCCTGCGCAGCGCGACCTCGTCGCACGCCCTTCCGCTCGTGATCAGGCTCGTCTACTACGTGAAGGTCCCGAGGAACCGCTCGCGACGCGTCTCCCGGCGTGCGCTCTTCGCGCGCGACGGGTTTCGCTGCCAGTACTGCGGATCGCGACACGACCTCACTGTCGATCACGTCCTGCCGCGGAGCCGTGGGGGCGAATCGACCTGGGAGAACACGCTGACCTGTTGCTCTGGCTGCAATCTCCGCAAAGCCGATCGCACCCCCGACGAGGCCGGGATGACGCCCGAGCGCACCCAGCGGGCGCCGGGTCCGGCCGTCTTCATCACCGCCGCGGCCGGCGGTCGGCCACCGAGCTGGGAGCGCTACCTCTCCACCATCTGAGGGACCCCCGGTCCTCGACAGCGGGTCTACGATGCGTGTCGATGGAGAATCCGGAGTACCCGAACGGGAATGACGGCACGGGATCCTGGGGCCGCCTGGGCGCTCTGGCCCGGCGTATCGGTCCGTTTACTCTCGTCGCGCTCATCGTCGCGCTCGCCGCCGCCGGCGCCCTGGCGATGATCGTTCGCGATCGTGAACGCGCCGAAGATGCGCGCACCGCCGCGGCGGAGCGCGGTGCCCTCCAGCTCGAGCGGTTCATCTCCGCTTCCGGCGGGGCGCTCTCCAGCCTCGCGGCAGAGGTCGACGCGAACGGCGTCTTCGCCGAGCGGCGCTTCTCCTCGGGATCGGTCCGGCTCCTGTCGGAGGGCGCCGAGTCGTCATGGTGGTTGCCCCGCGTGCCCGAGTCGGCAGCCGCCGAGTTCGAGGAGCGCACCGGCCGGACCCTACGGGCGGACACCACCCGACCGGGCGATCGCTTTCCGGTGCTGCTGGTCGCCGAGGCCGACGGGCCCCCGCGGACTGGTCCGGTGGGCTACGACCACCGGTCGGATCCGGTGCTCGGCGCGGCCATGGCCGACGCGGCGGCCGTGGGCACGCTGCGCCTGAGCGGAATCGCCGATCCGGGGACCGGTTCGCCCGGCCTTGTCCTCTACCGCCCCGTCTACCGGGCGGCGGAGCCTGGCGCCGACATCGATCTGTCGAGCGACCTCGTGGGCTTCGTCGCCGGCGGGCTCACGCCCGAGCGACTGCTCGAGCCGGTCTCGGCGGTCATGCCCGCGGGCGCCAGCGCCGCGCTCACGGTCGGCCCGTCTCCGCTGACCGAGGCGGACGCCTCGCGCACGCTGCGTCTGGCGGGCAACGACCTAACCCTGACGGTCGACGGTCCGGACACGTCCCTTCTGCTGCCCGCCATCCTGCTGATCGCCGGCCTTCTGCTCGCGGTCGGGGTGGGCTGGCTCTTTCATCTCGCCAGCGTGCGGGAGACCCAGGGGCGGCTGGCCGCTGACGCATTCCAGCGGGAGCGCGACTACACCCAGGCGGTCGTCAGCGCGATCCAGGACGGCCTGATCGTGCTCGACGCCGAGCGCCGGATCACCGGTGTCAGCCCACGCTTCGCCGAGATCACCGGTCATCCCCAGGATGAGATAACCGGTATCTCGCCTCCCTACCCGTTCCTCAGTGACACCGCGGCCGAGCGCTTTGACGACCTACTCGACGAGGTCGGCGTCCTGGGCGTCGGCGAGTTCGACCTGCGGCTCGTCTCGCGTGATGGAGCGGCGATCACGGGCATCCTCTCTCTCGCGGCCCAGCGTGACGCCGAGGGCGAGATCGTCGGCTATGTGGGCACCGTCAAGGACATCACGGCGCGCAAGCGCGCTGAGGACCGCGCTCGGCAGTTGGCCGGAGCCGAGGAGGCGCTGCGCGAGGTCGCCACCGCGGTCGCCTCTGAGCACCGCACCGGGCAGGTCTTCGTGCTCGTGGCCCGTCAGGCGATGGGCCTGCGGGGGGTCGATGCCGCCGCGGTCGTCACCGGCTTCCCGGAGGACGAGATCGAGCTGGTCGCCCATGCGCCCGAGGACATGGGTTTCGAGCGTCTCACCGACGGCAGCTCGACCACGGCGACCCGGGCCCTCGCCAGTGGCGTACCGGCGGTCGGCGACGACGGTGGGGTCTTCGTCGACGGCGAGCAGCGGCTGACCCTCGCGGTGCCGATCCGCAACGGCGAGGCCGTGCGTGGCGCGGTGGTAGCCGTGCTCGAGCCGGGCCAAGAACTCACCCGTCGCCTGCGCGACACGATCGGCGCACTGGCCGAACTCTGCGGCCTGGCGATCGACAAGGAACGCTCGCGTCAGCGCCTGGCCGCCGAGGCGCTCAGCGACTCGCTGACCAGCCTGGCCAACCGACGCCGCTTCGATGACGTCCTTCGCGACGAGGTCGACCGCGCCCGTCGTCACGCCCGTCCCCTGGCCCTCGCCGTCGTCGACCTCGACAACTTCAAAGCCGTCAACGACGACCTCGGGCACCAGGTCGGCGATGAGGTCCTCAAGGAGACCGCGCGCCGCCTGCACGAGCTGGCCCGCGCCGGCGATCTGGTGGCCCGAATCGGCGGTGAGGAGTTCGCCTGGATTCTGGCCGAGACGGACCGGCCCGGAGCGGCCGCTGCCGCCCGGCGGGCCTGGCAGGCGATCCGCGGTCGGCCCTTCACCGTCGACGGCAGCCGCATCGGCACGGTGACGGCGTCCGTCGGCGTCGCCGAGCTCGGCGATGTCGGCGAGTCCAGTGAGGAGGAGCCCGATCCCGCGCACCTGCTGCGGGCTGCTGACGCTGCGCTGTACCGGGCCAAGAACGACGGGCGCGACAGTGTGCGAGTCCACACCCCCGGCGGCTGGGCGCCAACCTTCCCGGCCCAGGATGACGGGGCCCGCGCGCGCGCCCGCATCCGGGACGGCCTCCACGATCTCGCGCGCTCGGTCGGACCCCAGCCGGCCCACGGCCCGCCTCGCTCCGATGCCGTGGCTGAGTTGGCCGCAGGCATCGCATCCCAGCTCGGTTGGCGCTCCGAGCGCCTGCTGCGCATCCGCGAGGCGTCCGCTCTGCACGACGTGGGACGAGTGGCGATGCCGCGCGAGCTCAACCGTCGCGAAGGACCACTCGCCGAGGATGAGCGGGTCGCCCTGAAGCGGCACGTGGAGCTGAGCGCCCAGCTCGCGGCGCCGGTCCTCGACGAGGAGCAGCTGTCGTGGATCCGCCACCATCACGAGCGCGTGGACGGGGCCGGCTACCCGGCCGGCCTCGAAGGCGACGAGATCCCTGACGGCGCGCTCGTCATCGCCGTTGCCGATGCCTGGGTCGCCATGACGAGCGCCCGCCGCTACCGGCCGACAATGGAACGGGACGCTGCGCTGAAGGAGTGCCAGAGGGCGGCGGGCTCGCAGTTCTCCGCCGAGGTCGTCGCCGCGCTGGAGCGCCATCTGAGCGAGACGCCCCAGGTCCATCTCGGACTCGCGCCGACCGGTCACGGGGAGACCGAGAGCCCTCCGGCATAATCGGTCACGTGCTGGGCTGATCCCCGGCGGGCCCTCGTAGCTCAGGGGATAGAGCACCGGTTTCCTAAACCGGGTGTCACAGGTTCGAATCCTGTCGAGGGCGTTTCTCTTTTCGGGTCGGCTTTCGCCGGCCCGCCGGCGCCATCAGTCCTGCCACGCGGACGCCGGGTTCTGGACCACGGACCGGATGAGGGCGACCAGGTGTCCCGCGTGGGCCCCGTCCATCAAGCGGTGATCCAGGGTCAGCACGAGGTCGGCCATCCGGGCGGGTACGACCTCACCGCCGCGGACCACCGCGCGTTCGTCGGCGGCGCCGAGCACCGCGACCACACCGAGCCGTGCGAACGGGATGAGCGGGGGAGCGACGTGGTTGAGGTCCCACGGGGCGACCGAGGAGACCAAGGCGGAACCGAACGGGTGAGCGTCGAGGCCGACTCCCGGAACGGCGCGGCCGAGCGTGCCGGCGATGAAGCCGGACACCGACATGCCGAGCCGCGTCAGCGCGCCGGGTGCGACCCGGGTGAGCGACGTCGAGCGGCCGAACTGCGGGTCGTCGCCGCGGCGGATCCGACGCGCGGCGCCGGTGAGCTCGCGCGCGAGTTGACGCGGCGTGACGCGGTCCGCGTTCTCGACGCGGTGGGCGGTCATCTCGTGCCCCCGGCCGACGTCGACGACGTAGCTGACATCGACCCGCGCCCGCTGCCTGACGCGTCCGAGCGAGGCGAACGTGTTGGCCTCCGGCACGGCGGCGATCGCCCGGGCGATCGCCGCACCGACGACGTGGGTCAGGGTGAGTCCCGACTGCCTCGCGCACCACCGCTCGGCTCGATCGACCTCCAACTCCACGGTGACGTGCACGTCTCCCGACCGGGGTGCTCCCCATGTCCCCATCGCGATCCGTCGCCGCGAATACGAGCGGTCGGACGCCGCACGCCGGCTCACGGCGCCACCGACCGGTCGACGCGGTCGACCGGACTCGACACGCGGCACGCTGACACACCCTGTGCGGACACGACTCCCCCGAGGTGGCTGACCGTCGAAGACTCGCATCCCCACCGCCCCGGCGCGGGCGGCGCCATCCGCCAGCCGTGACCAGGTCTCCAAGACGATTCATCGAGGCGGTCCGCCGGAATCGTCGTCACGTCCGCTACCCACGCCGGGCACGCGGTTCCGCGATGCTCATCGAGACGCGACGGGGGCCGACCGCGAAGCCCGGGCGGTCAGGGCGAGCTTGACCCGATCGACAAGGAGATCATCACCGAGAAAGGCACCGAGCTGGGCTCCGTTGCGAGCATCGCTTTCGACGCGGCCGACGGATCCATCGGAAGCCGTCCTGGCCGACAACGACCGCGCGGCCGGCCGACTGATCAGCGTCGGCAGCCGCGCGGCGATGGTCAGCTCCCGAACGGGGGCGCCCGGGGCGGCTCCCCCGGGTGCTCGCTCGAGGACCTCGCCACGAGCGAGTTGTACGACATGGCCCGTGAACAAGGTATCGACCGGCGCTCGAGCATGGACAAGGCCGAGCTGATCGCGGCCCTCGGCTGATCGTCTCGGCCTCAGGTCTCCTGTACGACCGGTTCGAGAACGACGGGCCCGTTCGCCCCGTCGAGCAGCGCGGAGACGTCCTCGGGCGGCATCGGCCGGGCGAAGAGGTAGCCCTGGCCGAGGTCGCAGTGGAGTCCGCGCAGGTTGGCGAGCTGGTACTCGTCCTCGATGCCCTCGGCGACGGTCTCGAGCCGGAGCACGGCGCCGAGCTGGACGATCACGCCCGCAAGGTCGGTGTCATCGCTGGCCGCCGAGAGGCGATCCACGAACGCCTTGTCGATCTTCACAATGTCGACCGGGAGCCGCCCCAGCTGACTCAGCGACGAGTAGCCGGTGCCGAAGTCATCGATCGCGACGCGGATGCCGAGGTCCTTCGCCCTTTTCAGCACCGTGATGGCATCGCCGATGTTCTTCATGAGGATCGACTCGGTCACCTCGAGCGTCAGTAGCTCGGGGGGTAGTGCGGTGACCTCGAGGGCGTCAGAGATCGTCTGGATGAGGCTCGGGTCCTCCAGCTGGCGGGCCGAGAGGTTCACGCTGACCGTCAAGGCCCCCGCCTCGCCGTCCTGGTTCCAGGCGGCGGCTTGCACACACGCTGATCTCAGGACCTCGGCGCCGATGGGGAGGATCAGGCCGGTCTCCTCGGCGAGGGGAATGAAGCGGTCGGGTGGGATCCGTCCCAGCTCCGGGTGATCCCACCGCAGCAGGGCTTCAAGTCCGACCATCGATCGCGATCGGAGATCGACGATGGGCTGGTATTCGAGAACCAGCTGATCTCCGGCCGCCGCCGCCGCCGCGAGATCGGTCCGCAGGCGGATGCGCTCGTCCAGCGCCCGTTCCATGTCGGCCGTGAACGTCATGATGCGTGCCCCGCTCTGCGACTTCGCCGCGTACATCGCCAGGTCCGCGTACCGCATCAGCGTCGAGGGCGTGTCGCCGTGCCGGGGCGCCAGCGCGATGCCGATGCTCGCGGCGACGGAGACCTTCCGACCGCCGATTTCGGCCGGCGCGCGGATCGCCTCGTAGATCCTCTCCGCGACCGCCCGCGTCGACGCCGGCCGCGAGTTCGACTCGAGCAGGATGCCGAACTCATCCCCACCGAGACGCGCGGCGGTGTCGCCCGGGCGGATGCAGCCCTGGATCCGCCCGCCGACGAGACGCAGCAGCTCGTCGCCGGCGTGATGACCGAGGCCGTCGTTGACGGTCTTGAAGTCGTCGAGGTCGAGGATCAGCACAGCGAGACCGCGATGCGAGCGCTGGTCTGCGGCGAGGGCGTGGCTGAGCCGGTCCCGGAAAAGCACCCGGTTCGCGAGCCCGGTCAGAGAATCGTGGAGCGCGAGGTGGGCGAGCTCGGTATCGGCGGCCTTGCGATC
>JAHEIS010000008.1 GCA_024639225.1 Actinomycetes bacterium | reverse complement strand
ATCGGCGCGGTGAGCTGGCTGGAGTTGATGACCAGGTCGCCCGCTGCGGCCAGGAAGTTCTACAACGCCGTCTTCGGCTGGACGGCGGTCAGCGCGGACGTGGGCGGCGTCGTCTACACCACGTTCGAGATCGCCGGCCAGGGTGTCGCGGGCATGATCGCGACTCCGCCAACCGTACCGCCGGATGCGCCCGACTCCTGGTCGGTCTACTTCAACGTCGCCGACTGCGTCGCGGCACAGGAGAGGGCATCCGCGCTGGGCGGCGAGGTGCTGCTCCCGGCGACCCCGACGCCGATGGGCCCGTTCGCGGTCCTGGCCGACCCCCAGGGGGCGGTCTTTCAGGTGATGCAGGTCACGGGCACGAACGCCGCAGCAGCAGGGGAGGGGCCGTGAAGGCGTTTCGTGGTCCGTGAATCGGGAGCCGCGCGGGAAACGCTTCCACACCGGGCGTGCGTTGACGTAGACCCGGAGTAGTCCCACACGCCCGCCTCCGGCGCCACACGGCGGCCTGAGCGATTCGCGTGCGGCTCGGGAGACGGCCCTCTGACAGACTTGGGGGGTGCCCGGTCCGAGCGCCGACAACGACCTCGCGCAGCTGCTGGAGTGGTTCTCGGAGGAGGGTGCCGACCTGCCGTGGCGCCGGACCCGCAACCGCTGGCGGGTGCTCATCTCAGAGGTGATGCTCCAGGCGACCCCGGTCGAGCGGGTGCTCCCGTACTACACCGCCTGGATCGGGCGCTGGCCCACGCCCGCCGACCTGGCGGATGAGCCGCTGGGCGAGGTGCTGGCCGCGTGGCAGGGCCTGGGCTACCCGCGTCGCGCGCGCAACCTCCACGCCGCCGCGGGGGCGATCGTCGCCGAGGGGTGGCCGAAGGCGGCGCGCCTCACCGACCTTCCCGGGGTCGGTCCCTACACGGCAGCAGCGCTGCGGTGCTTCGCCGACGAGGAGGACATCCTGCCGGTCGACACGAACGTCGCGCGCGTTCTCGCCCGCCGTTTCCCTGACGGTTGGCCGGGCGCGGGCGACGACGCATGGGCGGCCGGTCAGGCCTTCATGGATCTCGGCCGGCTCTGGTGCCGGGCCCGGGCGCCTCGGTGTGACGAAGGGTGCCCATTGCGGGACGGCTGCCCGGCGGCCGATGCCGGGACCGTCATCGACCTGACCCCCGCCCGCGCCCGCCAGGGGCGGTTCGAGGGGTCTCTCCGTCAGCGGCGCGGCCACCTGCTGCGGGAGCTGGCCGGCGGCGCGGAGCCGGAGATCTCCCGGGATCCGGACGCGGCCGCCAGCCTGCTCGAGGACGGCCTCGCCCAACGGCGCGGCGACCACCTGGTGCGCGCCTCGTGAGCCCGACCCGCATCGTCGTCGCGGCGGTCGTCGAACGTGGCGGCTACATCCTGGTGAGTCAGCGACCGGCAGGGGCGGGCTATGCCGGCTACTGGGAGTTCCCGGGCGGCAAGCGGGAGCCGGGCGAGGACGACCCGACTGCCCTGGCGCGCGAACTGCGCGAGGAGCTCGACATCGCGGTCGCGATCGGCGAGCGCATCTGGCAGGTCGACGCGGCCCCGCTCGACCTGCGCTTCTACCGCTGCGGGTGGGTCGAGGGCCAGCGGCCGCGGCCACGGCTCGTCAGCCAGTTCCGCTGGGTACGCGCCGCCGAGATCGGGCGCCTGGCGTTCCCTCCTGCCGACGTCGAGCTCGTCGCCCGCCTGGCCGCCGGCGAGCTGCTCTGAGGACGCCCCGCCGGAGCCGCTGACGAAACTGAGGGCACCGACGAGGGGCAGGCCGGCAATCATGGTCAGGCCTGCCGGCCGTCGGTTCGCGGTCGGGTTCGACGGTCTGCCTGACTGCACGCTGACGCGCCTCGCGGTGCGGTATTCCGTCGGCGCCGGACATCCAGGTCGCGAAGAATGGGCGATCGACTCGTCTGGCCACGGCCTCCGGCGACGTGCGAGGCTTGACCTCAACCCCCTATGAGGAGGACGCGATGAAAGGCATCGTCTACAAGGCCGACAAAGACATGCAGGTCGAGACCGTCCCCGATGCGGCGATCGAGAATCCCAGGGACGCCGTGATCCGCGTGACCAAGGCGGCGATCTGTGGCTCGGATCTCCACATCTACAACCACGGCGAAGCCTTCGGCTTCTGCGACGGCGATCGCTGCGGTCACGAGTTCGTGGGCGTGGTCGAGGAGGTCGGCGCGGAGGTGTCGGGACTCTCGGTCGGGGACAAGGTCCTGTCGCCGTTTTGGATCTCGTGCGGCGAGTGCCACTTCTGCGCGAAGGGCCTTCAAACGTCGTGCGTCAACGGTGGTCCCTACGGCTTCGCACCATTCTGGGCGCACGGCGGCGAGATCCAGGGCGGTCAGTCCGAGTACGTCCGGGTGCCGCATGCCACCGGAACGCTCGACGTGATCCCGGAGTCGCTGGCCGATTCGGCGAGCGACACGAAGACCCTGCCGCTGACTGACGTCTTCGGGACCGGCTACCACGCGGCGGTCTGTGGGGACATCCAGCCCGGCGACACCGTCTACGTGATCGGCGACGGCGCGGTCGGACTGTCTGCGGCCCACGCCGCGACCCTCTTCGAGCCCGAGAACATCATCGTTGCGGGCCACCACGACGACCGACTCGCGATCGCCGAGACGATGGGTGCGACCCACACCATCAACACGTCACGTGACGATGCGGCGGAGTTGCTTGCCGGCCTCACCGAGGGACGGGGACCGCAGGCCGTTCTCGCGACGATCTCGAGCCCCGAGACGATGGCTTTCGCCGCGGAGCAGATCGAGCCGGGCAAGAGTGTCGCCTGGGTCGGCATGGAGGTGTTCCTCGGCGCCCCCGAGATCCCCTGGGACAAGGCGTTCTTCAAGAATGTCGGCGTCAAGGGCGGCGTCGCCCCGGTCAAGAGCTACCTGCCGACGCTGTGGCCGCTGCTGGAAGGCGGGAAGATCGACCCGTCGCCCGTCCTCACGCACGACATGTCGATGGACGAGGCCGCCACGGGCTACGAGGTGATGGCCTCGCGCCAGAAGGGCTCGGTCAAGGTCGCGATCACGCCCTGACGGGTATCCGGTACACCTGACCCGAGGGTGATCTGTGGGCAGTGCGGCTACAATGTGCCCCGCTCACAGGAGGATCAATGGCCAAAGCCAAGCGGCAACGACGTGCAAGTTTCCGGACGATGGACTCCGAGTCCGCCGTCTCCGCCCTCGACGAACTGGAGCGGCTCGAAGCGATTGAGGCCAGCCGGGCGGCCGAGGCCGCTGAGAGCGCCGACGCCTCCGAGGCCGGCGCCGGCGACGACGCCAAGGAATCCTCCGACGCCTGAGCGACCCGGCGCGGGCGGGGGCTACCGGCCCCGGCGGAAGCTCTGACCGTCGACCAGGAAGGGGACGCGACCGGCGAGTTCGCGCGCGTTGTTGGACACCCGCTCGAGGTGGCGCCCGACGAGCACCGCCGCCGCGGCCCACTCGCGACTGGCGGGGTCCTCCTGCTTCTGGGCGACGACGCCGAGGAGCTCTTCGAGCAGTTCGGCGACGCGCTGCGCGTCTGAGCGGACGGTCTCGGCAAGCTCGACATCGCCGCGGGCGATGGCCTGCACGGCCCGGGCGAGCATGTCGATGGCGCGGGCGCTCATTTTCTGGATGCGGGCCTCGACCTCGGGCACGGCGCCGCCGACCGGGACCGATCCCGCCAGTTGTGAGATCGCGACGGCCAGGTCGCCGACGCGTTCGAGCGCGATCGCCGCGATGAGCCCGACGTGCAGTAGCCGCTGATCGCCTGCGACCGGGGAGTTCAGGAGCTGGATGTGGAAGATCCGCTCGTCGAGAGTGATGCAGGCGTCGTCCACCTCATCATCGGCGCTGATGACCTCCGCCGCGAGGGAGCCGTCGGTCGCCTCCCATGCCGCCACGCTGCGCTCGATCTGCGTCAGCACGAGGCTGGCCATCTCCACGAGCCCGTCGCGGACGGAGGCCATCTCCTGTTCGAAAGCTGTCATTCCGGTCGCCATGGCGGATCACGATCTCGGGGGCAGGACCTGATTCGACAAGTCTACGGCGGTACCCGGATCACGAAAACCGTCTTCTCCACATGGACACACTCTGTTCATGCGGCTAGCCCCGGTACGTGAGAGCACCCACTGCGTCGATCGTCGCCAGCAGGGGGCTTCCCGGGCGCGCCGCCTGCCAGGTGAAGTGACCGTCGGGTCGCTGGAAGCTCCGCAGCGCGCGCGCCGTCGCTGGGGCCCGGCGGTCGCGCATTGCCACGAGTGCGCGGAGCGCCGCCGCCGTCGAGTTGGCATCCGCGGGCCGTCCGGGGCGCGACGGATAGGCGCCGCCGGCTCGGCGCTGGCGCAGGAGCCAGCTCCGGGCCGCACGGAGGGCGCGGTTGTTCCGACCGACGCCCGCCGCGCGCATTGCCTCGATCAGGACAGCGGTCGCATCGACATCATCCGGCGCCGAGCGCGTCATCGCCAGACCCCACCCGCCCTGACCCCGGGACCGGGCGATCGTGCGCAGCGCCGCGCGGGGAACCGGACGCCCCGCCTCGCGGAGGACGATGATCGCCAGCGCGTGGTCGAAGGCGTTGCGCCCATAGCGGCCACGACGGTAGTCGCCGTCGATACGCGCGAGATAGTCGACCCGGCCGAAACGTCGCGGGTCCGCCCCGACGGCCAGGGCGGCCCGGGCGACCTTGGCTGCCCGTCCCGCTCCGCGGCCGTAGGAGCGACCGTCGCGGGCGAGTGCGCGAACCCGCCCGCGTAGCTCCCGTCGCGCGGTGCCGGTCTGCCGAAGAGAGACGATCAGGTCAGCCAGCGGGCCGCCGTCCACCCGTCCGCTCTGGGAGGCGAGCCAGCTCGCCCCGCGTTCGGCCGACGCCCTGTCGGCCGACGAGGGCGCCGCCGCCGCGGTCGGGACGACGACGGCTGACGCGGCGAGCGCGGCCACGACCCGGAGTCTCATCCGAAGCGCCGAACGAGGTTGCGGGCCACGTTGCCGACCGGGCCCGAGCCACGCCAGACCCGGCCTCGCCAGGCGATGGCGGCGCGGTCATCATCGGCGAGCGCGCCCGCCAGGACGGCACGCAGGCGGGGCAGGGTCCGGGCCCATCCCTTGGTGCTCACGCCGTTGACCACCAGACGCAGGCTGGCACCGTTGGGCCGCGGCCGGGGGCAGGTCGTGGCCCCCGGCGGCAGGCCGCAGATCTCCTTCGTGGCGCTCCGGATGTCATGGGCGCCGGTCGCGGCGTCGGTGCGGGTGGCGCGGATGCTCCGGGTGCCCGTGCGCGCGGTGAAGCGCACGCGTCCGTCCCGGCCGGCGGTCTTCTCGACCGATCCGTAGCGCACGACGGCACCGGAGGCGGGCGAGGCGACGCCCTCGGCGTCCCAGGCGCGCACCGAGACGGTGAACGTGCGCCCCGTCCGGAGGTTCGCCCGCGGGACGGTCATGTCCAGTTCGGCCGCGGAGAAGTTCGAGGTGAAGTACCAGAGCACCTCGTCGCCGTCCTTGAGCGCCAGCTGATTGGCGGCGACCGGGGCGGATGCGTGGTTGACCTTGAAGACCCAGAAGGCCGGGCCCTCGAAGTTCTCGCCCTGGTCGTCCGGGCCGATCCGCTCGACCGCGACGAGGGGGTCGGGCCCGAATGCGGTTGAGAAGCTCGTTCTCACCGAGACGTTCCGGCGGACGCCGGCCCGGATGAGCTGGCCGAGCGCGGTGGGTCCTTCGACGGTGCGGACCGGTCCGAGCCGGTCGGCGACCAGGGTCGTGTCGCTCGGCTGACGCAGCTCCGGGATCAGCGTCGCATCGGCACCTTCAACGCGGAGCGTCGCGGAAGCGGGTGCCGCCAGGGCGGCGGTGGGGAGGGCGCAGGCAAGCGCGACAGCGACCGCGGCACGGCGGAGTGTGAGCACGTGGGTCCTTCCTCGAGGATCGTGATGTGCGCCCGGTGTGGATGTCCTGGCTTCCGGTCGACGCGTACCCACGGCCTTCCCAGGTCTCCCCAGTGGCCGGCATCTGCCGTGTGGGAACGCTTCCGGATCACAGTGGCGGGACCGCGTCGGAATCTCACCGACTTCCCCACGCCCGGGCGCGTCTTCGGTTGTCGGCGGGCAGGCTACCCGAGGTTCCGAGCGGGTGTCGAGGCGGGCCGACCGTACCCGGACGCCGGGCGATGGGCAGCGGCGCCTCGGCGGGCGCCTACGATGAGCAGGTGATCACCCAGCAGTCCAGGACCCGCACCGCGGACAGCCTCCCGCGCCCGGTGCGACAGGCATTCAGCCGCCCACTGCCGTACGTCGTGTTGGTCTTCATCCTGACGACGGCCGGCCTGGCGTTGGACAGCCAGGGCGGCCTGGCGGAGCAGCATCTGCTTGGGCTGGTCGTCACAGGCTTTCTTCTCATGAGCCTGGTTCCGCTCTCGCCGATCGAACGTACCCGCACCCTGGTCGTCATCGTCGTCGCGACCATCGCCGAGGTCATCGGGTCGCTGATCTGGGGGGCGTACGAGTACCGGCTGTCCAACCTCCCGCTCTTCGTGCCGCCGGGACACGGCATCGTCTATCTCACCGGACTGCGGATATCGGAGATCGGCATCGTGCGGCGCAATGCCCGGCGCTTCGTCCTGGCGGTCGCTCTGGCCGCCGGCACATGGGCAGTACTCGGCCTCACCGTTCTGCCGCGCTCCGACGTCGCCGGCGCCATCGGGGTCGCGTTTCTGATCGTCTTCCTGCTGCGTGGCCGGGCCCCCACGGTCTATGCTGGAGTCTTCGTGATGGTCGCCTACCTGGAGCTCTACGGCACCTGGATCGGCACCTGGACGTGGGCTGAGGAGCTGCCCGGGACCGGCATCACCAACGGCAACCCTCCCAGCGGTATCGCGGCGGGGTACGTGTTCTTCGACATCTGCGCTCTTGCTCTGGCACCGCTGGTGCTGGCGCAGATCATGCGCGCCCGCCAGAGGCTCTCGTGGTGAGGCTCTCCGCTCTCGTCGCCGCGCTCGCTGCGCTCGCGGTTCTGTCGCCCGCGGCGGCCGCGCACGGCGGTCAATCGGAGACGCGCAGGGAGTGGTGGCTCGAATGGTCGTTCTCGCCCCTGCAGTTCGCCCCGCTCGTTCTGTTCGCCGCGTTCTACGCCCTCCGCGTTCGCCGGCTCGGCGGGCGGGTGCCGGCCTGGCGGGTGTGGTCCTTCGCCGCCGGCACGACGATCGCGCTGCTGGCGATCGTCTCGCCGATCGACCACATCGGGGAGAGCGACCTGTTCTGGGTGCACATGCTCCAGCACGTCCTGCTGGGCGACATCGCCGCGGTGCTCCTGGTGATGGGGATCACCGGACCGGTCATCCAACCCCTGCTCAAGAACCGGTTCCTGCTCCGGGCCCGCGTGATCACCCACCCTGCGATCGCGCTCCCGCTCTGGTCCGCCAATCTCTTTCTCTGGCACTCCCGGGCGCTCTATGAGCTGAGCCTGCGCAACGAATACGTGCACACGCTCGAGCACATCAGCTTCGTGGCATTCGGCATGGCGATGTGGTCGCCCGTGCTCGAGACCCTGCCCGCGCCCGCGTGGTTCGGGACCGGCGCGAAGCTCATCTACGTCACCGCGGCACGGGCCGTGACGGCTGTGCTGGGGAACATCTTCTGGTTCGCCGGCTTCGTCTTCTACCCCGCGTACGACGTCGCGGATCCCCGCTTCGGCATCAGCGCGCTGGAGGATCAGGTGCACGCCGGCAGCGTGATGATGGCCGAGACGACCCTCCTGACCGGCATCACGCTGATCTGGCTGTTCTTCAAGATGGCGCGTGAGAGCGACGACCGCCAGCAGCTCATCGAGGCGGGCGTCGACCGCGAGTCCGCGGTCCGGGCCGTCCGCTTCGGTCGCCAGGAGGCGCTCGCCCGCCGCCACGGCGTCGTCCTGCGACAGGAGCCAGGCTGACGGGCGCAACGCGGGCGCCCGTTGCCGCAGCTCGTCCGCGTGGCGGTTGTGCAGCATCGGATCGCTGTCGTCGGGGTCGGGAACATCGTCATGGGGCAGACGCCGCTGTCGAGCGTCTCGCCGAGGGACTTGACGCCCCTGCCCTCGAAGCCCCGGGATCGGAGGACTGTCGCGACGAGCCGGCGCTTCGGCTCAGCTCCTCGCGATCGCGTTGACGGACCAGTTCCACGCGATGAAGCCGAGCTCCCGCTGATCGCCGAGCCCGGCGGGGAGGTAGGCGCGGGCCGCCGGGAGAACCCTCCGGGGGCGGACGATGCCGGCGACGGTGGAGAGGCTGGACGGCACGCCGGGCAGCGGGGCGAAGTCGCCGGCGAACCAGCGAAACACCATGCTCAGCATGAGCCGGTCGCCATCGGCACGTGCCCCCCGCCCGGGGTCGGCCAGATAGCGCCGCCCGTTGGCCGCGAGCTGGTCGCGGACGCCGCCCCCGTCGTAGGCGGCAAGCGGAGGGCAGCCGACCGATGCACAGTTCAGACCAAAGTGGACGGTGTGGTCCCCGAGCCGGCGGACGATGCCGTGCTCGATCTGATCGGCGGTCAGGCCGCGTCCGCCGATCCGGAACTGGCGTCGCGTGAAGGCGCCGGGCACCTCGAGCACGGAGACCGCAGGCCGGTGATCGACAACGAGCGTGAAGACGAGCGCGTTGTAGGCGTTGATCCAGAACGCCAGCTGCTCGTCGGCGGCGAGGGCGTCGGGGTTGGCGTGCTCGAGCGTGTCGAGATAGCGGTCGAGCCGGCCGCGATCGGCCCGCACGGCCCGATAGTCGACGCCCCAGCCGTCGCTGACGTCGGCGAGCAACTCGGCCCACGGACGATGATCCACGATCCGGCCGGAGCCGGGTGGCGCCGGGCGGGGCCGGGCAACCTGGAACGGCGCCGCCAGGCGCGAGCGCAGTGCCTCGAGTGCGGATGGTTCAGGTGGCGACGCGGTCAACACTCAGGATGATGGCGCAGGGCGGGCGATGATGCCGGTCCGGCGTCGAGCCGGATCCTTACCGGTCGCACAGTGGCATCCACTCCACAGGCCGTCGTCTCCCGGCCCCTGTCGTGTCATGACCCGGAGGATGCGCACGCCGGCCGTCCTGATCGTCGCACTCGCGGCGGGCGGGCTCGTCGCGAGGTCCGCGGACGCCCGGCCCGTTCCCGGCGCGCCGAAGCGCCGGGTCCTGTCGGCGGACAGCGTCGGGAACACGCGAGTCGATCGCCTGCCGGTGCGTCCGCGCTCTCGGGCATACGTCACCCCCATCGCCCGGAACGCCGCGATGCACCCGGACGTCAGCGCTCGCGGCCGGCACGGCATGCCGTTGACGTGGTCGCGAAGAGAACCCGCCGCGTGCGGTTCCGCTACGCGGACGGTCGAACCGCGTGCCGTGCCCGATCCCGCGCCGACCCCGCATCGAGAAGGACCGCGACCAGCACGTCGAGGTCGTCGCCACGCGCCGGCTGGGTAGCGGCGAGAGGTCTTCTCGATCGCCGGGGGGACAGCGAGGGCCTGTCCTATACTCGGGCTGCGCCGGGGCGCAGGCGCTCTCTGGGGCGTAGCCAAGCGGTAAGGCAGCGGGTTTTGGTCCCGTGATCGGAGGTTCGAATCCTCCCGCCCCAGCCATTCACGCCACCCAGCACCACCCGAGGTCCGGTAACCGTCCCATGAGCACCGCCGCGGTCGTTCTCGCCGCGGGCGAGGGAAAGCGAATGCGCTCCCGCCGCCCGAAAGTCCTCCACGAGGTCGCGGGTCGCTCGCTGGTCGGCTGGGTGATCGCCGCCGCGGGTGAGGCCGGCGTCGAGCATGTCGTGGTGGTCGTGGGGCGCGGCGCCGACGAGGTCCGATCCGCGCTGCCCGATGGCGTGACCAGCGTCGTCCAGCAAGAGCGCAACGGCACCGGCCACGCGACGGGCATCGGCCTCGCGGCCCTGCCGCCCGGCGTCGAGCGGGTGGTCGTCATGTGTGGCGACGCCCCGATCATCTCCGGCGATGACGTCACCGCGCTGATCGCCGCCCATGATGAGGGTGGGCACCGGGCGACGATGCTGACAGCCGTCCTCGACGAGGCCGGCGGCTACGGCCGGGTGGTGCGCTCGGCCGACGGCACCGTCGCCGGTGTGGTCGAGGCGCGTGACGCGAGCCCCGAGCAGCTGGCGATCGGCGAGGTCAACTCTGGGCTCATCTGCTTCGAGCGGGACGCCCTGGCCGCGGCCCTGCCCCGCGTCGGTTCGGACAACGCGCAGGGTGAGGTGTACCTGCCCGACGTGCTGCCACTGCTCGACGGGAGCGTCGGCGCCGTCGTCGCTCGGGATCCCCGCGTCATCCAGGGGGTCAACAACCGGCTGGAGCTCGCGGCTTGCGCTGTAGCCATCCAGGAGCGCCTGCGCGCCGAGGCCATGCTGGCGGGCGCCGGCATGCCCGATCCGGCGTCGGTGTGGCTCGACGCGGACGTCACGGTGGGCCCCGACTCGATTCTCCACCCCGGTACGCATCTCCGCGGCACGACGACGATCGGCGCCGGGTGCGAGATCGGGCCGGATGTGGTGATCACCGACAGCACCGTCGGTGATGAGTCGACGGTCGTCTTCGCCCACGTCAACGACTCCGAGATCGGATCCGGGTGCCAGCTGGGACCCTTCGCCTACCTACGCCCGGGGTGCAGCGTCGCCGAGGGGGCGAAGGTCGGCACCTACGTCGAGATGAAGAAGACCGTCCTCGGGCCGGGCGCAAAGGTCCCGCACCTGTCATACATCGGCGACACCGAGATCGGGGAGGGGACCAACATCGGCGCCGGCAACATCACGGCCAACTACGACGGCTTCCGCAAGCACGCCACGACAATCGGCGCCCGGGTGAAGACCGGCTCCGACTGCGTGTTCGTCGCCCCCGTGACCATCGGCGACGACAGCATGACCGCCGCCGGGTCGATCCTGACCGACGATGTCCCGCCCGGAGCACTCGGCGTCGCGCGGGCCCGGCAGAAGAACATCGAGGGCTTCACCGAACGGGCCCGGGCGAAAGCCCAGGCCGCCGCCGAGGGGGCGAGCGAGTGACCGGTTCACGGATTGAGCGCAATGAGGCGCGCCGGCTGATGGTGTTCGCCGGGCGCTCCAGCACGGACCTCGGCGCGAGCATCGCCGCCCGTCTCGGCGTGGAGCTCGGCGACGCCACCACCAAGACCTTCGCCAACGGCGAGATCTACTGCCGCTTCGAGGAGAGCATCCGCGGCGCCGACGTCTTCCTGGTGCAGTCGACGTGTCGGCCGGTCAACGACAGCCTCATGGAGCTGCTGATCATGATCGACGCCGCGAAGCTCGCATCCGCCCAGCGAATCACGGCCGTCATGCCCTGGTACGGCTACTCCCGCCAGGACAAGAAGAGCAGGCCGCGGGAGCCGGTCACCGCCAAGCTGGTCGCCGAGCTGCTGCAGGCCGCGGGAGTGAACCGTGTGCTGACGATGGATCTCCACGCGGGCCAGGTCCAGGGCTTCTTCCAGATCCCGGTCGACCACATGACCGCCGTGCCGATCCTGGTCAACTACTTCGATGACCGCACCAAGTACGGCGACATGCAGGGGGAAGACCTGGTCGTCGTCTCGCCGGATGCCGGCCGCGCCAAACTGGCCACTCATTTCGCCGAGAAGCTCGGCGCCGGGATCGCGGTCCTGACCAAGCAGCGCCCCGAGCACAACGAAGCGGAGATCACGCTCCTGATCGGTGACGTCGCCGGCAAGACGGCGATCCTCATCGACGACATGATCGACACCGCCGGCACGCTGGTCGCCGGTGCCCACACGGTCAAGGAGGCGGGAGCGAACCGCGTCTTCGCCGCGGCGACCCACGGCATCTTCTCGGGCAGCGCGTTCGACCGACTCGCGAAGTCGGACCTGGAGCAGATCGTGGTCACCGACACGATCCCGCTGGGCGAGAGCGCCCCCGAAGGACTGATCGAGGTGCGCTCCGTCGCGCAGATCCTGGCCGACTCGGTCCACAACGTCTTCTGCGACGAGTCCGTCAGCGAGATCTTCTCGGGCGAGAACCAGCTCTTCTGAGTGCCGGTCACGTCGCGCGGGCGTGGGCAGAACAGCTAGTCGCCGATCGGGTCGGAGTCCGCCCGGCTCCGGCGGGCGAGCAGCAGGAACGGGATCGCCCCGGCCTGGATGACCGCGGACACCACGTACGATGTCGAGTAGCTCTGGGCATCGGCCACGCGTCCGAGCGCGGGCTGGGTGACCACGGCTCCCGATGAACCCATGAGCGCGTCGAACGAGAGCACGGTCGCGCGCTGCTGCGACGGGATCAGGCCGTTGAGGTACGCCTGCTTCACGGGCCCGGATGCGGCGAAGAGCATCGCCCACACGACCAGCGCGGCCAGCGCCACCCAGAAGTTGCCGGTCAGCCCTATCACCAGCAGGGAGGCGGCCGCCATCGCGGTAGCGGTGACCAGCAGCGTCGTCCGGCGTGCGAACAGGCGGCGGATCGGGCCGACCAGCAGCCCACCGGCGATCTGGGCTCCGGCGACGATGGCCGCCGCCAGGCCGGCGATGGAGTAGGCGCCGCTGTCGCCGTAGAGCTCGAGCAGGTAGGGCTGCATTGCGTAGAAGGCGTAGATCCCGACGCCGGCGCTGAACGGGGAGGCGAGCATGATCCACCGGATCTGCGCCTTCTTCAGCCCGTGCTCATAGGACGCGCGTGTGATGTGGCGCATCTCACGCAGAGGGTGCTTGGCGCTGTGCGGCGTGAAGCCGAGATCGCGCATCCAGATGACCGCGGCGAGCAGCGTGAGCAGCAGCATGATCACGCGCAGGACATAGGGCACGCCGAGATTGGTGACCTGCGCGATCGCTCCCCCGGCGACCGAGCCCGACAGCATCGCCACGCCGGCGGCGATCTGGCCCCGGGCCAGCACCGACTCGAGAGGTCCGGAGAAACGGGTGAAGTTGAGCGCGTCGACCAGCCAGGCTTCGACGGCGCCCGAGAAGAAGGTGAAGCCCAGGCCGATGAACGCCGAGGCGATCGCCCACTGCCAGATCGGCGCCTCCATCTGCCAGAGCACGAGGTAGTAGAGGGTCGACAGGATCAGGGTGACGACGCCGAGCAGATACGAGGCCCGCCGGCCCCACGTGTCGGCCACGACTCCGGTCGGCACCTCGAAGATGACCATGCCGGCGGTGAAGAAGGCGTTGGCCACGAATGCCTCGGTCGCGGACAGGCCGGCATCGAGCAGGAAGAGCGTGTTGATGCCGAAGATGAACGATGCGGAGAACGTCGCCAGCAGCGTGAGCGTCAGGTAGGTCCGCTGAACCGTGAGGGCCTCGGGGTTCACGTGGCCGGAGCATAGGGTGCGCCGGTCCCGGGCCCGCCCGGAAGTCCCCACCGTGAGCGGCCGGTGCGGTAACATCCTCCGCTGCGCCGGGGCCCGCCCCGCGTCCAGGGAACCTCGAGGGACGACGACACCGATGGCTGATCACATTCCGCTCACCGCCGAACCGCGCACGCCCGACGGCTCGCGCGGGGGGCGCCGCCTGCGCCGCACCGGGTCGATCCCGGGCGTCGTCTACTCGGGTGGTGACGATGCGACGGCTTTCGCGGTCGACGAACTCGACCTCCGCCGCGTCATGCTGCGTGAGGGTGGTCGCACCGGTGTCATCGACCTGACCATCGGCAGCGAGACCCAGCCGGTCCTCTTCAAGGACTGGCAGATCGACCCGCTCCGCGGACGGGTTCTGCACATCGATCTCCAGGGAATCGACCTCACCGTCGAGGTCGAGAGCATGGTCCCGCTCGTGCTCGTCGGCGACGCCGTCGGCGTCAAGGAGGGCGGCGTGCTCGATCAGACCGAGCGTGAGCTGCTCATCCGGGCGCTGCCGACCAACCTCCCCGACAGCATCGAGTTCGACGTCACGGAACTCGCCATCGGCGACTCGGTCGCCATCAGTGAGATCGTCGCGCCCGAGGGCGTCGTGATCATCGGCGACGAGGAGAACACCTTCGCCTCCATCACCCTGCCGCGCGCGGTGGTCGAGGAGGAGCCCGACGAGCTCGAGGGCGAAGAAGGAGAAGAGGGCGAAGAGGGCGCCGAGGGCGCCGAGGGCGAAGGCGACGGCGGAGACGACGACTCCCCCGGCGACGACGCCGGGGAGTAGCGGCCACCCCGTATGGACGCGCCGGCGCCGGACGACGCACCGGCGCGCATCCGCCTGCTCGTCGGCCTGGGCAACCCCGGCCCGAAGTACGCGGGAGCCCGGCACAACGCGGGCGAGGAGGTCGTCGCACGGGTGGCCGAGCGGCTGGGACCGGTCCGCTGGCGGGACCGCTTCGGCGGCCGCTGCGCCGAGGTACGCGGACCCCGAGGGCCCCTGGTCCTCCTCATTCCCGAGACCTTCATGAACCTGTCCGGAGAGTCGGTCGGCCCGGCGGCGGGCATGTTCCGCATCACCCCGCAGGAGATCCTCGTCGTCCATGACGAGATCGACCTGCCCTTCGGCACGGTCCGCGGGAAGGTCGGCGGCGGCGCGGGCGGACACAACGGCCTGCGCTCACTGCGTGCCGGTCTCGGCTCGACAGACTTCTCCCGGATCCGGGTCGGAGTCGGGCGCCCGCCGGCGGAGTGGCGCGGCGACGACGCCTCCTGGGTTCTCGGGCGGTTCTCGGAGCCCCCCGATGAGGTCGAGGACCTCTTCCGCCGTTCGGTCGCGATGACCGAGGTCGCGCTGACCGATGGCGTTGACGCCGCGATCGCCCGTTTTCACGCGCGGCCCGCCAACGCCCGCCGTACCGGCGCCGGACCCGAGACGGCCGGGTGACGACGACCACCGCATCGGCACGCGACGCGGCGATCCTGGGGGCGGATCAGGTCGCGGCGGCTGTCGCGGCGGCATCGTCCGGTGGCGATGCGCGCATCTCGCTGGCCCGGCCCGGCTGGCCGTTCCTGCTCGGGGCTCTCTCCGGCGTTCTGCCCGGGCCGTTGCTCGTGGTCGTCCCTCAGGACGAGGAGGCCCGGGATCTCAGCCGGGCTCTCCAGGTTCTGGTCGGCCGGAGCGCCGTGGCCCTCTGGCCCGCCCTCGGCGTCGCCCCCGGGTCCGAGGTCCCGGTCTCGCCCCACCTCGTCGGCCAGCGCGCCCGCGCCCGCGCCTCGCTCCGTCGGGAGGGGCGGATCATCGTCGCGGGTGTCGCGGCCTTCGCCGAGCCGGTGCCGGATGCGGAGGTCGTTCCCGCGCCCCTGAGGATCGCCGCGGGGGAGACGCACACACCGGAGGATCTGACCGACGCCCTTGTCGCCGCCGGCTACAGCCGGGTCGGTCAGGTCGAGGAGCGCGGCGAATTGGCGCTGCGCGGAGGGATCCTCGACGTCTATCCGACCACCGCCGACCTGCCGGTGCGGATCGACTTCTTCGGCGACGAGATCGAGAACCTGCGGGCCTTCTCGCCGTTCAGCCAGCGGACCGTCCGGTCACTCGAGCGCTTCATCGCCTGGCCTGCCGCGGATCCCGCCGCCCCGGCCTCGGCCGCGCTCGACGCCGCCGGCCTGGCGGGCGCTTCGGTCGTACTGCTGGGCGCCGGCGACTTCCCCTCCGGCCTGCGGGTCGCGGCCGAGCGGCTGGGCGAGGGGCACGCCGACGCTCTCCTTCCAGCCGACCAGATCACCGGTCTTCTCGCTGACGCGGCGACGGTACGCGTCTCCTCCCCGCCGGACCCGCGCGAGGCGGCGTTCGACGCCGTCGAGGCGCGCTTCGCCACGCGAGGCGAGGGTGAGGCGCAGGCGGAGCTGGCGCGCCTGGCCCGGTCCGGCATGCGGGTGGTCGTCGGCTTCAGTCGTCGCGGTGAGATGGAGCGGGTGGCGACGCGCATGGAACGGCTGGGCCCCGAGCTGCTCAAGCCGGGCCAGCTCCCGGCGCCGGGAACGGTCGGATTCACGACCGAGGACCTGCGCACGGGCGTGATCTCCCGGGCGCTCGGCGTGGCGGTCCTCCCCGCGACGGCGCTCCTGCGCCGCCGGGCTCCGGCGCGACCCGCCGTCGGCAAGCGCGTCTCGAGTCTTCTGGAGCTGCGCGTCGGCGACCACGTCGTCCACGAGGACCATGGCATCGGACGGCTGATCGGCTTCGAGACGCGTGACGTGGCGGCGGTCACGCGCGACTATCTCCACCTCGCCTTCGCCGGCGAGGATCGGCTCTGGGTTCCCCATGACCAGGTCGACAAGATCACCCGCTACGTCGGCTCGGACGGCAGCGATCCCGAGCTGAACAAGCTCGGCGGCAAGGCCTGGGACCGCATGAAGTCGCGGGCCCGCACGGCGGTCCGCGAGATGGCGGGTGAGTTGATAGCCCTCTACGAGGCCCGCGAACGTGCCGAGGGGCACCCCTTCGTCCGCGACGACGAGCTGATGACCGAGCTCGAGGCGCGCTTTCCCTACACCGAGACCCGCGACCAGCTGCGGGCCATCGACCAGGTCGCCGAGGACATGGAGCGCGCGCGGCCCATGGACCGCCTCATCTGCGGCGATGTCGGCTTCGGCAAGACCGAGATCGCGATGCGGGCCGCCTTCACCGCGGCCGCGGACGGACGCCAGGTCATGGTCGTCGTCCCGACGACCATCCTCGCTCAGCAGCATCTGGCCAGCTTCCGGGAGCGCTTCGACGGGCTGCCGGTAGGCGTTGACGCCGTCAACCGCTTCCGCAGCCGGGCCGAGGTCAAGGAGGTGCTCACTCGCTTCGCGCTCGGGGAGCTGGACGTGATCGTGGGGACCCACCGCCTGCTGTCGATGGACGTCCGACCGAAGCAGCTCGGGCTCGTCATCGTCGACGAGGAGCAGCGCTTCGGCGTCGCCCAGAAGGAAGCCCTGCGCAAGCTGCGCGTCAGCGTCGACGTCCTCGCCATGAGCGCGACCCCGATCCCGCGGACCCTGCAGATGTCGCTGTCGGGGATGCGCGACATCACCGTCATCGAGACCGCGCCGCCGGGGCGCAAGCCGGTCGTGACCCACGTCGGCGAGTTCGACGAGGCGCTGGTCACCGAGGCCCTCGAGCGGGAACGCGAGCGTGGCGGCCAGGTCTTCTGGGTGCACAACCGGGTTGAGACGATCGACGCCGCCACCGAGGCCGTGCGGGCCCTGGTGCCCGAGTCCCGGGTCGTCGCGGCCCACGGTCAGATGGCGGAGAGGAAACTCGAGGACGTGATGCTCGGCTTCGTCCGTGGCGAGGCCGACGTCCTCGTGGCGACGAGCATCATCGAGTCCGGGATCGACATCCCCAACGCGAACACGCTCATCGTCGAGCGGTCGGACCAGCTCGGCCTCTCCCAGCTCTACCAGCTCCGGGGCCGGGTCGGGCGTTCGGAGCGCACGGCCTACGCGTACCTGATGTACCCCGAGGCCGCGGCCCTCACGCGCGAGGCCTCGGCCCGGCTGGCGGCCATCGGCGACTACACCGAGTTGGGCAGCGGGCTCAAGATCGCGATGCGCGATCTCGAGATCCGTGGCGCCGGCAATCTGCTCGGCGACGAGCAGAGCGGGCACGTCGCTGCGGTCGGCTTCGAGCTCTACATGGAGATGCTCGAAGAGGCCGTCGCCCTGAGCCGCGGCCTTCCACCGCCGGAGCGCGAGGTGCGCGTGGACATCCCGGTCTCGGCCTACATCCCGGCTGACTACATCGACTTCGAGGCCGCGAAGATCGAGATGCATCGTCGCATCGCGGCCGCGGGCGCCGATGATCTCGGCGAGCTCGCCGGTGAGCTGACCGACCGCTTCGGCGAAGTCCCGCCGCCGGTCGATTCGCTCTTGGCCCTCGGTCGGGTGCGCGCCCTGGCGCGCGCCGTCGGCGTCGACCACGTCGGCGTGTCCCGGGGCCGGGTCGTGGCCGCGCCGGTGTCAATGAGCAGCGCCGGTCTGCGGTCGCTGCGCGAGGCTGAGTCCTCCGCGCGCTGGTCCGCCGCCGAGCGTCAGGCGAGCATCGAGGCCGAGACCGCGCCGGCGGCCCGTCTCGCCGCGGCGGAGCGATTGCTCAGCGTGCTCGGGGACTGCGCGGAGACGCCGGCGGGCTCCGGTTAGCCGCGAACGTACGCCTTCAGGGCCGCCCAGACCCCCTGCTAGCATCCCCGGCCGTGTCACGACGCCTTGCGCTTCCGGCCGCTCTGCCGGCGCTCCTGATCGCACTCCTGCTCGCCGCGGCCTGCGGGAGCGGCGAGGCCCAACTCGCCGAGGGTACCGCTGCCCAGGTCGGCGACAGCGAGATCTCGTACGCCGAGCTCGACCGGTCGCTCGCCCAGCGCAAGGCGCAGGCGGAACAGGCCGAGCAGAGCTTTCCCGAGGAGGGGTCGGAGGGTTTCTCCGCCGCCCGGGTCGAGGCGCTGGACGCGCTCGTCCAGCAGCGGGTGGTCGACTTCGAGGCGACGAAGTGCGGCGACCCGTGCGCGGTCACCGATGACGAGATCGAGGAGGAGCTCGCGCGTATCCGCGAGGAGAACTTCAACGACTCCCAGGAGGAACTGGACATGTTCCTGGAGGAGTCCAAGATCACCGTCCCCGACGCCCGGGGCATCCTCAAGTTCCAGCTCCAGCAGCCCAAGCTCTTCGACTTCGTGACCCGCGGCGTCCGCTACACCGACAAGCAGGCCCGCGGCTACTACAACGACAACAAGAGCGAGTTCGTCACCCCTGCCGGCCGCTCGGCATCGCACATCCTCGTCGAGACCGAGCCGGAGGCCGACGACATCGCCTCCCGCGTGACCCTCGACAACTTCGCTGAGCTCGCTGCCGAGAACTCCCAGGACCCCGGTTCCAAGGACAACGGGGGAGACCTCGGGCAGATCCAGATGGGCCAGCTTGTCGAGCCCTTCGAGAAGGTGGCCTTCGAGCTCGAGGACGGCGAGATCTCTGATCCGGTCAAGACCCAGTTCGGTTGGCACATCATCACCGTCGAGACCTTTGACGAGATGACCACGACGTTCGCCAGCGCCAAGGCCGAGATCAAGCGCCAGCAGCTCGAGGTCGCCCGTCAGGAAGAGTGGAACACCTGGCGCGAGGAGATCGTCGAGGAGTGGCGAGAGAAGACCCGCTACGCCGAGGACGGGCTCAAGCCGCCCGACCCGAACGAAGCCGAGGGCGTCGACCCCGAGGCCGAGGGCGTCGACCCCGAGGCGGAGGGCGTCGACCCCGAGGACATCGAGGTCGAGGAGATCCCCGCCGACGAGGACGGCGAATAGCCGTCCGCCGCGCGCCGTCACCGGATGCGGGGGCGGCAGGATGATCATTCTCGGCCTGGGCGACGGCCACCCCGACTCCGTGCCCGGCGCGGCGGAGCGCCGGATGAAGAGCGCCGGGGCCCTCTACGCACCCGAGCTGACGCCCGAGCTTACGGCCGCGCTACCGGCCCGCCCCCGGCCGATCGGCGCCGATCCGCCCCCCGACGCCGTCATCGTGGCGCCCGATCCCGAAGCCAACGATCTCGCGGCCCACTTTCCCGAGGCGGAAACTCTGCCGTCCCGCGAGATCCTGCGGGAGCGGGCCATCGGGGCACGGATCGCGGCGCTTGTCGCGGTGGGCTCGCGCCTGCGGCACGACTGCCCCTGGGACCGGCGCCAAGACCTGGCGTCGATTGCTCCGCATACCGTCGACGAAGCCTTCGAGGTCGCCGAGGCGATTGCCGCGGGCGACCGGGAGCATATCGTCGACGAGGTGGGCGATCTTCTGTTTCAGGCGGTCTTCTTCGGACAGCTCCTCGAGGAGGAGGGCGCGGCGGACCTCGGCACCATCGCCGACGGGCAACGGCGCAAGCTGATCTCCCGCCACCCGCACGTGTACGGCGAGGACGTCGCGGCGAGCGTCTCCGACGTCGGGGACATCTGGGAGCGCGAGAAGCGGCGTGAGCGGTCCGACCAGGGGATCTTCCATGATCTCCCGCCGGGACTTCCGGCTCTCGCGTACGCCGCCAAGACGCGCAAGCGCGCCGCGGCCGCCGGATTCCGGTTCGCCAGTGCCGACGCCGCTCTGGCCAAGCTCCGCGAGGAGATCGATGAGCTGGCCGTCGACCCCGGCGCCGGCGAACTCGGCGATGTGATATTCGCCGCCGTCTGTCTCGCGGCGGAGGTCGGCGTCGATGCTGAGCTGGCCCTTCATGCCACCGCCACACGATTCCGTCGCCGTATCGAGTCCGCCGTCGTGCTGGCGGACGAGGCGGGCGAGAGCTTCGAGGAGCTCGATGCGGTGGAGCAGTACGCCTGGTATCTCGCGGCGAAGGGCGCCGGCACGAGCGGCTGACCTCCGCCGGAGGCCGGCGGGGCCGCGTCGGTCCGACGGGTGGAGCGGCCGCTAGTGTTCGCGCCGCTCAACCCGAAAGAGGTCCGCCAGATGTCGCTCATCACCCAGGTCAACGCCCGCCAGATCCTCGACTCGCGCGGCTCGCCGACAGTCGAGGTGGACGTCATCCTCGAGTCCGGGGCGCGCGGCCGGGCGGCTGTGCCGTCGGGCGCGAGCACCGGAGCGTTCGAGGCGATCGAGCTGCGCGACGGCGACACCGCCTTCGGCGGACGGGGGGTCGATCGTGCCGTCTCCAACGTCGATGACGAGCTGGCAGGCATTCTCGTCGGGCGGGACGCCTCTGAGCAGGCGGCCAACGACCGACTGATGATCGAGTTCGACGGGACGCCCAACAAGGGGCGGATGGGGGCGAACGCCATCCTCGGCTGCTCGCTCGCCGTCGCCCAGGCCGCAGCGAACGACGCCGGCCTACCTCTCTTCCGCTATCTCGGCGGCGCCCGGGCCAACGTGCTGCCCGTGCCGATGATGAACATCCTCAACGGCGGCGCCCACGCCGACAACTCGGTCGACCTCCAGGAGTTCATGGTCGCTCCGGTCGGCGCCCGCAGCTTCGCCGAGGCCCTCCAGATGGGGACCGAGGTGTACGCCGCCCTCAAGGCCGTCCTGCGCGGTCGTGGCCTGTCGACCGCCGTCGGTGACGAGGGCGGCTTTGCGCCGGATCTCGAGAGCAACGAGGCGGCACTCGAGGTCATCATGGAGGCGATCGGCAACGCCGGCTACACGCCCGGCGAGGAGGTCGCGCTGGCCCTCGACCCGGCCTCGAGCGAGTTCTTCTCCGAAGGCACCTACGAGCTCACGGGCGAGGGCCGCAGCCTCGATGCCGAGGGCATGGTGGCCTTCTGGGTCGACCTCGTCGAGCGGTACCCGATCATCTCGATCGAGGACGGGATGGACGAGGAGGACTGGACCGGGTGGAAGGTCCTGACCGACGCGATCGGCGACCGAGTCCAGCTGGTCGGCGACGACCTGTTTGTGACCAACGCCGAGCGCCTGTCGCGGGGAATCGCCGAGGGAGTCGGCAACGCGATCCTCATCAAGCTCAACCAGATCGGGAGCCTCAGCGAGACGCTCGCCGCCATGGACATGGCGGCGGACGCGGGGTACCGGTCGATGGTCAGCCACCGCTCGGGCGAGACCGAAGATGTCTTCATCGCCGACCTCGCAGTCGCTACCGGCGCGGGCCAGATAAAGACGGGCGCCCCCTCGCGCAGTGAGCGCGTTGCAAAGTACAACCAACTCCTGCGCATCGAGGAGGAGCTCGGGGCCTCGGCGCGCTATCCGGGGCGCAGCGCCTTTCCCGGAAGCTGACGCGGGTGGTGTGAAGTGATCATCGCCCGGGCAGGAACCGGCTCGCCGGGGGCGTACCTCTCATTGCGGGGGAATGTCGCCCCGCCCGTCCATGGCACCTCTGCGCACCTATCTCATCGCGGGGCTCGCGACCGCGATCCTCATCGGCTACATCGGGCCGGTTCAGGGCTACCTCGATCAGCGCGAGGCTCTCGCGCGCGAGCAGGCCGTATTGAAGTCACTGGAGGAGCGCAAGAAGCGACTCGAGAACGAGATCGCCGCCCTCGACCAGCCCCGGGTGCTGGAGGTCCGGGCCCGCGAACTCGGGCTCGTACGAGCCGGCGAGCGGGCATTCATCGTCCGTGGGTTGCCCGAGCCGCCGCGGAACCGGCGTGCGCCCGATGACTCCGGCGGCGGGGTCATCTCCTGGTTCCGCGACCTCGTCTGAGGTCGCGGAGGCCCAGTTGCTGCTGGGCCGCGAGTCGCTCACGGAGTTCTCCGTCGCGGTCCGCTGCCCCCACGGAGGGCCTGCGGTGCTCGCCAACCCACCCCTGGACCGGCGCGGGCATCCCTTCCCGACCCGCAACTGGCTGGCCTGCCGGCATCTCGTGGCGGCGGTCAGCCGCCTCGAGTCCGCGGGTGGGGTCGGCCTCCTCGAATCTGATCCCGAGATGGCCGGGCCGCTTGCCGAGGCCCAGAGGGCGCATTCCGAATCCCACGGTGGCCACTGGATCACCGGCGCTGCCGATCCGACCCGGGTCAAGTGCCTACACGCCCACCTCGCCGTCGCCCTGGCTGATGGCGGCTCGCCCGTCGGAGACTGGATCTTGTCCCGGATCGACGGCGACTGGCCGGCCACGTGTTGTGTCACGCGCCTGCGGGAGGCCGCCGGTGGCTGAGCCGAGCGAGGTCGCCGCCTTCTCGTGGGAGGACGGGCTCCGCCGGCTGGACGCCGACGCGGCGCTGGCGCCCGCCCGCCACGGAATCGTGGAGGCCGTCCATGACGAGCTGCGGCGACGGGTGGGTCACGACTTCTCGCGCGACGATCTCGCCCGGGAGTACACCCAGGCGGGGGAGTGGTACCTGGACCTCGCGAGCCGTGTGGCGCCGCGCCTGCCCGCGGCGTGGGAGCCCGCGATCACGCTCGATGCGGCGTTCGCCCTCTACGGGCGCCGTGCCCGGGACGCCCGCCGATGAGCATCTCCCACCATCGGACGCGGAGATTCCCCTGGCTTACGGTCGGCGCGCTGATCGTCGGCCTGGCCGCGGGAACGGTGTTCGGCTACCAGCTCCGCGGCGAGCCGGACGACCCGCCGGCCCAGGAGATTGAGCGCCGCGTGCCGACCGTCACGGTCACCGCCCCGTAGACCGCCCGGGGGGCGGACAGCTCCAGAGGGCCTCGAGCGCGGGATCGTCGGTCTCCCCGCGCTCCATCAGCGCATGAATGGCCGGCAGCGCATCTCGTCGGAGGTAGACGTGACGCTGGCCGACGCTCGGCTTCTCGCCCAGCAACCCGGCGCGGATCAGCGCCCGGGCGATGTCGGCCGCCTCGTCCCTGCCGTCGGCGGGAACCCCGCGGTAGACGTGATCGAACTCGGTGTGATGCTGATCGCCGATCTTCTTCATGCCGTAGAGGCGGCGCAGCAGCCGACGGGCGCCCCGCCGCCGGGGGCAGGGGTCGGCATCAATGCTCAGGTCCGGTGGAGGCGGTGGTTCTGTGGCGGCAGGGACGGCGACGAGGCCCCAGTCGTGGAGGCGTGCGGCATAGTCCTCCGGGTACGCCTCGAGATCCACGGGCTGGCCGTGGGCGGCAAGTATGGCGGCGGCGGCGAGCGGATGGACCTCGGCGGCGCGCGCGAGTCCCGCCAGACCACCTCCGGGCGCCACTGCGGACTCGGAGGGGGCGAGGGTGATGGCAGGTCCCACGACCGGCGGCGGTCCGGGGAGGGGCTCCAGCTCGACCCGGCACCCCGGGTGGTGCTCCTCGAGGGCCAGCACCGCCAGCTCATCGTCGGTGCCGGGGACGGCGAGCGCCGTGAAACCGCGGGCCTCGCGCACGCCGATCCGCTCGGGATCGGCGCCGGCCTGGATCGCCGCGGCGATCGTTCGCGCGATGGCCCGGCTCGGCCCGGGGGGGCTGAACGACCGGGCCTCGGCGATCCCGACCGGCGTCAGCCACAGCGGGACCCCGCCGCCGGCGGTGATGTCCCACATCCAGAGCGTGTAGGTGCGCGCGTGCAGGTCGCGGGCGGATTCGGCCAGCGTTCTCACGGCGGCGTCGGCCGGATCGCCGCGCTGCCATTCGGCCAGCCCACGGGCCACCACGGCCAGCGGCCGGGAGAGGCTGTCGACTCCGATGGCACGGCTCATCGCTCCACGGTAGCGAGCGTCGGGAGCCACGGCTCAGGCCCGGTGTCCGACCCCCTCGGTCATCGCGGCGTCCGTCCGGCGGGTTGGCCCGGGACCATCGGGGCTCCGGCGTCGCGCCGACGGATCAGCCAGGCGAGCAGGGCCCGGCGGTGACCGTCGTCGAGCCAGTGGGTCAGTACGTGTTCCAGCCGCGTGAGGGGATCGCCCGAGCCGGCGAGCGCCGACGCCCTGCCCGTGCGCCAGGCGAGCCAGCCGATCAGCCGCTCCGCCTCCGTCTCACCGAGGTTGACGCGGCAGAAGTTGAGGAGTTCCGGGAGCGACACGGCCGCCCACAGTAGCGAACATGTGTTCGCCGTGCGAGTGGACGACGCTCCGGGCCGACCGCGCGGCCCGCTGTCGCGCGATGTCTACTCGCTGTCGGAGTCGCCGTCCTCGGAATCGTCATCGGTCGCCTCTTCGAGTACGTCCTCGCTGACCGCCTCGGGCGCGTCGGCTCCCGGCTCCGCCTCGTCGCCGTCGAGCGCCTGGGCGAGAGCGGGGGTCACGTCGCTGTCGAGATCGATGGCGGCGAGATCCTCCTCCTCGTCACTGATCCCTTCGGCGAGCAGCGGGTCGCCGGTGGCGTCGAGCAGCTCCTGCTCGACCTCATCGATGCCCTCGGGGTTCCACAGGACCCGCACCTCGTCCTGGAGGATCTCCTGTTCCGCGAGTGACACCGGGTCACGCGTGGACAGCTCGCCCGGCGCCGGTGGCGGCGCGGCTTCGGCGCGCAGTTCCGCGGGATCCGCGGTCAACCACAGCGTGATCTGGCGTGCTCTCTTGCTCACCGCGTGAACAAGCGCGTAGCGCGAGTCATCGACGTGGTCCAGTGCGTCGTCCAGACGCCGTCCGTATAGCATCCGACCCCCCGGTCGTTCATGGAAGTGATTTGGGCCAACGAACATACTATCGACCGCGCACCCGGCCACCCTGTCTTCCCACGGGATCCCGCGCACGGAGGATGCTGATGTTGGTGCTCACCCGAAAAGCGAACCAGAGCATCATGATCGGTGACGACATCGAGGTCTCGATCCTGTCCGTGCTCGGGGAGAAGGTGCGGATCGGCATCAAGGCACCGCGCGACGTGCCCGTCTTCCGCAAAGAGGTCTTCCTCGAGATCCAGGCGGAGAACCTCGAAGCCGCCGGTACGGCTCGCGAGGCCACCGAGTAGTCACGGCCCGTTCGCGCTGCGGATCGCGCCTGGGCGGCGTCATCGGTTGGGTCCGTGCCTCCCGCACGGCTCCCTCCCCGCCTCCTGGCCCCGCCGCGATTCTCGCGGCTCAGCGCTGGGCAATTCGCGCGGTTCAACCGGTCAGAACGACCACCGGTGGTGGGAGGCCTGACTAGGCGCCGATGCCGGGGTCTTCGGTGACCTCGACCCGGACGATCGAACACCCGTCCTCGCTGCGCACCGACACCACGTCGACCAGCTGACGCACGATCCACAGGCCGCGTCCCCGCCGGCCGTTGGGATCCGGGGGGTGTGATTCCCAGACCCGCCGGTGGTCGAAGCCTTCGCCGTGGTCTTTGACCTCGACGATCAGGCGTCCATCCACCCATGCGGTGATCTCGATCGGGGGCTCGCCGTGCTCCTGGGCGTTGGCGACGAGTTCGTCCATCGCCAGCGCAAGATCACCGGCCCGGTCGCTGAAGCCGCTCTCGACCGCCAGCGCCCGGATACGGGCGCGCACCGCCGACAATTCAGCGGGATCGGCGCTGATCAACAATTGCACGGGCGCACCTTGGGCGTCTCCGGAGTGTTCGTGCCGGAGGACTCCCGGCCGATGGCGGACAATAACGCGATGCCCGCACCGACGCACGTTCTTCTGACCGGGTCCGAATGGGCAGATTCTCGCGCCGCCTCAAGGACGAGGGCCTCATCGTCGAATCAATGAGTGCCATCGGCATGGCGTTGTCCCACTCTCCCGACCCGCGGCACTGACGCCCGGGGTGCCGGAGCGAGGCGGCGCCGCATCTCCGCCGCGGCATCAGAACAGTCCCTCCACAGCACCGCGACAAGGACGTACTCACCCGCCATGGACGGCACCCCTGAGATCGATGAACTCCTCGCGCGCCTCGAGCAGCGAGCGGGCTCGGACCTGCACATCAAGTACGGTGCGCGGCCCTTCGGCCGGATTGACGGCACGATGGAGGTCCTCGATGAGGCTGCCGTCGGCGACGCCGCCATGGCCCGCTACATCGAGCGGGTGATCCCCGCCGACCTGCGCGACCGGGTCGCGCGCGGGCAGGAGACCGAGTGCAGCTACCACTCCCCCGGCGTCGGCCGGTTCCGCATCAGCGTGTTCCGCCAGCGCGGCGAGCTCTCGATGGTCATGCGCCGCCTCGCGGACGCCATCCCGACCGTGGACGAGCTCGGCCTGCCCGACGCGGTCGGCAAGCTCTCCGACCTGCAGCGGGGCCTGGTGCTCGTGTCCGGTGCCACCGGTTCGGGTAAGTCCACGACCCTGTCGGCCATCGTCGGCCGGATCAACGCGACGCGCCGCGAGCACATCATCACGATCGAGGACCCCATCGAGTACGTCCACTCTGACGACCAGGCGGTCGTGTCCCAGCGCGAGATCGGCAGCGACACGCCGTCGTTCACCGAGGCGCTGCGCCGTGCGCTCCGCCAGGACCCGGACGTGATCCTCGTGGGCGAGCTGCGTGAGCCCGAGGCCGTCTCCACGGCGATCCGCGCCGCGGACACCGGTCACCTCGTTCTGAGCACCGTCCACACCAACAGCGCCGCCGAGAGCATCACCCGCCTGATCGAGTTCTTCCCGGAGGCCGAGAGGGACCTGATGCGGCAGATGTTCGTCGCCTCGTTGCAGGCGGTGGTCTCCCAGCGACTGGTTCCCAAGATCGGTGGCGGCCGTGTGGCCGCGGTCGAGCTCCTGATCAACACCCCGCGGATCTCGGACCTGCTGGTGCGCCCGGACATGTCGGAGGAGGCCGTCACCGAGGCGATGGCCGACGGCGGAATCCACGGCATGCAGTCATTCGACCAGCACCTGGTGAACCTCGTCCGCGACGGTTCGATCGAGGAATCCACGGCCTTCACGGCCGCGACCGCTCCCCACGACTTCGGCCTGAAGCTCAAGGAGGCGCAGCGCGAGGACCGTGCCGAGACACTCCTCGAAGCGGCCGACTCGACCCGCACGCGTGGCCTGCGGACCGTTTCCGACTCTCCGGGCGACGCCACGTGACCCGTTGCGCCCGCCTACGCCTGTTCGCCGCCACCGCGGCGGTCGGCGCGTCCCTCGGTGTCGCCACGATGGCCAGCGGGCAGGAACCGCTGCCGAGTCACACCGTCCCCAACAGCCCCGGCTCGCTGGCCTACCCCGAACGTGGGCTCTCGACGCCCCCGGCCCAGTACCCCGTCCTCAGCGGCCCGGAGCTCCGGGCCCTCTGGGTGGAGGCGGGTGCGGCCTATGGCATTCCGTGGCAGATCCTCGGCGCGATCAACCGAGTCGAGACCAACTACGGCACCAACATGGGGCCGAGCTCCGCCGGCGCCGTCGGGTGGATGCAGTTCATCCCCTCCACCTGGGATCGCTGGGGCGTCGACGCCGACGGCGACGGAATCGCCGACCCGTGGGACCCGCAGGACGCGGTCTACGCCGCGGCGCGCTACCTGGCCGCCACCGGTGGCCAGACCGATCTGCGGCGGGCGATTTTCGCCTACAACCACGCCGAGTGGTACGTGAACGACGTCATCGAGCTGGCCCAGCGCCTCGGGTCGACCGGCGGTCAGAGCCTGGACATCCCGGTTCCGACCACGACGCCGACGGGCCCCCTGGTCCAGGTCGACGACCTGCCCCAGCGGCGCATCGCCACGACGAAGGAGATGCGTGAGGCCCGGGCCCGCATCGCCGAGATCAAGGACGAAGCGGCCGGCCTGCGCGCTGCCAGGACGGCACAGGCCCGCTCGGCCGGTGACGCGACGATCAGCACATCGGAGTTCGCCGCGACCGAGTCGAGCATCTCCGAGTTGGACGAGCGGGAGAAGGAAACGCGCGCCGAGCTGGCCAAGGCCCGCGGTGAGTTGCAGGAGACGATGTCCCAGCTGGCCGGCCTCGAACAGGAATCGGGCGCGACCACCTTCTGGCGCCCCCTTTCCGCACCGGTGATCAGCACGGCGCCCGGTGGTCGCGTGGCGCCGGTCCTACTGCCCGCGGGCGCGCCGATGACCCTGATCGGGCGACCCGGCCACGGCACCCACAACCAAGCCGACTGGCAGTCCCGCAACGCCGTGGACATCGCCGCGGCCCCGGGTACGCCGATCGTCGCGACCGAGGACGGCGTCATCACCCGGGTGAGCGGGCAAGACGCGGCCGACGGCACGCGCGTCACGGCCTCCGGCAAGAAGATCTACGGCTACTCGATCACGCTGGCCGGCACCGCCGACACCTATTTCTACGCCCACGTGAGCGACGTCGTCGTGTTCTCCGGCCAGCAGGTCAAGGCGGGCCAGACGATCGCCACGATCTCCCCGTGGCCCGGCGGAGCTCCCCACCTGCACTTCGGCGTGCGCGTCGGCAGCCCCGAGCTCGTCGTGGGATCGGGTCGCGTCGCGGCCTCTGTCGCGACCCCCCGGGTCTCCCGCCCGGCCACCGTCGCTCAACCCGTCTTCGAAATTGTCGATGACCCCGATGAAGCCATGACGTTCGTCCGGGGGTCCTGAGCAGATGATCCGATCACTCCGCAGTGCGCTGTTGCGCGAGAAGAGCCGCTGGGCACGGGCGGACGGCTTCACCCTGACCGAGCTCGTCGTCGCGATGTCGATCCTCGGAATCGTGCTCGGATCGGTGATCACCATCTTCGTGGCCGGCATCCGCGCCCAGGCCTACGCCAGCCAGCGCGTCGCCGCCCAGCAAGAAGCCCGGCTCGCCGTCGACAAGCTCCGCCGCGAGGTGCACTGCGCGAGCGCGGCAACCCCGGCCGCCGCGTCCCTGAGCGCGAGCGTCACCCTGACGCTTCCGGCCAACTGCCCCGCCCCGGAGACCAGTGTCACCTGGACCGCCGTGTCCATCGGCGGTGGTGCCTGGGAGCTCCGCCGCGAGGGGCTCACCGTCGCCCGGGACATCGTCGAGGGCGGCACCACGTTCCGCTACTCCGCGCCCACGGGCTCCTCCTATGGCGCGCTCGAAGTTGATCTCAAAGTCAACCCCCGCGTCGGGGAGTCAGAAACCGAGTGGCACCTCCAGGACGAGATCGTGCTGCGCAACGCAAGGCCGACGACATGACCAGGAACATCCGACGGTTGCTGCGCGATGAGCGTGGCATTGCCCTGCCGACCGCCCTCATCGTGCTCAGTATCCTCATCATCATCGCCACGAGCCTGATCGTGCTGGCGACCGGCAACGGCCGGTCGGCGGAGCTGTCGGACTCGGGCAATACCGCCTTCGCGCTCGCCGAGAGCGGCAGCGCCGAAGCCTTGGCGATTATCCGCTCCGCATGGAACCCGCTTGACCGCAACCTCGTGCCCAACTCCGGCGTGATCGCCCGCGAGGGCGGCAACGTCAGCTACTCCGCGACGCTCGACCGCACGGCAACTCCGCCCGTCTGGACGATCACGTCTACGGGCACGGTGGACAATCCCACGGGCCCATCCGCATCCGATCTCACGCGGACCGTCGTGACGCGGGCCGAGGTCGTCCCGGGCACGACGAGCAGAGCCAACGAGTGGGATCGCGTCTACCACGATCACCCGACGCGCTGCCTGGTGATCGACACGATCACGCTCTACGGCTCGGTGACATCCCGGGGGGACATCTGCCTCGAGAACCGCGGCAAGATCGCCCGTCGCGATGATCCCGACGCCTACACGTGGGTCCGGGTCGGCGACGATCTCTTCGCCGGACCGGACGAATTCGTGGGCACCGGGGGTGACCCGCTTGATCGCTTTGACATTGGTGACCGGTGCCGCAAGGGCACCAACGCGCCGCACCGACCCTGTGACCAGACCGACAACGTCTGGGCCCACCAGTCCGGTACCGACATCGGCGTGATCGAGAAGCCTGTCGTCGACCTCGATCACTGGTACGTCAACGCCAAGCCGGGTCCCAACCAGAACTGCACGGTGGGCTCATTCCCCGGAGGCTTCGACAACAACGGCTTCCGCGACGGCAGCCGCACCGCCAGCGCGGAGATGACCCCGCGCTTCTCCAGCTACACCTGCCAGGTCTGGGAGAGCGGAGACAAGGTTGGCGAGATCAGCTGGAACCACAGCACGGGTGTGCTCACCGTCGGCGGCACGATCTACATCGACGGCGACGTTCGCTTCGATGACGATGGTCAGCTCGTGAACTACCAGGGCCGCGGGATCATCTATCTCACGGGCGATGTTGAGTTCGATGAGCTGGTCTGCGCCGGCGGCAACGGATCACGAAACTGTTTCAACGACATGACGAACTGGGATCCCGAGACCAACATGCTGATCCTCTTGTCGGGTGGCTGGTCGGAGTACGATCAGGGAGGCGCAGAGCCCCTACGCCCAGCGGCCTTCCAAGGGGTCGTCTACGCAACCGAGCACTGCCTCATCCGTCAGGACTTCCACGTGAGCGGCCCCGTCATCTGTGATGAAGTCCGCATCGAGGAGAACGATGAGGACCAGGGCGGTGGCTGGCCCAGCTTCTTCGACTGGCCGGAGCTCGAGACCCTGGTTGACGGTGTGATCTCCCCCAGCGCACCATCGCCCCTCGAGGTCGTCGTGGTCGAAGAGGTCAGCTGAGCCTCGCCGAGGGCCCGTCCGACCGGACGGGCCCTCGGCGCTTTATCTCGTCGCCGTAGCGCCGATAGAGGAAGTAATGGATCCCCTGACCGTCATCGTGGCCGGCCTGTTCGGTCTGCTCGTCGGCAGCTTTCTCAATGTCGTCGCCGCCCGGGTTCCCCGGGGGGTGTCGATCGTGAGTCCCGGCTCGGCCTGTCCCGCCTGTGGCCATGCCGTGCGTCCGTGGGACAACGTCCCCGTCGTCTCATGGCTGGTGCTGCGCGGGCGCTGCCGCGACTGCTCGGCGTCCATTTCCGCCCGCTACCCGGTCGTCGAGGCGCTGACCGGGGCCCTGTGGGCCGGCGCGGTCTGGCGCTTCGGCCTCACGTACGAAGCCGCTGTGATGATCGTCCTGCTGAGCGGGCTCGTCGTGCTCTCGGCGATCGACATCGACTACCGGATCATCCCCAACAAGATCCTGCTGCCGCTGATCCTCCTCGTGCTGGCCGCCCAGCTCGTCCTTGCCCCCGACCGCTGGCTCGAATTCGGCCTGGCCGGCCTCGGCGCCGCCGGGTACCTCTACGTCGCCGCGCTCATCAAGCCCGGGGGCATGGGCATGGGTGACGTCAAGCTCGCCCTCCTGCTCGGCATCGGCCTCGGCGCGACCGTCGCCGTGGCCATGCTCATCGGCATCATCGTCGCCGCCCTCGTCGGCATCGGCATCGTCCTCGCGCGGGGCGCCGCCGGACGCAAGGTCCGCATCCCGCTCGCGCCCTTTCTGAGCGCGGGCGCCGTCATCGCCGCCTTCTGGGGCGCGTCGATCCAGAGCTCCTACCTCGGACTGTTCGGCTGATGAGCGACCTGCCCGACAACGGCCCGGAGATCGCCGCCGAGGAGACCGCCGCCGCCGCCGTTCCGAGCGTCGTCGACAACCGCAACGATCTGGCCCGCCGCTACGGCCTGCCCCTCGTCGAGCTCGACGAGATCAGCATCGACCGGGTGGCGGCGACGTCGTTGCCCATCAGTGTCCTCGTGTCCGCCCACGCACTTCCGTATCGCCTGGACAACCAGAAGCTCTACGTCGCCGTCGCCGACCCCAGCAACGTCCTCGCTCTCGACGAGCTCCGGCTGGTGTCGCGGCTGCCCCTCGTTCTCGGGATCGCCCAGCCGGATCTCATCGAGGAGGAGCTCGAGAAGCTCAACCAGGAGACGGCCGCGAACAAGCGTCGGGGCCTGATCGATGACATCGAATTCGACTCCCCGGACGACGACGACGGCGGCCCCACGGTCGTCCCGGAGGACGACGCGCCCATGGCGCGCCTGCTCAATGCCGTCATCCTCGAGGCCGCCGAGGCGGGGGCGAGCGACATCCACTTCGAGCCACGGGCCGACGCCATGGTCGTCCGGCTGCGCGTCGACGGCGTCCTCGCCGAGACGCAGCGCGTCCCCAAGCGCCTCTCCGAGGGGCTGACGACCCTCATCAAGGTGAAGGCGAAGCTTGACATCGCCGAGCGGCGCAAGCCGCAGGACGGGCGCATCTCGCTGAGCAGCGAGTCGGCCGGCCGGGCGCTCGACATCCGTGTCGCCAGCCTTCCCACCGTCGAGGGCGAGAAGATCGTCATGCGGCTCATCGACAAGAGCCGGTCCTCGCCGACGCTCGACAACCTCGGCTTGCCCCCCGATCCCCTCAACGGCGTCCGCGATCTGCTGGCCACGCCGACCGGCGCCCTGCTCGTCACGGGCCCGACGGGATCCGGTAAGTCCACGACCCTGTACGCGGGCCTCGGGCTGGTCAACACGCCCGAGCGGAACATCATCACCGTCGAGGACCCGGTCGAGTACCGCATCGACGGCGTCAACCAGGTCCAGGTGCTCGCCCGGGCCGGCCTGACCTTCGCCTCCGCGCTCCGCTCGATCCTGCGCTCCGACCCGGACATCGTGATGGTGGGTGAGGTCCGCGACGGCGAGACGGCCCAGATCTCGATCGAGGCGGCCCTCACCGGCCACCTCGTCCTCTCGACGCTCCACACCAACGACGCCCCGGGCGCCATCACCCGCCTGACCGAGATGGGCGTCGAGCCCTTTCTCGTCGGCGCGGCCGTCAGCGGCGTCCTCGCGCAGCGCCTCGTGCGCCGACTGTGTGACCAGTGCAAGCAACCGTACGAGCCGAACGAGGCCGAGATCGAGGCGGCCGGTTTCGCCGCGGTCGCCCCCGACGGACTCCCCGGACCGATCCAGCGGGCCGGCGGGTGTTCCTCCTGCGGCAAGAGCGGCTACAAGGGCCGGACGGGCGTGTACCAGTTCATGGCGATGGACGACGAGATGGAACGTCTCGCATCCTCCTCGGCGAACCGCGACGTCATCGAGGAGGCCGCGCGCCGCAAGGGCATGGCCACCCTCTGGGAGGCCGGCCTGAGCCTGGTGATCAACGGTGAGACCTCTCTCGAGGAACTCGGCCGGGTCATCACCGAAGGCTGAGCAGCCGCTCGCCCACCAGTCGGGCGTGACACGAGCTCAGCGCTCCGGTCGTGCCGGTGTCCGGTCCGGTCGTTCCGGTTGCGGCGCGGCGAGTGTATGCGCAGTGCATCGGTCGACGCGCCGCCGGCGAACGCTCATCCCCGAACGCCGGGTGCGTCGCGGTTGACGCAGCCCCCGTCGGCTCGGCAGACACGAGCCGTGAGCGGTCGCCGATGGCTTGGCAGGTGACGATCAACGCGACGCGGTCAGAGGAGCCGGTGACGTCGCGATCTGGTCCTCAAGCCGGCCCGGGGACGGGGTAGAACGCCTCGTCCACCGCGGGAGACTCGCGCTGCGCCCGAGAGCCGCACGCTCAAATCCCACGCCGCGGGGACCACCAGGGCGGTCGTCTCTGATCACCCGGCCGACGGGATACGCACCACGGCGCTCGCGGAACCCCCGAAGCCTCCTGCCCGGCGGCGGCGAGGTTCAGGGACACCCGGCGCCGAGTCCCCACCGGCCGATCGAGGTCTCGGCGTCTCGCTGGGGCATCACACGACCGCCATCGATGGCGCGACCGCTGGCATCGCCACGGTCCTCTCGTGCGCCGCGCCGACGACGGGTTGGCGACCTCGGGCGGTGGGGACTCCGTCTCCGGCGAGGACGGCCAGGAGATGCGGGGTGAATCTGCTCTGCCGTGCCGCCCGCGCCTTCGCCGGTATGGCGCTCGCGTTGGGGGGCTTGCATCTCGGCAAGGCGCTCACCGGGCAGGAAACCCGCGAGCGGTCGTCCGGTCCACAACGACACGAGCCACCCCGTGGGGTGGCTCGCTGTGCCGGGCGCCTCTGAGGCGTGAGGCGGGGGTCAGCCCTTGCTCGTGTTCTTCTGGGCGTTCTTCGCCTTGGCCTTGGCCTTGCGCTGGGCGGCGGCGATCACGCGGACGCGGGCGTTGGTGACCGCCTGCGCGACGACCTCGCGGTCGCTGTAGATCGTCAGACTGCTGATCGGCTCCTCAGAGCCGCGACCAAACACGAGGATGGTGGGGGAGCCGGTGACTTGCGGGTAGCGCTTGACCCACGCCGCGATCACCTTCTCCTTACGCGTGTCGATGGTCATGAATTTGGCGGACGCCCGAGCGGCGCCGGCGCGTGCCTCGCGTAGGGCGAGCTCGTCGAAGATCGCGTTTGTGGCGTGGATCGCCACGACCGTCACCTGGTTCTGGCGGATCGCCTTGACCAGGACGGGCGGCGTCTTGGGCAGCTCGGGAGCGACGGCGGAGGGGGTCGGGGCGGGGACGGGATCGTCGTCCGCGGTCAGCGCCGGGCCGGCGGCCGCGAAGGCTGCCGCGGCGGCGGCGACGACGCACAGGCTCAGGCCCGTTTTCTTTGCGTTTTGAGTAGACATCTCACTCCACTGATCGGCTCAAGAGTTGGGCAACTTGAGGGGAAAACGACAGAGGGCGCGGAGACCGCGCCCTCTGAGGTGACTACTGAGTGCTCAGGCCTAACAGGCGGCGAGAGCGATGGCGGCCTGGGGGCCGTCCTTGCTGGCAGTCTGACCACCGTTGGTGATCTCGACGCAGTACGTGTTCGCCGCGGCCGAGGCGATCGTGATGGCCGGGATACCGGCGTCGATCGCCTGGAGGGCGGCGAGGTCCATGCCGACGTAGGTGCCGTTGTCGGCGAAGTAGGTCTCGACGGCGGGGATGGCGGCGCGGACGTTGGACTGCGCCGCGGTTTCATTGGCGTCCTGGCGGAAGCCGAGGTAGGACGGAATGGCGATCGCCAGCAGGATGCCGATGATCATGATCACGACGAGCAGCTCGGTGAGCGTGAACCCGTCTTCGGAACGAAGCGCGGCGATGCGCTCCTTGAGCTTCTGAATCATGAGAACGATGTGCTCCTTGTCAGGGGTGCCCGTGGATCGGGCTTGACTCTCGGGTGATCGGCCCCCATCAGGGCGACCTTGAGTCGGATGAGCCGATCTAGAGGGACTGCCCACCCGGGCCGTCACTCTCCTGAGGCGCCTGCTTCAGGTCGGGTATCGCGCTGCCGATACCTGGACCGTCGCGGGAAACCCCCCGCCGGCACGTCTCCCGAGAAAGACCCGTGAGCACCGAACCCACAGACCAGAGCCAGATGTCCGTCGAGGTCCTCCTCGCACAAGCCGTGGAGATGGGCGCATCCGACCTCCACATCACGGCGGGCCTTCCGCCGCAGATGCGCGTCAACGGCGACCTCAGGACGATGGACGGCTACGAGAAGCTCGGGCCGGAGGGCACTGAGACCCTGCTTTACCGGATTCTCGGCAGCCGCCTCCAGTCCACGCTCGAGAACGACCGCCAGGTCGACTTCTCCTACGCCCTGCCGGGCGTCGCCCGCTTCCGTGTGAACAGCTACTTCCAGCGCGAGTCGCTGAGCGCGGCGTTCCGCGTCATCCCCGACGAGATCGTCCCCGTCGAGGAGCTCGGTCTGCCCGAGTCGATCGCCTCGTTCGCCAAGCTCCCGCGCGGGCTCGTCCTCGTCACGGGAGCCACCGGTTCAGGCAAGTCGACGACGCTCGCCTCGTTGATCGACCTGATCAACCGCACGCGTCCGTGTCACATCATCACGATCGAGGATCCGGTCGAGTTCGTGCACCAGCACCGCACCGCGATGATCAATCAGCGCGAGGTCGGCACCGACGCCGCCGGATTCTCCGAGGCGCTGCGGGGTGCGCTGCGCCAGGACCCGGACGTGATCCTCCTCGGCGAGATGCGCGACCTCGAGACCATCGCGATCGCGCTCACCGCCGCCGAGACCGGCCACCTCGTCTTCGGCACCCTCCACACCCAGGATGCCCCGTCGTCGGTCGACCGGCTCATCGACGTCTTCCCGTCGGCCCAGCAGTCGCAGATCCGCACCCAGATCGCCGGCACGCTCAGGGGCGTCGTGTCCCAGACGCTGCTCCCGCGGGTCGACCGCGCGGGCCGGGTCGCCGCGGTCGAGGTGATGATCCCCGACAGCGCCGTCTCCAACCTCATCCGGCAGGCCAAGCTGGAGCAGGTCTACTCCCTGATCCAGACCGGCTCGAACAAGGGCATGCAGACCCTTGAACAGTCGCTGGCCGACCTCGTGTCCCGCCGAATCGTCGCGCCCGAGAGCGCATTCGGGGCGACCACTCGCCACGACGAGCTCAAGGGCCTGCTCAAGGACGGCGAGTCGTCGTTCACGCCCACCAACGGCGGAAGCGCGCCCGCGCGCCTTCGCACTGCAGGGAGAAACTGATGCCCGCCGATGTTGTCGGCCTGAAGATCGGGTCCTCGCGCCTTGCCGCCGCCCGGGTGATCCCCGGTGATGAGCCCGAGCTGTTGCAGGCCGCGAGCCGCAAGATGCCCCCCGGCCTGGTCCGGAGCGGAGAAGTCGAGGATCTCACGGCCCTCAGCGCCGCGCTCCGCGACTTCTTCCGCGAGGCCAAGCTGCCCACCAACCGTGTCCGCCTCGGAATCGGAAGCAACCGCATCGGTATCCGCCGGCTCGAGGTCGAAGGCGTCGAGGATCCGGCGAACCTGCGCGACGCGGTCGTGTTCCGGGCACAGCAGGCCCTGCCGATTCCCGTGACAGAGGCCGTACTCGACTACCATGTGCTCGCGATCCGCGACGACGACGAGGGCAACGCTGTCTACGATGTCCTGGTCGCGGTGGTCTACGAGGACCTCGTCCAAGTCTTCGCCGACGCCTGCGATGAGGCGGGCATCACGCTGCTGGGAATCGACCTTGAGGCGATGGCGCTCCTGCGAGCGCTCAATCCCGCCTGGCGCGAGGCACCTGAGGCTGATGGCACCGGGATGGTCGCCCTGGCCATTGGCGCCGAACGCACGATCCTCGCCGTCACTGACGGCACGACGTGTGAGTTCACGCGCGTGATCGACTGGGGCGGCGCCACGCTGACCCGCGCGGTCGCCCAAGCGCTCGACGTGGAGGAGGATGAGGCCGAGGAGCTCAAGAGGTCCGCCGTGATCGGTCCGCTGGCCGACGGCGACAAGGACGAGGTCGCCACGGCCATCGAGCTGGCCATCTCCAACTTCCTCAGCGAGCTCGTCTCCTCGCTCGAGTTCTACCAGGGGCTCGACGGCTCCTTGGCGATCCGCGAGTTCGTGATTGCCGGGGGCACCGCTCAGCTGACCGGACTGCCCGAGCTGCTGTCGAACCTCCTGGGCGTGCCCTTCCGCGTGGCCCAAGCCGGCGACGCCCTTCCCGACAACGCCTCCGACGACGCGGCCCAGTGCGGGCCGGACATGGTCGTCCCGATCGGACTGGGGATCGCCGATGAGCGATAAGCGCCGATTCCGGCTTCCGCGCCGCAAGAAGAAGGACGAGGGCGCCGCGACCGACGAGGTCGTCGACGCTGAGAACGAGTCGGCGGCCACCGTCTCGGAGGAGGCAGGCAGCATCACGCCCCGGCCCGAGCGCTCGGGCCGGTCACTCTTTCGCCGCCGCCGCCGCGGCTCTGACGCACCTGTCGTCGGCGCCGGCCTCATGCGCCCGTTCAACCTGGCGCCCCAGCCCACGGTCGTCGAGAAGACCCCGACGGTCGGCGTCGGCAAGCTCGTCGCCGTCGGCGTCGTGCTCGCCGGGATTGCCGGCCTCGGCCTTCTCTACGTCAGCGCGAGCAGTGACCGCGACGACGCGATCGCCGAGCGCGACGATCTCCAGGAGATCCTCGAGCGGCCGCCCCCGGCCATCGGCGGCGCCGCCCCCGATGCGAATGAGAACGCCCTCTTCGCCGACCAGCTCTTTCGGGAGACCGCGATCGCGGGCGTGCTCACCGAGCGCGTCTCGTGGGACCGGGTGCTCGGAAGCATCTCCCGAGTGGCTCCGGAAGAGACCTGGTTCACGAGCATGGCGACCGCCGTTCCTTCGGGCGACGATACCCCTGCCCCGGCGCCACCCCCGGCCACGGGCGAGGGCGAGGGCGACGACGCTCCCGCGCCGGTAGCGCCTGCCACCCCTGTCGACCCGGCTGACAGCCTGCACTCGGTCTCACTCAACGGCTTCGCCGATGACCACGAGACCCTCGCGGTCCTGATGGGGCGCCTCAGCGCCCTCCGGGAGCTCGAGGACGTCCGGCTCGAGTCCAGCGGCGGAACGCTCATCGGCGACACCGAGGTCGTCCAATTCTCCGTGTCCGCCTCCGTCACCCCCGGGAGAACGTCGTGACGAAAAAGATCCCCGTCGAGGCCGTGATCATCCTCGGCTTTCTCATCATCGCCGTCGCCGCCTGGGCGCTCCTGATCCGCCCGATCGGAACCGAGGAGAGTGACCTCCGCGCCGAGATCAAC
>JAHEIS010000086.1 GCA_024639225.1 Actinomycetes bacterium | reverse complement strand
CCTGCAAAGATCCCCCACCGGTGACTGACAGCACAGAGATTCGCTACAAGGTGCCCGAGTGGCACGCGTGGCGCATTCCGGTCGCGCTCGGCTTGGTGCCGTGGCTCTGGTTCGTGGTGCGCGATGTCAACGACTGGGCGGACCTCCTGGCGGCCGGCCTGCCGATCGGCGTCGGGGTCATCGCCCTCGCCTGGGCGGTCGTCGCCGCTGTCACACGAAATCCGCACTGGCTTGCGGCGTCCGCGCTGACGATCCTCATGGGGCTCTTCGCCGTGTTCCTGCCGCTGCGTCCCGTCGGCGGCCCCGCGCCGGAGGTCGGCCTGCGCATCGCCGCAGCCAACGTCGCCGACCTCGACGAGCACGGTATCCGCCAGGCGCGCGAGCTCGCCGCCGGCGGCTACGACGTCGTCGTGGTGAGTGAGATGACCTGGAATCTCCAGCGCACGCTGCAGGAGCGCTTCCCCCACGTCGAGATCCTCGAACGCACCTCCGAACGCGCGCCGTGGGGCATCACCCCGCCGAGCATCGGCATCTTCAGCAAGGCGCCACTCAGCGCCGTCCGGACGCCCCAGAACCTGCCCGGAATGCGCGTCCGCGTCGAAGGGCCCGGCGGGCCCTTCGTGCTCTACGGGCTCCACGTTCCGCGGCCACACCCCTACGACCGCGACGAGAGCGTGTCTCCCGCGACGCATCGGGATGTGATCGACGACGCGGTCAAGCGCATTCGCGCCGAGCGCCTCCCGGTCGTCGTCGCGGGCGATCTCAACGCGACCGATCGTGGGGGCGGATACCGGGCGTTCCGCTCCGTGCTCGGCGACGCGATGCGCAGCGACTGGGCGGGGGGCACGTCTCGCGCGGATGTTCCCCTCTGGCCGGCGCTGGTCCTGCGGATCGACCACATCCTGCGTCCCTCGTTCTGGTGCGCGGCGAACCCTGAGCGTTTCTCGATCGCCGAGTCCGACCACCTCGGTGTGGCCGTGGACGTCGGCCCGTGCCCCTGACGCCGTCGGGGTGACCACCGCGGTCCGGCTGGGTTATCCTCGCGCCGCCCGGAGCGCCTCGGGTGTCGGTCGGACCGGGAGGAGAGCATGGGCGGGCAGTCGCGGGGAGCCGGTTCGGGGATGTTCGGCGGCCTCGTCTTCCTGGTGGGCCTCGTGCTCGTGGTGCTGGCGGCGATCGTCCCCGTGGCATCCAGCGGTTTTGAGGAACGTTGGCAGTGGATGCTCATGCTGGTCGTCGGGGCTGCACTGATCGCCGGTGGGCTGGCGGTCGCCGCGCTCACGATGCTGGTCCGCTCGATCCCGGATCCCCGGGATGAGCTGAACAAGATCTCTCGAAAGGTCGACCGCATCAGCGGCCATCTCGACGAGGTCGAGGCCGAACTCCCGGGCGGGCGACAAAGCAGCGTCGACCCTTCCCTTTCGCGGGAGACCCGCCGCCGCTGATCCTTCTCCGGTGGCGTCTCCTGTCAACGGGCCGCGTCGGAGCGCCTCAGGCTGATATCCCAACCGGGGTTTCTGGCGATTGGCGCCGGCAGTGTTTCCCGGCGTCCCGCCGCCCGGGATCGCCGTGTCGGGCGGCCTGATCGCGCGGAGGACCCGCTGGCGCAGAGGGTTTTCGGGCCTCAGGCGATGGCCGGATCCCGCCTCGGCGCCCGCGCCCGCGCATCGGGCTGAGCTGCAACGCGATCCGACGGGTGCAACGGGCTTTGCGCTTTCGGGAGGCAGCGATCGGGGGCCGACGAAGAGGGACTCGCCACAGCTCGTACCGGGGCGCCCGTCCGGGCACCCGCGACCCGTTCGGGTCACGGCACGGGAACACACATCCGACGCGACCCGAGACCGGGTCGGTCGATATCCACACCAAATTGAGGAGAGGGACATGAGCAGACAGATCATGCGGCGACGCACGGCTGGTGCGCTCGGAATCGTCGCGCTCTGTGCGGCGCTCGGCGCCACGGCGACCGTTGCGGTCGGTGGTTCTGTCTCGTCGCACGAGACCGGCATCACCTGTGCCGGACGCACGGCGACGATCGTGGGAACCCAGGGCCCCGACAACCTGCGCGGCACCCCGGGCGACGACGTCATCGTCGGCCTCGGTGGCGACGACACGATTCGCGGGCTCGCCGGCGACGACATCATCTGTGCCGGCACCGGCGCTGACCGGGTCGTCGGTAACAACGGAAACGACCTCCTCATCGGTGAGGACGGAAGCGACCGCCTCATCGGTGGCGCCTCCGCCGACCGGATTCTGGGCGGCGACGGCGCCGACCGGATCGCCGGTGGTCGCGGCAACGACATCCTCCGGGGTGACAACGGGCCGGACTGGATCCACGGCGGCCAGGAAGACGACCAGATCAACGGCGGAGGCGGCAACGATGAGGTGAACGGCTTCAACGGCGTCGACCGCATCATCGGCGGGCCGGGGAACGACATCCTCAAGGGCGGCGACGGCCGCGATTCGATCTGGGGTACGGCGGGTGCCGACACCCTCATCGGTGGCAAGGCCCTCGACGAGCTCTACGGCGGATCGGCCGACGACAGGGTCTTCGGCCTTGCCGGCGACGACGTCCTCCGCGGAGGCCCCGGCAACGACCGCATTGACGGCGGCGTCGGCAATGACCGAGCCCGTGGTGGCGCCGGCAACGACGTGGTGCTCGGCAACTTCGGCGACGACACGCTCGCCGGTGACACCGGCAGCGACGCGCTCGTCGGTGGCCGCGGCAACGACCGCGCCAACGGCAACGCGGGCCGAGACACCTGCTCGGCAGAGGTCCAGCTGAACTGCTCACCGCGATGAGTCTCCGCCCCGGGGTCGACCCGGGGCGGTAGCTACCAGCGGACCGTGAGTGGCCCGTCCGACAGGGCGGGCCCCACGGCATCCGCGGGCAGCGGAGGGGAGAAGTAGAACCCCTGACCGCTGTCGCAGCCCACTTCGGCGGCCCGCGTGGCCGCCGTTCGTGTTTCCACGCCCTCCGCGGTTGCCCGCATCTCGAGGCCCCGGGCCAGAGCGGCGAGGGAGGTCAGCATCTGAGGGTCGTCGGCGACGAAGCTCCGGTCGATCTTCACGCCTCCCGCACGCAACTGGCGCAGGCGCAGGGGGGCGGAGGCGCCGCGCCCGTAGTTGTGGGCGACGATGCCGACGCCGGCGTCCGCGAGCCGCGACAGGACCTCGGTGGCGTCATCGCCCTCGCGAGAGACGACGTCCTCGCCGATCTCGATCCGGAGCGCGCTCGGATTCAGACCGAGGCGCTCCAGAACGGCCAGGGCCCGGTCGGCGAGGGTCATGTCGATGAGATCCCCGCCGGAGAGGTTCACGTGGACAGCGAGCTCGCCGCACCCGGGTAGTCCCTGCCATGACGCCAGGTGCTCCAGGGCGGTCTCCAGCACCCAGAGATCGATCTGACCGATCACACCGATCTCCTCGGCGGTGCGAATCAGCTCGGCAGTGCTCCCCTCGCGTCTGTCGGTCTCGCCGGGCCAGCGCAGGAGAGCTTCCAGCGCGATGACCGACCCGGTGCCCAGATCCACGATCGGCTGGAAGGCGAGGTCGAGTGACCCCGTCCGGATGGCCTTGCGGAGCCCCTCCTCGCGCCCGATGCGCTGCTGCGCGCGCTCGTGCATCTCCAGGTCGAAGATCTGCATCCGCCCTCGACCGGCGGCCTTCGCGGCATAGAGCGCCTGGTCGGCCTCGTCCAGCAATTCCTCCGCCCGCCGTTCGCGGACCGCCAGGGTCGCGCCGATGCTGAGGCCCACGTGGATGGTGCGACCGTTGATACGGAAGGGCTCCTCGAACGCGTTCAGGATTCGCCGGGCGGCCCGGGCGAGGCCCGATGAGCGGGGGACGTCGGTCAGCAGCGCCGCGAACTCGTCACCGCCGATCCGCGCGACGGTGTCCGAGGGACGCAGGCAGGCCTCCAGGCGGTCGGCCACGCTGACCAGCAGCTGGTCGCCCGTGCCGTGCCCGAGGGCGTCGTTGATCTCCTTGAAGCGGTCGAGATCGATGTAGAGCACGCCGAACCGCCCGGGCCGACCGCGTCGACGCAGCCGGGCCGCCAGGCGCTCGATGCGGTCGGTCAACAGCGTGCGGTTGGGCAGGCCGGTGAGATCGTCGCGCAGACCGGCCCCGGGAGCGCCGTCCTCCGCCGCGGCCCGCAGCGTCACGACCTGGACCGTCCGCCCATCGTCCTCGAGAACGTGCTGGCGAACCTCCAGTGCGGGCGCGTCGGCGCCACCCGGAGCCGAGAGCCGGGCTGACCCGTCGGTCGTCATGACGCGCCCGAACGGCCGGCCGAGAAGGGCCTGCGGTCCCGAGACCCGAAGCAGCTCCGCCGCCGCCGGGTTCGCCCACTCGACGCGGCCGCCCGCATCGAGCATGAGAACGCCGTCGGGAAGGGCTTCGAGCAGGCTGTCCGGCACCACCCCCCGGGGCCGGGTGGCGGCGGGCAGGCGCGAGCTCAATGCCCGCTCCGGCGGCGCTCAGGAGTGCTGGAGCGCCCGGCGGACGGCGTCGCGGTCGGCCAGGTCGCCGACCAGTCGGACGGTGCCGTCGGGGGTGTGTCGCAGAAGCGTCGGTACGCAGACGACCTCGTCGGAGGCGGCGCGCTCGGGCGCGGAGCTGACGTCCACGACTTCCAGCTCCCACCCCCAGGGCTGCTCGTCGCAGAGACGGCGCACCTCCGCGATGGCTTTCTGGGAGGACGCGGCGTCGGGAGTGACATACAGCGTGAGAGGGTAGAAAGGCATGCGGTCGGCACCGGTGCTCGGGGTGGGCCCTGTTTCCTGCGTCACGCGGGACTTTTTCCCTTCCGGCGGACGATCAGCGATGATCGGTAGGTGCGGAGAAAACTCCTGGCATCCGGCGCCCTGGCGGCACTCGCCCTCGGCACCTGTCCCGCGACCCTCGCCGCGGCGACCCCGGCCGAGCTGGCGGGCGAGCGGATCGTCTTCGCGTTTGACGGCACCCGCCCGCCCGCCGATCTGCTGGCGCGCATCCGGCGGGGTGAGGCCGGCGCAGTGATCCTCTTCTCCCGGAACATCGAGAGCGCGCCCCAGCTACGGCGACTCACCCGGCAGCTGCAGAATGCTCGCCCTCCGGCCGCCCGCCGTGAGCCGCTGCTGATCATGGTCGATCAGGAGGGTGGTCTCGTCCGCCGCGTACCGGGGGCACCGAGCGCGTCGGCGCAGGCGCTCGGGCGCCGAGGCACGACCGCGATCGAGGGTGTGGGCCGACGTGCGGGTGCACGCCTGCGCGCGCTGGGCGTGAACGTGAACCTGGCGCCCGTCGCCGACGTCGCCCGCCCAGGATCGGTCATCGAACGCCAGCGCCGGGCGTTCGGACGCCATCCGGCCGACGTCGCCACGCAGGCGGCGGCCTACGCTCGTGGACTGCGCGCTACCGGGGTCGCGGCGACCGGAAAGCACTTCCCCGGTTTCGGACCGGCGCGGCGCAACACCGATGAGGAACCGGTCTCGCTGGGCATTTCGCCGTCCACCCTGCGCCGCATCGATGGCGCTCCATGGAAGCGCCTGATCGACGAGGACGTACCGCTCGCCATGTTGAGCACGGTGATCTACCGCCGCCTCGATCGCCGTCCGGCCGCGCTGTCAGGCGCGATCGCCACGGTCGAGTTGCGGCGACGCCGGGGCTTTCGTGGCGTCGCGATCTCAGACGCTCTCGACACTCCCGCGCTCGCCCGCATCGGACCGCGGGCGACGACCCTGAGGGCCGCTCGCGCGGGGACCGACCTCTTGATCTACGCCAACAGCTACTCCGCCGGGGCCCGGGCCGCCGACACGCTGGCGGCGGCCATCTCCTCCGGCCGCGTCAGCCGCCGCTCGGCGGAGCGGTCCTCGGCGCGCGTCCGCTCTCTGCGCCGGGCGCTGCGCACCCGCAACGGCCTTCGTGTCCGGGCACGGCTCGACGCCACGGCGGTCTTCGCCGCGGCGGCCTGGTAGCCGACGACGTGGACGAGGTCCGCGACATGATCAGCGTCGACGAGGCGCTCGAGCATCTGGCCGCCCACGCCGTCGCACCTCCGGCGGAGCGCGTGCCGGTGGCTGACGCGGCGGGCCGGAGGGTGGCCGAATCGGTCCGGGCGGCGAGTCCGGTGCCGCCGTTCACCAACTCGGCGATGGATGGCTGGGCAGTGCGTGCCGAAGACGGTGACGCCCTGCGGGTCGAAGTAGGCGAGAGCCGCGCCGGTGCGCCGTGGGCGGACGTGCTCGAGGTCGGGCAGGCCGTCGCGATCTCCACCGGGGCAGTGCTGCCCGACGATGCTGACGCGGTGGTGCCGCTCGAGCGCGTGACGCGTGACGGTGAGCGGCTGTTCATCGACGGTCCGGTCGGTCCCGGGGATCACGTCCGCCCGGCGGGGGGCGACATCGCCGCCGGAGCAGAGCTGTTGCCGGCGGGACGGATGCTCGCCGCCCCCGAGTTGGCCACCCTCGCCGGTGCCGGTGTCGCCGAGGTCGTGTGCCACGCTCGCCCTCGCGTCGCCCTGCTGATGAGTGGCGATGAGGTCCGCCCGGCGGGGCAGCGCCTGGCCCCGGGGCAGGTCCACGATGGGAACACCCCCGCGCTGGCGGCGCAGATCACCGCGGCGGGAGGGGAGCTGGTTGCCGCCGAGACGGTCGGTGACGATCGCGCGGCGACCGAGGATGCCGTGCGCCGGCTTCTGGGTGTGGCGGACGTGCTGGTGACGACCGGTGGCGTGTCGGTCGGGCCCCATGACCACCTGCGGCCCGCGTTCCAGGCCGCCGGTCTGGAGAGGGTCTTCTGGGGAGTTCGGGCACGGCCGGGCAGTCCGCTCTGGTTCGGCGCCGCCCCGGGGGCTCGCGTGCTCGGTCTGCCCGGCAACACGGTCTCGGCGGTGGTCGGCATGCATGTCTTCGGCCGTCCCCTGCTGGGCGCCGACAGCGGCTGGAGGCGACGAGCGCCGCTGGCCGTGGACTATCCGCGAGCGACGCCCCGTGAGGAGCTGATCCGGTGCCGGATGGGCGAGGCCGGCCTCGAGCCGCTGTCCCGTCAGGCCTCGCACGCGGTCACGTCTCTGGTGGCCGATGTGCTGGCCCGGGTGCCCGAGGGCGATGGCGATCTTGCGGCAGGCGCCGAGTTGGCATGGATGCCGTTTCGCTGAGGCCCCGACCTCGGTTAGGGTCGCCGACATGACACGCCCGCTGATGCCCATACTCGCCCTGTTGATCGCTCTCGTGCTCGGTCTCGCCGCCTGCTCCGACGACTCGGACGAGGGCGCCTCTGCCGACGCGCCGGCGGACGAGAGCACCCCGGCCGCTGAGATGCCCGAGCCGGATCCCGAACCTGCCCCGGAGCCGGAGCCCGAGCCCCCGGCCGCCGTCGCTGAGCCTGGCCTTCCCGACTACACCGCCGGCTACCGCGACTTCAGCGGGCTGGTCTCGCTGGAGATCCCCGAGAACAGCGGAGCCCCGCACGGCGGCGTGAAGAACGTCTTTGCCACCGCTGACCGGGAGGGCGCGACCTTCCCCGACGGCGCCGTCGTCGTGAAGGAGGGTGAGCGCGGGGGAGACCAGGCCGCGATCGTCGCCATCATGCGCAAGGTCGCCGGCGTCGATCCTGAGCACGGTGACTGGGAGTACATCGAGTACTCGCGCTCGGATCCGCAGTCGCCCTACACGGTGCTGGCCCAGGACCAGGTCTGCTGGGGCTGCCACATGGGCGCAATCGACAACGACTGGGTCTTCACCCCGTCGCCGTAGCGGGCCGGCCCCTGACGGGCCGACCCGCACAGCGGCTGCCTAGTAGGCGGCCGCGTGGGCGACGGGCGGGTTCACGTCGATGCGCGGGTAGCGCTCGGTGAGGAGCCCGAGGTAGGCGAGGGTCTCCGCCTGGAGGCGCAGGATCCACGCGCCGACGTTGCGCAGGCCAACCGGCAACTCCTCGGTGAAGAGCACGATGACCCAGCCGAAGGCGGCAACGATGAGCCACACCGTCTGCAGGGCGTCGAAGAGGATGATGATCGGCACCGCCAGGATCAGGCGGAATCCGACCGTCGAGCGCCTCTGCTCCCGCGGTCCGGAGACGGAGAAGTCGGCATCAGCAGGTCCGTCGGCGAGGAAGCCGGGGAAGCGCTCACCGAGCATCGACAGGTAGCCGAGGCTCTGGGTCACGTAGCGGATGTAGCGGGCGATGAAGGCGTGCAGGAACTCAGGCGACCGGCCCGTGAAGAGGGTGCTGACCCAGCTGGCGAGGGCCGCGACGATTGCGGCGATGCCCCAGACGTAGCCCCAGACCAGAAGTGGAATGGCGGCGAGCAGGCGGATGAGGATCCCCTTGCGAGGGCGGTGTGTGGTCCGGGTGACCGTGACCGTGACGGGGTGATTCATCGGGAACTCCTTGTCGGGTTGTGACAGTGATGTTCCTCCTAGGACGCGCGCCCCACCATGGGGACCTGCCCTCGCGCGATAGGGGACATCCCCAAGGCATCCGCGGGCCGGCGAGACCCCAAAAACTGCCCATTCGGTTAGCCGTTTCGCGTGGACACGCGCGGGCGCCGGCAGCGAGCATGAGCGCGAATGGACGATGCGAAACCGTCGCGCCCGGCGCGACATTTCTGGCTCGCCGGAATCACCCTGCTCGTCTGGATGCTCGTCGGTGGATGGCTCCTTGCCAGCTCGATCAGCGACGATTCCGACGACCCGCCAGAGGTGGCCGCAGCGACCGCCGAGGCTCGTGATCCGGGAGCCGAGCGCCTCGAGGAGGCGAACCCCAACCCCTCCCGTCCCGAGGGCGGTCTCGGACCGGGTGACTGCCTGGTCGACGTCCGCGGAACCCGCCTCGACCTCACGCGGTCACGGGAGGAGTTGGAGAAGCGCGGCGTGTACACCAGCACCGTCTGGCCGACGACCCGCCGCGGCGACAACGTCGCGCTCACCGTCGCCACCTCCTATCGGGTGAACTGCCTCGAGTTCGGCCCCGTCGATCCCGAGGCGGGGACCATCTACCTCGACGGCTACATCGGCCACCGGGGCGGCATCCGCTTCGCGACCGACAGCGGCCAGCTCGAGATCCGCCGCCCGCGGATCAACGTGAGCAACGGCACCCTCGACGGTTACGTGACGGGGTTCGAGGGCACGCGCCCGTTCTTCAATCTCTGGTGGTCGCAGGGCGTGCGCGCCGACAGCGGCGACACCTTCCGCCTCCAGGGCATCCCTGTGGTGGTCACCCGTGAGGCGGCCTCGCTCCTCAACCAGACCCTCTCGACCGCGGCGTTCTTCCCCGGCACGGTCATCGGGGAGATGGCGCTCGCCGGCACCATCCGCTTGGCCGGGCCGTCCGCGGCCGACGAGGCGGAGCGGCCGGCTCCGTAGACCGCGCCGGGGTCGCTAGATTTGGCCCCGCGCCGGAGTAGCTCAGCTGGTAGAGCAGCCGCCTTGTAAGCGGCAGGTCAGGGGTTCGAGTCCCCTCTCCGGCTTGGGGTCACTATCCCGCAAGAAAGCATCTATGAGCAGCGCCTTGCCGCGACCCATCAGTCTGTTGGCAAGTCCCCTGAATGCGGTCCTTGGACGTCGCGCGCATTGCGGGGAATCCGCGTTTCCGACCTCGCATGGACGACGAAACACCCCCGGCACTCCTTCTCCTCGTCGCGACCCTCGCTGGTGCACCCAACTTCATGCCGACGGCTGACGGCTCCCTCCGCGGGGTCGGTGATCCGCCTACACTTGAGCCGGGACCGTGAGGCAGATGGCGTGCGAATTCCCCGCCAAGCAGCGGGGTAGATAGTGACCGAGCCCACACTTCGGCCGCGCCGCAGCGCGGGCCGGGAGCAGACCACCTACCAGGGGTTCAGATGATCCAACAGCGATGGGCAGCGGGAAACGCCGGGACGATCGGTGCACGCACGCCGGCGCCGGGCGGGCTGGAGAACGGCGACGTTCGCGTGGGGTCGCGGGATGCCTGACCACCCCACGGCCGCCGATGTCGCAGACCTCCTGGCGCATCGCGCCGCCGCCGGCGTGCTGTCGATATACGTCGACGCGGACCCGTCGGAGCAGTCTGCCGAGAGGCCGGCATTCGAGGTCCGCCTCAAGAATGAGTTGAAAGCGATTGCGAGTCGCGACGACGTCGACCCTTCGCTGATCACCGAGCTGCTGGACGACGAGAGGATGAACCACCTCGTCAATCCGGCAATCAGCGGGCGCACCCGCGTCATGTTCGCCTCGCGCGAGATGAACCGCGAGTTCGCATTCGACCTCCCACTCCGGACCAGGGCGGTCCTCTCCGAGCGACCCTTCGTGCGACCGCTCGTCACCGCGCTGGACCGCGGCGCGGCGTACGGAATAGTCGCGCTTGCCGGCGATCACGCCCGGGTCCTAGAGAGCTGCCTCGGCAGTGTCACCGAGATATGGAGGGAGGGCTTCGCCGATCCCGAGACCCCGCGCGAGCGTCGCGGGCCGGCGTCGGCGAACCCCGCGAGGGGCCAGCAGGCCGCAACTCATCTCGAGCAGGTCGAAGCCCACGACGCCGAGTGGCGCCGCCGCTTCATCTCGTCGGTGGTCGCACAGGCGGCCGAGACCGCGGACGCGCGGGGGTGGACCGACATCGTCCTGACAGCCGGAGCGGAGCATCGCTCGTTTGCCGAGAAGAACCTTGCGTCGGCGTGCTCGGCAACCGTCGCCGCGCTCGATGCCAATCTCGCCGGCCGAGAGGACGACGACATCGTCCGTGAGGCCCGGCCGGCCATCGACCGGCGACGCGCCGAGCGGCGCGTCGGTGCCGCCGAGTCTGCGCTTTCGGGCGCCGCCTCACCCGACGGGCTCGGGGCGGGCGGTATGCAGGAGGTTTCCCGCGCTCTCGTCGCCGGGCGCGTCGCGGTCTTGCTCTTCGACGATTCCGCGCGGCCCGCAGGCGTCGTCGCTGATGACGGGACCGTCTCGATCACGGGCGGCACGGGGGCACGCGAGCCGCATGTCATGGAGCACCTGGTCGAGCGCGCGTATGCGAACGGGGCACAGGTCGTTCCTCTCGCGGGGGACGAGGCTCATGCGCTCTCCGACTGTGAAGGGGTTGCCGCGCAGTTGCGCTGGTAGGTGTCGAGGCCCGTGCGGTGTCGCCTCGGCATGGCTCGCCGGGGTCGACATGCGGCGCAGACCTTGCCCGGCGCCCAGGGGAGGAGCATCCGCACCGGGAGATCGGCGAGGCGCTTGCTGAGAAACCCGAGCCGCGTGCCGCTGAGCCTCCGCCGCTCGAGGAGCGGCTCGTCGAAAATGACGTGGACGGGAGCGGCGGGATAGGCGCGCAGGGCGGGATCATCATCCCCGAGAGACTCGGCCATGAGCCAGACCGCCTCGACACCCGAGGCATGGTCATCGCCGTCGCCGAGTCCCAAGCAAGCGGTCCGCGGCGTCCTCCGCAATTCGCTCAGAGGTCGCCGGCAGGGCTCGGAGACCGGGTGGTGCCCCGCGCGGCCTCTGACCTAAGCTGGCGGCGTGGATCTGCCGGTGCAGCCCCCGATCAAGCCCATGCTGGCCAAG